>JBAPQU010000245.1:0-8290 GCA_049280795.1 Candidatus Sulfotelmatobacter sp.
AGCAGATCCAATCCCTTGCCCTGCGGCACGCCTTCGATGATGTCGATGAGGACAACATCGGCCAATTCTTTCGAGGCGATCCAGTGAGCTGCGGTCGCGCCTACATTGCCGGAACCTACGATCGTTACTTTCTTTCTCATAAAATTCCTCGCATGAATAAATCCTTTCGATGATGAGACCTTTTCTGGGAAGATCAAAGCGGTTGAAAAATGCCGAAGGTGTTTCCTTCCGTATCAATAAAGTAGCCCTGCCAGCATTTGCCGGGCACTTCGAATTTCGCGAGCGCGACGATTCCACCCAATTTCAAGATCTTCTCCGCGGTTGCATCCCATGCCGCGACTTCGAAGGAACATACAAATGCGTTCGTTCCGCTTCCCGCAGGAGGAGCCTTCGCAGGACGCTGCAAGAGTCCGCCACGGGGCGCTGTTCCGGTTTCATTGGTCCAGTAAGCGACCGGAAGACTTTTCACTTCGTAAAATTTCCATCCTAAAACTTCGGAATAGAATTTGATCGCTCTGCCGGGATCGTCTGCTTGAATTTCGAAATAGACCGCCATGGGTTCGCTAGACCTCGCTTAGTACCGCCGCCCCCATATTCTCGATGATGCTATCCGCGAACTGGCTGGTTTTTACTTTGGTCGCGCCGTCCATCAGGCGCTCGAAATCGTAAGTCACTTTTTTCTGGAGAATCGTCTTCTCCATTCCGCTCTCGATCAGATCGGCGGCTTCGTTCCATCCCAGGTGGCGAAACAACATGACGCCGGACAACATCACCGAACCCGGATTTATCACATCTTTATCCGCGTACTTTGGAGCGGTGCCATGCGTGGCTTCGAAGATTGCATACCCATCGCCGATATTAGCGCCGGGAGCGATGCCGAGTCCGCCCACCTGCGCTGCAGCGGCGTCAGAGATGTAGTCGCCGTTGAGATTGGGCGTGGCCAGCACGGAATATTCCTCCGGCCTGATGACGATCTGCTGGAAGATAGAATCGGCAATGCGGTCGTTAATCATTATTTTTTTCTTCCACTGTCCGTTGCCGTGAGTCGAGTAGATGCGGTCGAGTACCTCTTTCACTTCCTGCTCCACCGCCTGTCGAAAGGCCGGCGGAGCGAACTCCATCCCCGGCTCCACCAACTCGGCATTCTGCGCCACCGTGAGATTCGGATTCTTATCTTTATTGTCGACGATCCAGCTCTCGCGCTCCGTGATTACCTTGTCGCGAAATTCCTCGGTGGCAAGCTCGTATCCCCACTTGCGGAATGCACCCTCCGTAAATTTCTGGATGTTGCCTTTGTGCACCAGCGTTACGCTCTTGCGGCCCGTCTCCAGCGCGTGCAGAATCGCCATGCGCACCAGGCGCTTGGTTCCGGTGATCGAAATCGGTTTAATACCCACGCCGGAATCGAGCCGAATCTGCTTCTTTCCGGCCTTCAGCATGTCCTTGTTGATGAATTCGATCAGCTTGGCGCACTCCGCAGTTCCCTCTTCCCACTCGATGCCGATGTACACGTCTTCGGTGTTCTCGCGGAAGATGACAATATCCATGCGCTCGGGATGCTTCACCGGCGAGGGCACACCCTTGTAATACTTCACCGGACGCACGCACCCATAGAGATCCAGAATCTGACGCAGCGCCACATTGAGCGATCGAATGCCGCCGCCCACCGGCGTGGTCAGAGGACCTTTAATCGCCACGCGAAATTCGCGTATCGCGTCAACGGTCTCGTCGGGTAGCCAGGTGTCGAACTTCGCTTTGGCTTTTTCTCCGGCAAACACTTCATACCACGCGACCCGGCGCTTGCCCTTATATGCTTTCTCAACCGCCGCATCGAAAACGCGCAGCGACGCCTTCCAGATATCGCGCCCGGTACCGTCGCCTTCAATGAATGGAACGATCGGATTATCCGGCACGTCGTACTTGCCGTTCGCATATCCGATCTTCTTCCCATTGGACGGTACCGCCACGCCGTTATAAGAGCCCGCCATCCCAGCCTCCCTATCGAGTGCACGTAGTATTGGAAAACCTTTCATTATAGAGAAATCGCCGTCTGTGGCATAATCCGGTGTTAGAAGCGATTGAAGGAGGAATCTTCATGGCACATCATGGCTGCCGCTACCCACTGCTAGGCACATGCGTGCTGATCTTCCTTACCTTGTCAACCATGGCGTTCGCCAGGAACCAATCCGACCGCACGTCGTGGGGCAACAACATCAGCATTGGTCCGAATGATCAAGTGAGCGATGTCACCTGCATGGCCTGCAACATACGCATTCGAGGCCAGGTTGCCGGGGATGCTACGACTATCGGTGGCAGCATCATCATCGAAGATAAAGGACAGGTTGCCGGTGACGTTACCGCCATCGCTGGCAACGCTCGCCTCGATAAAGAGGTGAAGGTTGCTGGAGACGTTACGGTCATTGGCGGCGAACTTCGCCGTGACCCGGAGGCCAGCGTCTCCGGCGATGTAACTGCCCTGGGCGGACGCGGCTGGATCGTGCCCATCTTCCTGGCTCCGTTCGTGCTCCTCGGTCTGCTCGTCGCCTTTGTGGTCTGGCTGGCTCAACGGGCCCGTCGGCCGTCGCTTCCGCCCGTGCCGGCGTAGAGCCGTCACCACCTTCGCGTTCCGAAATACTTACGCACGCCCACCGTCATATAGCGGCCCCAAGGCCCGTTATTGCCCAGATCGGCCGTTCCTAGGTTAGTATCGCGTGCTCCCAGGCGATCGAACAGGAAGTGCTGCGTCACGCGAAACTCGAATCCCTTGGTGATATAGACCGCGCCTCCCCACGAGTGCTCGACGCCAATTGCATCTGGAGACCAGGTATAGAGCGTTTGCGGGACGGTCTTCCCGAACAGGAACGTGGGCGCGCCAAACACCATGAACCGCCGTAATTGTCCCCGGCCGAAGGGACGCACTTCCAGCATTCCCGATAGCATGTAGCGCGCAAACATACTGCAGGGTGCGTTCACGCCGCCGTACTGCCCGGCATTGCCGGCGCAGAGGTTGGGGTCGATTTCGTTATGAGGGGGTGCCAAGTCCAACTGTCCCCAGCCCCAAAACATATCGCGCGGAAAAAACATTCGATCCCCGCCGTCGTTGTCCGCCCGATCACTCGCCGGCGGAGCGGTCTGTGCCGCCGCCAAAGCCGATAGCAATACCGGAAATACAAGAATCCACACCAATGTTTTCATCCAGCCTCCAGAAGTTGTGCCGCATTCAAAAAAGCATATTCAAAAAATCAAACAGTTGATTCGATGGGCGCATAGCCCGTCTTCCACGACGCGCAATGGCGATCATCCGCCCACAGGTCGAGGGAAGCGCAACATTGTAACCTGTTGCTTTGGTGGTTTCGCGAATTCCTGTTAACGAGGGTCCCAACCCGTCTGCCGATGCGGTTGGTCAGTGCATAACTCATCTTCCAGAATTCATATCCGCAATTCTGATTTATCCCATCCATAGAATTGCTCGGGCAGCGGAAAACTCTGCAAAGACTTGCAACATAAGCACCTAGGGTTTGGCGGGCGGATTGCACAGCCTACATTCGCACGAAGTTCGGAGCCCGCATGCCCCAAGAAGTATCGGTGTCGTATCAGGCGATCAAGAGCAAAGTCTACCGGTTGATCGATGCGTTGGTCGTGGGCGAAAAGTCCGAGGCTGACGTCCAGGAGTCGATTCGCCGGTGGTGGGATCTGATTCACCCGGCTGATCGCCCGATTGCCCAAAAGTATCTTCTTGCCGTCTTGGAGCACTCCCATCTGGCGGTTGATGCCATCGAGGAAGGTTTGATGGACGCCACCGACCAGGACGCGGTCCGGCCATCCCACTCACCCAGGAACATGCGGCTTATCGGCAGAATCGTGAAGCAGACGACCCGGCAGAGCCTCAGCACCACCGCTTAATCCTAGCGCAATTCGGCTGGACGTTTCGTACTTCTTTCTCCTAGCTTCCAAGAGACACAGATTTTACATTTGTCCGGTTGCGCGCTCTTCTCAGGCCCGCTATTCTTCAATTCCAGTGCTTTCGGTAGGTACGCCTGCCGCTTAATAAAGCTCTGCCACTCGTGGGAATGCTGATAGAAGCTAGGAGCGTCAAATGAGACTGTCTTACTTGCAATCGCTGATGAAAGTTCGTGGTTATCTTTTGTTGGGAGCCTTGCTGATTATGGCTGGATCTTTATTCGCTGCCTCGGGAATCTATAGCTTCACGCTCAACTCCATCGATGGCAAGCCTGCGCCGCTGGCCGACTACAAAGGCAAAGTGGTTCTCGTGGTCAACGTGGCCAGCCAGTGCGGCTACACTCCTCAATACAGCGCACTGGAAGCGACTTATGAAAAATACAAAGAACAGGGATTCGTCATCCTCGGCTTCCCTGCCAACAATTTTGGAGCCCAGGAACCGGGCACCAACGAAGAGATCAAGACATTCTGCACCCGCAAGTACAGCGTGACTTTCCCGATGTACTCGAAGATTTCAGTGAAAGGTGCCGACCAGGCTCCGCTCTACGCTTACCTGACTAAAGACACGGGACCGGGCATCACCGGCGATATCAAGTGGAACTTCACCAAGTTCCTCATCGACCGCAACGGAAAAGTGGTTCAGCGTTTCGAGCCGGCGGTTACACCGGATTCGAAAGAAGTGATCTCAGCCATTGAGAAGCAGTTGAAGCCGTAATCCGCAGCTGCTCCTTACCCAGGTGAGGAGCAGCGCATCCCGTTGCTTTTAGCCTCTCCCCTTATCTGCCAGTAGCTCCGCGCACGCAACTGCCGTAACATAGGCGCAGACAATCGATGTCAGCTCGGCAGATGACGACGACGCTCCGGATACCTCGCACACGCTTTCTTTTGGCTCTCAGCTTGGCTACCGCATGTCTCTGTCTGCCATGGTCCGTCGCCACTGCGCAAACCCGGCTAGCGTCGGCCGCCACCTACAAGCTCATCGAGGTGAAGGCCACCGGCAGCAATCGCTTTACCCAGGAGGAAATTGCCGCCGCCAGCGGACTGCCAGTTGGAACCACTGCCGGCGATGATGATTTCCATAAGGCCGCGCGTATCTTGGGCGAAAGCGGGGCATTCGCCAACGTAGCCTTTACTTACACCTATTCCTCGGTCGGCGCTAAGCTGACGTTTCAGGTCACCGACGCCGATAAGTTTGTCCCCGCCCACTTTATTGATTTTGTCTGGTTTGCCGATCAGGATCTGCTGCAGAAAGTGCACGAACGTGTTCCTCTTTTCGATGGAGAGTTGCCCACTACCGGCCGATTGCCCGACCGCGTCTCCGATGTCCTCCAAGCCCTGCTGGTAGAAAACGACATTCCCGGCCATGTTGATTACCTGCGGACTACCGGCAAGAATGATCGGTTAGCGTCGTTTGACTATAGCGTCTCGAACGTCACCATCCGAATCCACCAGGTCGAGTTCAGTGGCGCCGGAGCCAGCGAGTTGCCCTTGCTCCAGGCGGCCGCCGAAAAGCTTTCCACCCGCGAATATTCGCATGTGCTTTTGAGTACCTTCGTAGAGCAATCCCTGCTCCCGGTTTACCACGAGCGCGGCTTTCTCAAGGCGGCGTGCGCTACACCTCAAGTCAAAGTCGTCAAGCCGTCTGCTTCGGAGGCGAATGACAGCAAGCGTGAGGAAACTCTGGTGGATGTTACCTTTCCCGTTACTCCCGGCATCGCATATAGAGTTGCCCGCTGGGCGTGGTCGGGCAACAAAGAGATTCCAACTGACGTGCTGCAGCCGCTCCTGCATGTCAAAGTCGGGCAACCGGCGAACACAGTTCAACTGGAAGACGATCTTCGCGCCGTGCAGACGCTCTACAGTTCACATGGACGCATCCTTGCCGTGGTCAAGGCGAACGCCGAATTCGACGACGCCGCCGGAACCGCAGATTTTCAGCTGGTAGTCAACGAAGGTGCTGTATACCACATGGGAGAGTTAGCCTTTCGCGGCATCGACAATAATTTGGAGGCCAGGCTGCGCGCCATCTGGAAGCTTCGCCCCGGCGATGTGTTCGACGCCACCTACCTCCAACAATTCCTGCCGGAGGCCAGAAAGTTACTCCCCGCCAATATGGATTGGGATGTTTCTTCCCACGTGACCGCCATCACCCGCGACAAAACTGTCGACGTGGACCTGCAATATATGGCCAAGGCCACGCATTGAGGTTCATGACTTTCCCAGTTCGTGATCGTCAATCAGCGATAGACTGGTTTTGTAGCGTCGCCGTCTCGGCGGCTGTCCCGCAATTGCGACAGCGAAGATGTTCTCGCGACAGCTGGCGATGCGCCGGCGCTATAAAACACGCCGACCCCGGCTTCTAAGGAGAACACGGAATGAATCGTAGTTCGTGGTTTTTCGCAGTGATAGCAATGTTTATCTTTTCAACCGTGGGATTTTTCAATGTTGACGCCTTGGCTGCCGCCAAGCAGATTACCTTGACCGGCGAGGTCGGGGACTCTATGTGCGGCCGAAAGCACATGGAAGATGAGCCAGCCGCGGAATGTACCCGCGCCTGCGTGGCTCATGGCTCGAAGTATGCACTGATCGTCGGCGACAAAATTTATACTCTTGATACTGGCGACAAGACGGCTCTGTCCACTCTCGATAAGCAGGCCGGCAAACAGGCCACGGTTACTGGCTCCTTGGACGGTGACACGATCTCGGTCACTTCGGTCATCGCTAAATGACCTTGCAGCGCCCGCGAAACCGCGCGGAATGTTCGGAAAAACGAAATTTCAAGAATGCCCTTGCGCAACTTGCCGGGCGTTGTGTTAGAGTAGTCGCGATTTTGCCCGGAGCCCTCCCCAAGAAACGGACCGGGCATTAGCGGCGGGAACCGCGCCAGCGGCTTCCCGCCTTTTTTCGCCTCAAGGTGGAAATTCATATTTCCTTTACAAACCATTGTGTTAAATTGCATTCTCCATCTCAAACCTTTTCATGCGGAGGCAAAGCGTTGGGCAAAGACATGGTTCCCAAGAAGATGTTTTTTACCAAGGGAGTTGGGAAACACCGTGAGCGTTTAACATCCTTTGAGTTGGCTCTGCGCGACGCGGGCATCGCCGCGCAGAACCTGGTTCGCGTCTCCTCCATCTTTCCGCCCAACTGCAAGATGCTTACCCGCAAAGAAGGCGTCAAGTATCTCAACCCCGGCGAAGTCGTTTTTGCCGTTGTGGCTGAGAACTCCACCCACGAAGCCCACCGTCTGCTCGCCTCCTCCATCGGCGTAGCCATTCCTTCCGACCGGAACACCTACGGATATCTGAGTGAGCACCACTCCTTCGGCGAAACCGAAGACGCCGCCGGAGAATACGCCGAGGAGTTAGCCGCCGAAATGCTGGCGACAACTTTGAACGTCGAGTTCGATCCCGACCGCTCCTGGGACGAGAAGAAACAGATCTACCGGCTATCCAACAAAATCGTCCGCACCGCCAACGTCACGCAATCGGCTGTCGGCGACAAGCGCGGCCTGTGGACCACCGTAATCGCCTCAGCGGTCCTGATCTTCGATTAAATCACCGATGCTCATGTGGGGACAGCCGCGCTCGGCTGTCCGCCAAGCGCAGCGAGGCGTTATTGCGATACGATTTCGTATCGGGGCACGGCTTCAGCCGTGCCGTTTCTGGCTGGAAACTGCCTGCTCGAGACGATCCGCAAGCCATAGTTTAATCAACGACTGTCGCGTTATGCCTAGCCGCTGCGCTTCCCTGTCCAGAGACTTCACCATCCAAACCGGGAAGTCGACATTTACCCGCTTCGCATCATTACCGACTCGTCGCGCCTTGCTCAGATCGAGGTGTTCTACGATGTCCTCACCGGCGTCAAACATCCGATCAAGTGTCTTGGCTTTCATAAAGCACCGCCTCCTTATCGCGTGACCGTCTCACTGAGATAAGACGCACATTCTCGCCGCGCCGGGTGACGAATGCAGACCAGAGCTTCTCACCGGTCCTGCCCAGATTGATCTTGCCAATAAGCAACCATCTCGGTTCATCGCTGGTACGGGCCGGAATCTCCACCAGTGCAGGATCGTCCCAAAGCGCCTGCGCCTCTTCGAAATCGATACCGTGCTTTCGCTTGTTCTCAGCGCTCTTAGCGGGATCGTATTCGAATTCCATACCTTATCCACGGCCTGAAATGGTATAGAAAAGATATGTATACTATACCATTCGACGTGGATTCCGACGCGCAGCTCTGATCATATTTTGCCTCATGCTATACTTATACTTTAGTAACCCCTAAGCCCTCCCCAATGTAATCTTCCGTTAACAGTTTTCCCATAGAATAGAAC
>JBAPQU010000246.1:0-9530 GCA_049280795.1 Candidatus Sulfotelmatobacter sp.
CTCGCAGGAAGCCATCAAATTTCATCACCGATCCGGTTACGCGGAACCAATAGGCATCGCCATTTTTTGTTTTTGCATCGATGTCGACCGTTGTCTGGTCAAACACGGCCGGCATAATCTGCGATGCCACAAAACGCTGCCAGATCAGTTTGTAGACTTTGAATTCATCTTCTTTTAAGTACTGCTTCACCAGGTCAGGATGACGCATCGCCGAAGTTGGCCGAATCGCTTCGTGGGCCGCCTGCGCTTCCTTCTTCTCTTTGTATGTATTCGGGGTTTCCGGCAGGTAGGCCGCGCCATATTCTTTGCCCACGTACTCGCGCACTTCCTGAATCGCTTCGGGCGCAACCCGGGTCGAATCGGTACGCATATAAGTGATCAGGCCAACCTGGCCTTCCTCGCCCAGTTCTACACCTTCGTACAATCGTTGCGCGATCATCATGGTGCGCTTTACGCTGAAGCGCAGTTTGCGGGAAGAATCCTGCTGCAACTTGCTGGTGGTGAACGGAGGCGCGGCGTTGCGGCGGCGCTCTTTCTTATCAACCGAGCGGACCAGCCAGTCCGCCTGTTCCAACGCCGCACGGATCTTTTCCGCATCCTCGCCGTTTGTGACCTCGATTTTCTCTTCGCCCTTACCCAGAAAGCGGGCGTCGAATGCGGGAGGCTTGCTCGCTGCCAGGTGCGCGTCAATGGTCCAATATTCTTTTTTCTCGAACGCTTTGATCTCGCGTTCGCGTTCCACGATCAACCGCAGTGCGACGGTCTGCACCCGGCCCGCAGAAAGCCCACGGCGAACCTTATCCCACAGCAGTGGCGAAACCTGGTAGCCGACCAACCGATCGAGCACGCGACGCGCCTGCTGGGCATCCACCAGATTCTGATCGATGGCGCGCGGATGTTCGAAGGCCGCCTGCACCGCGCGCTTGGTAATTTCATTGAACGTTACGCGCTGAATGCGCGGAGGCGCTTCGTCTTCACCTTTTTTCTTCTTCTTTGCCTTTTTCCCGTGGCCGTTGCCATCGAGTTCACTCGCAAGGTGCGCAGCAATGGCCTCGCCTTCGCGGTCCGGGTCGGGCGCCAGATAGATCGCATCCATCGGCCCGGCCAGCTTCTTCAGCTTGGCCAGAACTTTTTCTTTCCCGGGGATAACAACGTATTCCGTTTCGAACTCGTCGTCGGTATCCACGCCCAGAGTGCTCTTGGGCAGATCTTTCACGTGGCCGAGCGAGGCCTCGACGGTAAATCCCTTTCCCAGATATTTCTGGATGGTCTTCGCCTTAGCCGGCGATTCGACAATGACTAAACTCTTTAACAATGGTTCCTCAGTTCTACCTTCATTCTTTTCGAATTTGTCTCGAAGCTAGCACGAATGGGACTACGGCAACAAGTTACTGCCAGAAAGACAGGGCTGACCCGCTAGAAACTCTTCACGAAATTTTTCCCTGGCATCTGCCGTATCTTGCCCGTTAACTCTAGCTCAAACAGCGCCGCGAAAATTTCCGAAGAGGACATTTCGTTTTCTAATTTCTCAACCAATTCGTCAATGTGTGTCGCCTCGTCGGCTTTCAGCAGGCTCAGGATTCGTTTCTCGTGCGGCGGAAGCCCCTCGTCCGGAAATAGAGATGCGGAAGTCGAGCCGCCGGATTCAGGCGAGGGTGGCGGCGTGAGCGCAAGCTTCACTTCCGCCGGCAAATCTTCCCATACGTCTTCCCACGTCGCCACCAGCTTGGCGCCCTGCTTGATCAGCGTGTTCGGCCCCCACGAATTTTTATTGGTCACGTTGCCGGGCACGGCGAAAACATCGCGGTTCTGCTCCAATGCACAACGCGCCGTAACGCGTGTTCCGGAATACTCAGCCGCCTCCAATACCAGCACGCCGACCGACATGCCGCTTAAAATCCGATTGCGGATAGGAAAGTTCTGCGGAAAAGCGGCGGTTCCGAGTGGAAACTCCGAGATGAGCGCCCCGCCCAGCGCGATAATCTGCTCCGACAAGCGCGAATTCTCTTTCGGATAAATCACATCCACGCCCGTGCCAAACACCGCGATGGTCTTGCCTTTCGCAGTAATCGCTCCGCGATGGCTGGCGGTATCGACCCCGCGAGCCATGCCGCTGACAATCACCAAACCCTGCGCCGCCAGATCAAAAGCCAACCGCTCTGCCATCCCTGAACCATACGGCGTCGGGTGCCGCGTGCCCACCATCGCAATTCCAGGCTGCGTAAGCACCTCAGGATTACCGCGAACATAGAGCACCAACGGCGGGTCATAGATTTCCTTGAGCCGCGAAGGGTAACAATGATCTTCCTGTGACAGGACGATCACTCCGGCTTCGGCGGCGTGCGCGATCTCTTCCCGCGCCAGCTCCGCCGATTTCCCGGTGGCGATCGATTGCGCCGAAACCGCCTGTATCCCCGCCCCTTCCAGTTCGGTGAGCGAGGCATGAAACACCGCCTCGGCGCTGCCGAAATGTTCCACCAGCTTCCGCGCCTTTGTTGGCCCTAGACCTTGCGTCAGCGAGATAGCAAGCCACTCCAGAATATGAGTTGCGGGTGCAGCCACGGCATTCGGCACATCGGGCTCCTTTTTCCCTTTGCTTGAACTGGGCGGACTGTAGTCATTCGCGCCGCACGAAGTCAAGGGAAGCCGTCACACCGGCCTGTAAAAAACGTCTGTTAAAATCAAAACAGGAATGAGACCTCTGCGCATCTCTGCGATTTCCTACCTCAACACAGCTCCCCTGATGTGGGATTTCGAACACGGTGAAGCCGGGCGCGACTTCGAGATTTCCTACACTCTGCCTGCGGCTTGTGCTCGCGCGCTTGAAGCCGGCACCGCCGACATCGGAATCATTCCCGCCGCTGCTTACGCTCAAATTCCCGGGCTGATGATCCTGCCGGATGTGGCGATCGCCTCCCGCCGGCCTGTGCGTTCCATCCTGCTGGTGAGCCGGGTTCCGGTCAACCAAATTCGCACCGTCGCGCTCGACACTTCTTCGATGACTTCGGTCGCACTCACGAAGGTTCTATTCGAAAAATGGCTAGGCGGCGGCCGCAGGTTTACTCCGATGGCGCCGGATATTGAGAAGATGCTTGCCCAACACGACGCCGGATTATTGATTGGCGATCCCGCGCTGCAGGTCGATCGCTCGCGATATTTCACACTCGACCTCGCTGAAGAATGGATCCGCTACACCGGCAAGCCATTCGTCTTCGCCTTCTGGGCAGTTCGTCGGAATGCGTTGCGCGAAACACAATCGCCAGACCTAGCCACCATATTTCAACAATCTCGCGACCACGGCCTCGAACCCGCAAGCGTCGACAGCATCGCCCGCGAATGGGCGCCGCGACTCGGCATTAGCGGAGCCGACGTGCACTCCTATCTCACCGAAAATATTTACTACCGGCTCGACGCGCCATGCCTCGAAGGCCTGCAACTTTTCTATCGCTATGCGGCTGAGATCGGAGCGTTACCAGCCGCACCGGAGACACGCTTCCTAGTCCCGGCGAATGCCGCGATTGTTTGATTGTTATTCCGAACGAGTCCTGTAAACTCTCCAAACCCGCATGCTCATCCATCCCCATCCTCTGCTGGCAGCTCCCATTTGGCGACAACTGCGCAACCTGGGAGGGCCGGGGCTAATCCTGCTGGGACTGGCGGACAATTCCCTGATTCCGCTGACCGGAAGCATGGACGTTCTCACCATCTGGCTCGCCGCGCGCCACCGCCATCCCTGGCCCTACTACGCATTTATGGCCACGCTGGGCGCGGTCATCGGCGGCTACATTACTTATAGCCTCGCCCGCAAAGGCGGCAAAGAAACCATGGAGCGAAAGCTCTCGAAAAAGAGCGCTGCTCAGGTCACGCGGGCCTTCGAGCGCTGGGGATTCAGCGCGGTGGTGATTCCCGCTGTGTTGCCCCCGCCGTTTCCATTTCTCCCGTTTCTGCTCGCGGCTGGTGCTATGCAGTATTCGCAGAAGAAATTTCTGGCCGCTCTAGTGCTCGGCCGCGGCGTTCGCTACTCCATCCTTGCGTACCTGGGATTCCACTACGGACGCCACATCCTGCGCTTCTTTAACCAGTACTACAAGCCGGCGCTGGCGGTTCTGATTGGTTTGGCAGTAATCGGCACGGCGCTGTCGCTGATTCAATACCTTAGGTACAAGAAGAAGTAAGCCGGATCAACCCCCTGTGCTCCTCTGTACCCTCCGCGTTTAAGAATTTAGAAACCTGGCCCAAACCTGCCCGGCTCCGTTAAAATTAATCAGCCCATGTCCCTAACCAAATCCCAAGCCCTCGAGATGTTCCACTCCGACGACCTGATCGGCATCGGCATGGAAGCCGACGCGCTGCGCCGCAAACTCCATCCCGAAGGCACCGTCACCTACATCATCGACCGCAACATTAACTACACCAACTTCTGCACCGAGTACTGCACCTTCTGCGCCTTCTACCGCCCGCTCAAAGGCCCCGCCGCCAAAGAAGGCTACATCCTCGAGTTCGACACCATCTACGAAAAAATTCGCGAGACCGTCGAACTCGGTGGCACCGGTGTGCTGATGCAAGGCGGCCTGCATCCCGACCTCAAAATCGACTGGCACGAGAAAATGCTGCGCGGAATTAAAGACCGCTTCCCGCAAATTCATCTTCATTGCTACTCCGCCTCCGAAATCATCGCCATCGCCGAGTACAGCAGCCTCAGCATTCGCGACACGATTCTCCGCCTGCGCGATGCCGGACTTGACTCCATCCCCGGCGGCGGCGCCGAAATTCTCGACGACGAAGTCCGCTACAAAATCGCCCGCCTCAAATGCCTCACCAATGATTGGATCAACGTCCACCGCACCGCCCACCAGATCGGCATGAGAACGACAGCCACCATGATGTTCGGCGTCGGCGAGAACGATGAAAACCGCATCAACCACCTGCAGGAACTCTACGACCTGCAGGAAGAAACCGGCGGCTTCACCGCCTTCATCCCGTGGAGCTTTCAGCCGCAAAACACCGCCCTAGGCGGCCGCCACTGGGACGAAGCCACCGCCGTCGAATACCTGAAAGTGCTGGCCATCTCGCGCCTCTATCTCTCAAACTTCCTCAACGTGCAATCGAGCTGGGTCACGCAAGGCCTCAAAGTCTGCCAGATGGGCCTCCGCTTCGGCGGCAACGATGTCGGCTCGGTGATGCTGGAAGAAAATGTGGTGAGAGCCGCCGGCGTGACCAACTGCACCACAGAAGAAGAGTTACGCCGCATCATCCGCGATGCGGGCTTCCGGCCCGCGCAGAGGGATACACTGTATCGGCAGTATTTCCTGAACTAGCGTGCTGAATGCCTGCAGTGCCGTGGAAGAGCGACACTTCAGCGCCGCGTAAACTCTCGGCGAAAAAAGAACTCGGCTTCAGCCGCTGAGGGTGAAGGCCGTGTGACATCTAAACTTGCCGTCCACAGGCTGATCAGCCCATGATGATTAAGAGCGCGAAGCCGCTCGCAGAGCACCCTTGGTCATTGACATCCGAATAATCCAAGCAATGAGCGAAAAGCGCTGTCGCTCAAGCCTTTGCTGGCAATATTTTGCAAGCAAGTCCTTCACTGCCAATATTTTAGTCAGATTTGCGAAATGCAAGTCGTTGATTCCATGGATTTTATGATGTTTAGATCTGAAATTTTTTGATCTGGATCAACCCTCCACCGCCGGGTTAGAATGACCTAGGTTGAGGCGAAAGTGATCGTCCCCGCGATCATGACTCGACGAACTCCCAAGTCCCTCCTTGCACTCGAAAAATGAAGGTTCTTCCTGGAGGTCTGTTGTGGATCGTCACTCTGGCAACCGTGCTGGCGACCGCTTCGCTCGCAGCCCAAAGCCCGCCGTCATCCGCTGAAACCTCGACGCCAACCCGCGCCACGCTCAGCGGAATCGTCATCAAAGATCCCGGCAACGAGCCCCTGAAGAAAGCGCTGATCGAGCTGATCGCTGAGAGCCAGAGCGATGGCACCAACTACACCGCGCTCACCGGCACGGATGGCGGCTTTCGCATCGAGAACATCGCGCCCGGACGCTACCACTTCTTCGTAGAGCGCAGCGGCTTTCAGGAAATCGACAAGCACCGCCGCCGCGCCGATGGCCGCGTGATCACGTTAATCGCGGGGCAGGAGTTGAAAGACTTGGTCATCCATCTGCAAGCCGCGGCGGTGGTGGAAGGACGCATTACCGATGAAGATGGCGACCCCATGCCGGAAGCGCAAGTCGCCGTCCTGTGGCAAACTTTTGTTGCGGGGCACACTCACTGGGAACAGGCCGGAGCCGAGCGTACCAACGATCTTGGCGAATACCGCATCGCCGGCCTTTCTGCTGGGAACTATTTTGTTTCCGTCACGCCGCCGCCCGATTTCAGAAGTTTAATTGAAGCTAGTGGCAATGTGGCCGGGGGAAATTCCAGCGACTCTGCTCTAGATAAACCCGCGCCCGCCGCATACCAAACCACTTATTATCCCGGCACCCGAGATCGCGCGCAAGCCGCGCCAATCCAACTGCATGCCGGCGATGACTTCCCCGCGAACTTTTCGCTCATGCCCAGCCCCAGCCTGATCATCCGCGGATCGGTGGTGAACCTTCCGCCCGGAACAACAGCGGCGGTCATGCTGCAATCGAAAGATATGAGCTTGGTGCTGAATGGCGCAGAGATGCACAAGGACGGCAGCTTCGAGATTCGTGATGTCGCTCCCGGAGCCTACACAATTTTCGCCACGGTCGATAACGCTGCGGGGCCGATGATGGCGCGCCAGGCGTTGCAAGTCGCGTCGGAGAATGTGGAAGGTTTACGGCTCGCGCCGCAGGCGGGCGGTTCGATTCGCGGCAGCATTCGCATGGAATCGAGCAGAGCCGCGAGACCGGATCCGAGCCAGATGTTTCTTCTTCTGCACTCCACCGCCGACGATGACGACACGCTCGGCGCTTACTCTATGGCAGAAGCCGCTTCCTCGTCGGGCTTCTCCACGCTGGCTCATGTAAATAGTGATGGCAGCTTCGAGTGGAAAGATGTGCCGCCGGGGCATTATTCCGTTCAGATTTCCGATACTAGTGCAATGCCGGATTGGTTTCTAAAATCGGTGGTAGCAGGCGGTGCCGCGGCTGATTCGGGGTTCAATGTGGGCGGCGGCGTAACCATGATTAGCTTGGTGGCGAGCGCAAATGGAGCGGTGGCCGAGGGCGTGGCCACGAATCAGAAGGATGAACCTATCGCCGACGCGATTGTAGTTGCCATTCCCGAAGCGCGATTCCGCAGCCGCACGGATCACTATCGCAAAGCGGTCACCGATCAAAGTGGACGCTTCACCCTGCGCGGTCTGCCTCCCGGCGACTACACGATTTTTGTCTGGGAGAGCATCGATAGCGATGCGTATTACAATCCGGAGTTTCTGAAGAGCTACGAAGGCCAAGGCAAAGCGCTGCACGTAAATGAAGGAGAACACACGAGTGTGCAACTAAGAACCATTCCGGCTCCCGAAGACCAACCGTAGCTGTCGCCTTGGTGCCGCTCAGTGGAGTTCGGCTTCGAAGAGCGATCTTACTAGTTCGAACTCAGTCTTTGTAAAGCCAGCCTGCGACCAGCGCGGCAAAGATGGCGCCGAACCACATCTCAATCATCCAGCCGAAGGGAAGGCCGCGGTCACCGGCAAACCAAGTTGCCTGGGCAAAGTTTCCCGGGAAGCCAGCAAAGAAGCCAGCCAGAAAGCCCACTTTCAGCGCAGTGCCGGGGCCGGGTCCCAGACCTTGCCGCGACCACGCGTAGAGATGAGAGACCGCGATCGCCAGAATAAACAAGAGAGCGATCCATAGACCCACAAAGAAGGGATAGCGCGGCGTCTTCAGAAAAAATCCGGCATTCTGCGCCGCCAGATAACGCGCATCGGTGATGACGAACTTCCCTACAACAAAACTCCAGATGGTCCAGACCACGCCTCCGGCCAGACCTCCGAGCCAGATCCTGCCACGGTTGAGTGACATGCAATGCCTCCCGTAATTGTTGAGTTCGAAAACAGGGCCCAAAACGGTATGCGCGGAAGTGTACACCTATGGGGCAGTGCGTGAGGCGATCTCTCGTAAGCCTTGATCGCCTCATCGCAAGGGAGCGGACCGTGTTTTCCACAAGGAACTCCGCGCGGGGCGCGGAGTGCAAGAAAAATCTAAGCGAATGAATGGCGAAGGAATCTATGCAGTAAACGCAAGCCCTTGTGGTCGTCTTTGTGGTTAACCACAAGTCCTCGTATTTTGCCGAATCGGTCCCGAAGCGGGTATGCGACCTTGAACTTTCTTATTGACAATTAAGGACTTACGGGTAAGATGTGGGAGAAAGTGGAACAGAGTGGTCAAGACAGTTAAGAGCGTGGGAACGGAAAGCTGATAAAGAGGAGCCGGTGGGAAACCGACCCAAAAGCACGACAAACAGACCGATCCACCCGAGTTTGACCCTACTTTGTGTCGCTTTCACCTCCCCGGTTGCTGTGGAAGTCACTGTTAAGCGCATAGGCCTTACACATGTTTCGCGGCAATCACCCAACTCGCGTCGACGAAAAGGGACGGCTCAAGATTCCGGCCGAGTTCAAGCGGGTGATCGACGAGAAGTACGGACAGCAATACTACATCACAAGTCTGGATGGGAAGGTTGCTCAAGTGTATCCCTTCGAGGAATGGGAGCGGATCGAGCAGAAGCTGGCGGGGCTCTCCACTTTCAATCCTACGAAGAAGAAGTTTCTGGACCGCGTGAACTACTACGGGCAAGTGGTGGAGATGGATGGGCAGGGACGGTTGCTGATACCGCAACTGTTGCGCGAAGCGGCGCAGATCAAAGGCGAGGTTGCGGTTACCGGCAACTTGACGCACTTGATCGTGCGCAACCTGGATTCGTACCGCAGACAGGTAGAGGAAGAAAAGTTCACGCCTGACGATGAGAAGACGCTCGACGAATTGGGCATCTAGTGGGCGAGGGTTCAACAGACACCCCTCAGGGGGTTGGGCATGGTGGTGGAAGGGAAGTGAGCCATCTTTCACCAAATCATGTTCCGGTTCTTTTAAAAGAAGCGATCGACTTTTTAAACGTGCGGCGTGGCGGGACCTATATCGACGCCACGGTGGGCCTGGGCGGGCACAGTTACGAAATCGCAAAACGCCTCGGCGCACCGGGACATTTGATTGGGCTCGATAAGGATCCAGCAGCGCTCAGTTTCGCTAAAGAGAAGCTGGCGCGGGCCAACCCAGAAAGTAGCGCCGGCGTCTCGCAGGCAACTGCCGACTGGCCGACGATCACGCTGTTGCAGTGCTCGTTCGCCGAAGTTGGAGAGCGGTTCGGCAAGAATTTTGCGGACGGCATTCTGGCCGACATTGGCGTAAGCAGCCTGCAACTGGATGATGCGGCACGCGGATTTAGTTTTCAGGCGGATGGACCGCTCGACATGCGGATGGACCCGCAGAGTGAGCGTACCGCCGAACAAGTGGTAAACCACCTCGACGAGCGCGAGCTTGCCGATGTGATTT
>JBAPQU010000247.1:0-5090 GCA_049280795.1 Candidatus Sulfotelmatobacter sp.
TAAATCTTGAGCGTGGAGTCGTAGAGTCCGAGTTCGATGATGGAGAGATAAGAAGATGTAGGCTCGAGATAATCGTTCAAGCGCAAGCCGGCGAGTTTGAGTTCGGCCTGGTTGAGATCGGCAAACGAGTTGCGGAAGTGGACAAACATCAGATCGCCCTTGTGGCCGATCAGGGAGAACAGCGCGGATTGTCCAGAGGTATTTTTCTCCATCTCGCCGAGCACAGATGCGGCTTCCTGAACGATCGCTGATCGCGTCGTATCGGGGAGCGCTCTCCAGGTCGTCCAGCGGAAGCGCATCATCTGATGCAGCACGCTGTAGCCTTCCGTGGTTAGCGGCACTTCAGGAAGCTGCGCTGGGGCGCTTTGCGGACGAACGGGAGGAGTCGCGGTGGTGGTCATGGGATTCTCGGGGTGTGTGCTCATCTGCTTTCAGCATCTATTGTACGCAAGAGCCGCGGAGGCAGCGAGTCTTCGATTTAACGAGTCGATGATATGACGATTTACAATCATGCAGGCATTCCGGACTCCAGCATTCATGAGAATACAAACATCGATCACCATATTTTGTGCATTGCTTTTCTCAACGGTTTCGTTGGCCGCGCAAAGTAAGTACGTGTGGGTTCTGCGCGCACCTGGCGAGGCCGTGGAATATGATCTCGCCACATTTGCTGAGAAGCAGACTGTGAAAGTTCCTGCGGAAGCTGTAGCTTCGCCGCAGAATTTTTCGGTGAATCATCTGGGACAGATGCTGTTCGCCGAGAGCGCCGCTTTGCCGCTTGCGGAGGGCGTTTTCACCGCTGAGCGCAAGGTGTGGTTCTGGGATGGGAAGACTGCAACCACACTGACCCGCGATGTTTCCCGCACCACTTCCACAGTGGGATCAAACCTCTCGATTGCTGAGTCGGCGCCTGTGCCATTTCTTTCCGCCGATGGAACGCATCTTTATTGGTTTTCGAATCAGGCGCGGCGCTTGCAGCGCGACGGTGTCGATCTTTCTACCAAGACGACATGGCTCGGCTGGCGAAGCGATCTTGCTGGTGCGGGGCGTGAGGATGTGGCTTCGGTCGCGCTGCCAGAGTGCTCGTGCCCGACCGGAGGTTGTGAGGAAAGTTGTCCTTATGGTGAGGTGTGGGTTCCAGACGATGGAGTGGGCAAGTTTTTTCTGCTGACGCAATTTGTGGCGGGAAAAACTCAGCCGATTTATAAGGCGACTTCTGTCTATGAAGAGAGCGCGGGCAACTGGAGCGCGACGCCATTCGATCCGCCGCTGCGGCGCGTTCTGGACGCGCCGGGCTCGGATACGATCCTTGAGGCGATTCCTGACACGGCCTGCTGCGGCTGGGAGAATCAGAGCAACGATCAGACTTTGCTGCATCTCCACGGCAAGACGTTGACGATGTTTGATGAGCAGGCGGTTTACAAGAATCCTGACTACGACGTTAGCTTCTACACCGAGAACGGCAAGCTCTCGCCTGATCTCGGGTCTGTGGCGCTCACCATTGTTGCTACATCAAAGCTGAATACTCCGATTCAACTGGCGGAGCAGGGGCAGGCTAATCCGGAAGAATCGCAACGCATTCGCAAAGCTCTGGTGGATCTTCCGGCAGTCGAGGTGAAGAGTGTGGGCGACTCCCCTCGGCGCATTGGTTTTCTGCCGCATGCCACGCTGGTGGGCTGGATCAGCGATAAGGAGATTCTCATTGTCGAGGGACATCTGCTGGTTGCTTATAACGTGGCGAGCGGGTCGCGGCGGAAGTCGAGCATTCGGGTGGAGGATGCGGGGCATGTGTTCTTGCGGTGAGGGACTGCAGGGGCTGAAGCCCGTTCACTGGTGAGGGTTTTACGTGGTCCTGAAGCGCCGCTCTTCCACATTATTGTCCGCGTTTCCTCACTGCCCGCGCTCACTCGTTACCCTGATCTCGAATAACTTGGGCCATAGCTTCCCCGTGACAAAGAGCCGGTCTGCGGTTGGGTCGTAGGCAATGCCGTTCAGAACTGCGTCGGAGCCTTCCAGTTCACGCTTGTCGATGATTCCACTAAGATTGATCCTCTCGAGAACTTTTCCGGTGCGGGGAGAGATGCGGACGATTTCGTCGGTTTGCCAGATATTGGCGTAGATGTCTCCGCGCAGGTATTCGAGTTCGTTCAGATTTTCGACTGAGTGGCCAGTCTCGTCGGTGACGCGAATGCGACCGGTTTCCTTGAATGATTTCGGATCGATAAAACGCAGATAGGAAGTTCCATCGCTCATGATCAGCTGCGTTTGGTCGTGCGTCAGTCCCCAGCCTTCACCCCCGTAGTGGAAAGTTCGCAGCAAAGAGAAGCTGAAACGGTCGTAAACGAAGCCGGTGTGGGTTTGCCACGTCAGCTGAATCAGGGCGCTGCCCCAATCGGTGAGGCCTTCGCCAAAGTACTCAGTAGGCAAATCATATTTCTGCAGAACTTTTCCGGTGGAGAGATCTACCATCCTCAGCGATGAGCGGCCATGGAGGCCGGTGCTCTCATACAAGTGACCGTCGACGTAGATCAAGCCCTGGGTGAATGCATGGGAATCGTGGGGATAGATCTGGATTACCTGATAGCCATCGGCGTGGCGCGGGGCTGGCGGCTGCGCAGTTATCGATATGGCTAGTGCGCAGAGAATTAACGCGAGAAGATGGGAACTGCGAAGCATGTGCGGACAGCTTACGGTATTGCGATTGCCGGCGTAAATAGTTTGCAGTGTGGGTAGCGGTGCGACGCAACTAGCCGGGTACTACCTTTTTCCGCCCAACCAAGTAAGATTTTGAGGGTCCCGCATAGTGGCTGCGCCATGAAAATCCCCTCTGCGCCATCCAAAACGCTGGTTGAACAAGTCAACACCTGTCTGCGTTCGGGCGACTACTCTCGCGCCCTGGATTTGCTGCGAGCCTCCGCCGCCGAATTCCCCAATAACAATGATGCGGAGTTGTCCGAACTGGAGAAGCTGGCCCAGGATGGCGTCAAGCGTAATGCCGAAGCCCAGCGTCTTATCACCGAAAGCCAGGAACTGTTCGCGCAGCAGAAATCCGCCGAAGCGATTCAATTGTTGCGCGAAGCCCATGAGTTGGATAAAAACAATTCTCTCGCTCGCGCCATCCTGGCCAATGCCCTGGTCGAGCACGCGCAGTCTGTTGTAGAAACCGATTGGCTGGAAGCCGAGACGCTGACCAATCAGGCGCTAAAGTTGAACCCCGCGCATCCCACGGCCAAAACAATCCACAGCCTAATCGTGGAACAGAAAACGACAAGCTCTGTGGAGGATTGGGTTGCGCGAGCGCACAAGCTGCAGTCCTCCGGCGATCCATTCGCAGCCCTGGCTTGGGTTGCAGAGGGATTGGCCGTTCACCCCGACAATCCTAAGTTGCTTCAGATTCACGAGGCGATCCAGCGCGATCAGGCTGCTCGGCGGCGCCAGGCCCGCCGCGGCGACTTGGAAGACCTACGCGGCATGCAGCTCGAAATCAATAAGGCCGCGGACGTTGCAGCAAAACAAGCTTTAGCCGCGCGTATACAAGCGTTGGCGGCCAAGCATTGGACCGATGGCGAAATTTTGTCCATCGCCAATGCCCTGCTCCTCCGTTTGGGATTAGTCTCGCAGGAGAGTTCCAGCACCTCGCCGCGCGGCAAAGGCGGGACCTTAATTCTTCACGTCCCGCGGCCGAGCGCTCCGGAGGCCTCACGCGCCGATAACAGCCAAGCTCCGCCAAGCCAGCCTGCACCAAGCCCTCTTCCGGAAAACCTGGTTCCGACGATCAAGGTTCCTGAAAGCCCTGCACCACCACAAAACCCCGCGAACGCCGCCGTCCCGCTAAGCGAAGTGCCACCGAACAAAGTTCCGCCGAGCGAAGTGCGTGCGCGCAAGGTTCCGCCTAGCATCGCGCCGGTGCGCTTGGTCCCGAGCACTTCGCCAGACCAGCAACTTCCCCCGCCGCAAGCTGCCAGCGTTCCTGCCGCCGAGCATTACGCATCGGTGGCCAAAGTTGCATTCCCATCATCCCAGCCGAAACAGCGTGTGAGGTCGAACTCCACAACGCTGATCGTCGTCTCCGTCGCCGCGATAATCCTGGTGGCAGCGACCTTCTTCTTGACGCGAAAACATTACGCTCCGCCAATCGCGCAGACGCCAACAGCCGGTCCCGCCGTCTCTGCTCCCGTGGCGTCCGCGCCGGTCTCAGTTCCCAGCGTCTCTGCTCCGGCCATGTCCACCCCCGCGCAACCAATTCCCGAATCATCTTTGCCTGCTCAGGGTGTTTCTTCCAGCACCCCTGCCGGAAAAGTCACAGTCAATGATCGGCCTCCTGCGGAGTCCGGCCGCAACCTGGGCACGCTCCTTGTCGTTGCCGGTCAAGACGGCGCACAAGTTTTTCTCAACGGAAAACGTCAAACGCAACTCACGCAATCCGGCCAGTTGCGCCTACCGAATCTCGAACTCAAAGACTACGTTGTACAAGTCTCTAAGAGCGGCTTTCAGAATCCTCCCTCGCAGAAAATCCGCATTCACAAAGGCGAACAGGCTAGTCTGATCTTCAACCTGCAACCGCAAAGCCTGCAGCAGAGCCCTCCGCAACCTCGCCTGGCTTCACTGACCATCCAGGGCGGCGCACTAGGAACCACGGTTCTCGTCGATCAGACTCTCGTCGGCGCCATTCAGCACGATGGCACGCTCTCCGTCTCCACCGTCAATCCTGGAGACCATACCGTCGAATTGCGCAAAGAGGGATTCAAGCCCCGGCAGTTCAAGAAACATTTCGTTGCGGGCGGAGCCATATCTCTGGCTGCTGCGGATGCCGCGCTGGAAGCCGCTCCCGGCGAATTAAAAATTACCTTCGCCCCCGCCGACGCCACGGTTGCGATCGCGAAAGGCGAGCTTCTGAAAATAGTAAGCAGTGGTGTCCCGCTAAATCTTGCCGCCGGCACCTACACTCTTACAGCACGAACCGCCGAAAGGTTCACGCGCTCGTCCACGCTAGAAGTTATAGGCGGTCAATCCAAGACGTTGGATTTGTCTCTCGCCCCAAGCGGTATGTCGAAGTGGGATGACCCCGTCGCCTGGAAACATGAGGGAGA
>JBAPQU010000248.1:0-6113 GCA_049280795.1 Candidatus Sulfotelmatobacter sp.
GGTTGCGATCGATCCCGCGACGAAAGCGACGGATTTGGCGCGGCCCGGACATGTCTTTCCGCTGCGCGCACGCAAGGGCGGGGTGCTGGTGCGCGCGGGGCAGACCGAGGCGGCAGTGGATTTGGCGCGCCTCGCGGGGATGATTCCGGCGGGAATTATTTGCGAGATCATGAAGGACGACGGGACCATGGCGCGGGTTCCGGACCTGATCGAGTTTTGCGGGCAGCATGGGCTGAAGATGCTGACCGTGGCGGAACTGATCCGGTATCGTATGGCGCATGAGCGGTATGTGCATCGCGTGGGCGAGGCGCTGGTACAGACGCGGTTTGGCGAGTTCAGGCTGATCGCTTATGAGAGCGAAGTGGATGGTGGAGAGTCGCATGTGGCGCTGATTCGTGGCGACGTGGAGGGCCTTCATGTGCACGATGATTCGCCGGTGCTGGTGCGCATGCATGCGCATTGCCTGATGGGCGACGTGTTTGGCTCGACTGGGTGTGAATGCCATGCGACCTTGGAAGGGTCACTTCGGCGAATTGCGGAGGAAGGGCGCGGAGCTTTGATTTACCTGCACCAGACTTCGCAGGGATTTTCGGTGGAAAAAATCGGCGAGCGCGGCGCGCTTACCTTTCATAAAGGACGGAAGCTGCCGTCGCTGCTCGATAACGAACGCCAGACGCAGCGGGAGATTGGAATTGGGGCGCAGATTCTGTCCGATCTGAACCTGCGACGAATTCGGTTGCTGACGAATCGTCCTAAGAAAGTTGCGGCGCTGGAAGGGTTTGGGATTGAGATTGTCGATCAGGTTCCAGTGGAGTTGAGCGGAGTGAAGGGAAAGGTTGATTCCCTCAGGGGCTAAACCCGCTCTATTCTTGGGAGCTTTACGCGGCGCTGAAGCGCCGCTCTTCCACGATGCTTATCTCTAGAACGGTTTGCGCACGACGACTTCAGCTTCGCGAATGAAAAACTGCGCGGAGCATTGTTCGGAGCCGCAGATGACGGGAATGAGGCCGTTGATTTGGCGGCGCGTGATCAGGCCGAGCATGCCGCAGGATGGGCAAGCAAGAACGGCCCAGTAGGGATCTTCCTTTTCGCCGACTTCGCCGGCGTTTTCAAGCACAAAGACGGTTCCGGGCTGCATCTGTTCCGGGATCCACTCATTCAGGATGTCCAGTTCGGCGACCATTGTCTTCCCCCTGTGAACGACTTTGTGAACGAAAAACTTCTGCTACGAAACCTTTCTAGCACGCTTGCGTTCGGCTAGTGACGTTACGGAGGTACTCGCCTTCCTCGCGATGACTTCGGCGCGCACGTGGCGAACCGCATCGCTCAAGCAGATTCCTAAAATGGGCTGATTCGAATTCTTCAGGATGTCGACGATCTGACGCGCTGACGTTTCGAGATAGAGATGCTTGCCGTCGGTGAGCAGGTGAACGTCGGAATTGCGGCCGACGATTTCAGCCAGACCTTTGCCGACCTCGCGCTCAAGGAAACGCATGACCTTGCGCACTCCCTGCAGGGAAAACCCCTTGCGGCGCAGTTCGCAGATAACGGCGATCTCGGTGAGGTTCTGCATGGAGTAGAGGCGGCGATGGCCCTGGCGCTCGGGCTTGACGACGCCGCGCTCATCCCACCACTGGAGCTGGCGGGCGGTGATGCCGGTCAGGGCAATCACATCTTGTGATGGGAAGCGGTCTTGCATTCTTCTCCGTTTGTGTTTGAAACAATTTACGAGTTAAATGTTTGAAACATTTTAGACGTGGGTGGGTGAGTGTCAATGAGGAATCGTGGCGAGGAGGGTTAACTAGAAGAGTGCGGGGTTGAGCTGAGCTCACTGCGGTGTCATCCCGAGCAAAGCGAGGGATCTTGGTGTTTGCTTGTGGCGACAAGTGGGTAGCGCAGGCAATAACCAAGGTCCCTCGCTTCGCTCGGGATGACAAATATACCTGGCTTACCCGGCACCGCCACCTACGAAGTGGACGATTTCCAGGCGGTCGCCGTCTTTCAAGATGATTTGCGGCCAGCGATCACGCGGGGCAATTTCGCGGTTGAGTTCTACGGCTACGCGGTCGGATTTCATGGCGAGGGATTCGATTAGGGCTGCAAGGGTGAATGGGGCGGGAGATGGCGGATCTGGAAAGGTGCGGGCTTCTCCGTTGATTTGAAGGTTCATCGAGTACGGATCCGAAGTAATGCCGAAGCTCGAGCGGTTCGCTCCGTGCAAGATTTATTCTCTCACGAGCCTGACGCCTCGCTGCGCTCGGCGGACAGCCGAGGCGGCCGTCCCCACATGGTTCGAGGATACCTGTCAGACAAAGCCGCCGGGGACGGCGGCGCTACACAGATAGATTCCTACTCGGTTTTGCGCAAGGCGAATTTTCGGGTGGCGGTGCGGCCCTCGTGGGTAGCTTGCACGAGGACGGAGGAATCTGGCAGGACGGATTCGTCGACCTCGATAGAGATGCCGGCGGCACCGGCTTCGTCGGTTACGGCCTGAGTATAAAAAGGCGACGCGTCGGGACGGGCAAAGCGGAAGACGAGACGAGCGCCGGGCACTGCGGCGCCGGATTCGGTTACGCGGAGTTGCATGGTGAGATTGCGATTGGCATGGACCGAGGCAGCGTTGATCCATTCCACATCCAATTGTTTGATCTCGGCCAGAGCTTCGGTTTCGGCACGATCGAGAACACTTTCCAGCTTGCCTTCACGAATGGCTTCGAGCACCAGGCGATGCTGGTCGCGCAGTTGCTGTTCTTTTTGAGGATCGCCGAACCCAGCTTGAGCGGCTGAGTTCGCGTAGGAAATCGCCTTCTTGCCGACGCAGCGGCCGCGGACGAAGACCTGGGTCTGGAGCAGTTTTTCGCTCTCGCGCGCTTCGCTTTGCACGTGGTAGATGGTGTCGCCGTGTTTTACGTCGGTGTTGAATCCAAAGATCATAAGCGGTTTGTAATTGAGTAATTGTGCAATCGGGTGATTGTGCAATTGAAAAATAGCGTTTGATTTTCAATTACGAAATTACCCGATTACACAATTGCTAAATTGTTGTTCGTTCCCTTGACACTCGCGCGCACCAGCACCTAATCTAGAATGTTTAATAAGCACTGGCGCGAATTATATATATCCCATCCTATGCCCGACAATTATTTCGCTGGCTACCTGCCGTTCCTCATCCACATTTTGCTGGCTGGGGCGATTGCGACTGCCATTGTCACCCTTTCCTGGCTGATCGGGCAGCGGAAGCCAACCCGGGCCAAAATGTCCGCCTATGAATGCGGAATGACCCCGGTGGGAGACAGCCGCGGGCGCTTCTCAGTGCAATTCTACATGGTTGGTATGCTATTCATTTTGTTCGATGTAGAGGCAGTTTTCCTCTACCCTTGGGCGGTAATTCTGCGCGATCTCAAGCATTTTGGGCTGTGGGAAATGTTCGTGTACATCGGGATCGTGCTAGTGGGCTTCTTTTATATATGGAAGAAGGGCGTTCTGGAATGGGGCCCGGCGCGCGCGCGACGGGGGGAGATGTAAATGCCTTTGGCGCCGGCGATCACCGATCTGGAACAACTGAAGGGCCATCCTGCGGTAGCGCGGCTATTGGCGTGGAATACGTCGTCGGTGGCGGGAGTGAAGTTTGACCGCGATGAGATGACGATTTATGTGGATCGTTCGAATCTTCGCGAGGCGTGCGCGATTCTGCGCGACGATCCGGAGTGCGACTTCAATTTTCTTTCCGACATTACTTGTGTGGATTGGTATCCGGCGGAGCCGCGCTTTGAAGTGGTTTACCACCTGCTTTCGATTGCTAAGAAAGAACGGGTACGGCTGAAAGTGCGGCTGGATAGTGCGAGTCCGGTGGTGGAATCACTGACTCCGCTGTGGCCCGGGGCAAATTACTTTGAGCGTGAAGTATTTGACCTGTTCGGTATTCGGTTTAATGGGCATCCGTATATGAGGCGCCTTCTGATGCCGGAGGATTGGGAAGGCTATCCGCTGCGAAAAGATTATCCGGTGGAGGGCTACCGCTAGTTCGCTATGGCTCACCTTGCACCAACTCCAGTTCTTGAACCCGGTCAGGATCGAACCATGATCCTGAACATGGGACCGCAGCATCCGTCGACGCACGGGGTGCTACGAGTTCTGCTGGAGATTGATGGCGAGACGATTGTGCGGATCATGCCGGACATCGGCTATCTGCATACTGGAATTGAGAAGACCTGCGAGGCCAAGTTTTATCAGCAAGTAGTGCCGCTCACCGACCGCATCGACTATCTGTGCCCCATGACTAACAATCTCTGCTACGTGTTGGCGGTGGAAAAGCTGCTGGGGCTGGAGATTCCGCCGAAGGCGCAGTGGATGCGGGTGCTGATGAACGAGTTGACGCGCATCAACTCGCACCTGGTGTGGCTGGGCACGCATGCCATGGATATTGGCGCGCTGACAGTGTTTTTGTATTGCTTCCGCGAGCGCGAAGAAGTGCTGAAGATGTTCGAGATGATCAGCGGACAGCGCATGATGACCTCGTACTTTCGCGTGGGAGGGATTGCGCTGGAGCCGCCGCTGGGATTTTTTGAGCGCGTGCGCGAATTTGCCGGACGTTTTCCCGAGAAGGTGGATGAATACGAAAACCTGCTGACGGGAAATCCGATCTTCATGATGCGGACCAAGGGCGTGGCCAAGCTCAGCGCGGAAGATGCGATTGCCTTGGGCGCAAGTGGGCCGACGCTGCGCGGGAGCGGGGTGGACATCGATCTGCGTCGCGATATGCCGTACACGGGATATGAGAACTTTAAGTTCAAGGTTCCGGTGGCGCAGGAAGGCGATGTTTTTGCGCGATACATGTGCCGCGTGCGCGAACTGCGGGAGTCGATTGGGATCGTGAAGCAGGCGCTGGATGGCATGCCGGAAGGCCCGATTAAGGCTGATGCGCCGGGAATTGTGCTGCCCGACCGGGAAAAGATGAAGACGCAGATGGAAGCGCTCATCTATCACTTCAAGATTATTACCGAGGGCTTTGCCGTACCGGCGGGTGAGGTGTACCAGGCAGTGGAATCGCCGCGCGGCGAGATGGGCTACTACATTGTGAGCGACGGGACAGCGAAACCATATCGTGTGCATATGCGGGCGGCTTGTCTGGCGAACCTGCAAACTTTGCCGAAGATGTGCGAGGGCGGACTGATTGCGGATGTGGTGGCTGCCATTGGATCGATTGACATTGTGTTGGGAGAAATCGACCGGTGAGGAATTGAGCGATTGCGTGATCGGGTGATTTTGCGATTGAAAATCGATTAAGGAATTGGTCGTGAGTAGTCAGCCGGAGCAGCTTCGTGATAGGACAAAGGCATTTGCGTTGCGGTTAATCCGGCTTTATCGGTCATTGCCCTATAAGACGGACACCCAGGTTTTAGGCAAGCAACTGCTTCGCTGTGGCACATCGGTAGCTGCAAATTATCGCGCGGTGTGCCGCGCCAGATCGAAAGCGGAATTTGTCGCTAAAATGGGAATCGTCGTTGAGGAAGCGGATGAAGCAATTCTCTGGCTGGAGTTGATGACGGAATCCGGAATTGTGTCAATGAAGAAGACGGAAGCACTGCTGAAAGAAGCGCACGAACTGACGGCAATTTTCGCGGCGTCTCAGAGAACGGCGAGGAACGCAGCGTGAGCTTTTCAATTGCACAATGACCCAATCGCTCAATCGCTCAATTTTTTTATGAAATTCTCCGAAGAATTCGAGGCGCGGTTTGCGGAGATGGTGACGCATTATCCGACGAAGCGGTCGGCGCTGGTGCCTACGCTTCTTTATGCGCAGGATGAAACTGGGTTTTTGTCCGACGAAGTGATCGCGGAACTTGCGGCGCGGCTTGAGTTGACGGAACTGGAAGTCAACAACGTGATCAGCTACTACTCGATGCTGACCACCAAACCCCGGGGCAAGTTCAACGTGCAGGTTTGTACGAACATCAGTTGTCTGGTGCGCGGCGGGGAAGAGATTCTGCATCACTGCGCGAAGAAATTGGGTGTGGGGAATAAGGGAACCACTCCTGACGGTTTGTTTACGCTGGAAGAAGTGGAGTGCATTGGAGCGTGTAGTTGGGCTCCAGCGGCGCAGGTGAACTACGATT
>JBAPQU010000249.1:0-11620 GCA_049280795.1 Candidatus Sulfotelmatobacter sp.
CAGCAACACCATTCTGGTGGAGAGCATCGAAATTATTTCATAGCGAATGCAATGCTGGGCGGGATTGCGATTGCATTTGATCGCATCTTGCTGGTCCGAAAGCCGGCGAGACGCCGGCGCTACTAAAAAGTTGGACGGTTCTTGATTATGAGAAATCGACCTGAATACGACATTTCGACTGCGGTTACTTTTTTGATGGCGGGGCTTGGCATCGGCTCTCTGCTGGCTATTTTGTTTACTCCACGTTCCCGCGCGAAAGAGTTTGTCCTTTCGCGGGAAGGCCGCAGAGCCTCTTAGTAAACTCGCCTCAATAAACCTGATTTATAATAAAAGATTCGGCAGAGCTCGCGGAAGCCCCTGGGAGACTCTCAGCAGGTCATGTTGGCGTTGCCGTCTCTTACCCGATGTCTGAGCCTATACCCACGGAAAGCATTATTGTTCGCGGTGCCCGCGTGCATAACCTCAAGAATATTGATTTTGAGGTACCCCATAATACGCTCACGGTGGTGACGGGAGTTTCGGGGTCTGGCAAGTCTTCCCTCGCCTTCGACACGATTTATGCGGAGGGTCAGCGGCGCTATGTGGAGTCGCTGTCGGCTTATGCCCGGCAGTTTTTGGAGCGGATTGAAAAGCCGGATGCAGATTCGATCGATGGCATTGCGCCGGCGGTGGCGATCCGGCAGAAGAATTCGACGCGAAATCCGCGATCAACGGTAGCGACGGCGACGGAGATTTACGACTATCTGCGTTTGTTGTTTGCCCGCGTCGGGCGCACTTATTGCGCGAACTGCGGGTGCGAAGTTAAGAAGGATACGGTCGACGAAGTTGCCGACGCGGTGCTGGCGCTGGATCCGGACACGCGGATACAAGTTGTTTTTCCTTTGCAGCCGGCGGCGGCGGCGCCCAAGGAGCCCGAGAAAAAACTTGCGCGCCCGCGAAAGTCGAGCAAGAAAACCGCTGTGCCAGACTCGGGACTGACGGATCAGATTAAGGCTCGTCTTTTCGAGTTGCGCAAGGCGGGATTCAATCGGTTGTATCAATTGGGGCAGGTGTTTGAGTTTTCCACGCCGGAGTCGCTGCTGGATATTCGCTTCGACCAGCCGGTGTTTATGCTTGTGGACCGGCTTACTGTATCGGCGGAATCGCGCTCGCGGATTGTGGATGCGGTGGAGACGGCGTATCGGGAAGCTGGCGAGGTGATTTTTGATTTGCCTCCTCATGACGATGAGCCAGCTCGACAGTTGCGATTCTCGCAGCGCTTTGAGTGTAAGAACTGCAATCTTCGTTATGAAGAGCCGGAGCCTCGACTGTTTTCGTTTAACAATCCGTACGGGGCTTGCCCGCGATGCCAGGGATTCGGCAACACGATTGACTTCGATCTCGATCTGGTGATTCCGGACAAGACGAAATCGCTCGGCGAAGGGGCGATTGATCCGTGGAACAAGCCTAAATACCGGCCCGTGTTCACGGAGATGAAGCGTTTTGCCAAGCAGGTTGGGATTCCGCTGGATGTGGCATGGGAAGAGTTAGAGCCAGAACAGCAAGAACTTATGCTGAACGGCGAAGGTCAGTTCCTGGGTGTGCGCGGATTCTTTCAGTATCTGGAGCGGAAGAAATACAAGCTGCACGTGCGGGTTTTTCTGAGCCGGTATCGCGGGTATTCGACTTGCTCAGAGTGCCAGGGCACGCGACTGCGGCTGGAAGCGCGGCAGGTAAAGATCAACGGGAAGAACATTTGCGAAGTTTGCGCGATGACGGTTGAGGAGGTTTCAGCGTTCTTTGGCGGGGTTCAGTTGAGCGCCGAGGAAGCGGAGATCGCCGACAGGCTCTTGCAGGAAATCCGCGAGCGGTTGCGATTTCTCAACGACGTTGGTTTGGAATATCTGACGCTCGACCGATTGGCCTCGACGCTTTCGGGAGGCGAGGCGCAGCGGATTCAGCTGGCGACTTCGCTGGGGTCGCGGCTGGTGGGCACGCTGTATGTGCTGGACGAGCCATCGATTGGGCTGCACAGCCGCGATACGCACCGGCTGATCAAGATTTTGCAAGACCTGCGTGATTTGGGAAATACGATTCTGGTGGTGGAGCACGATCCTGACATCATGCGCACGGCGGACCGGATTCTTGATCTTGGTCCCGGCGCCGGAGAAAACGGCGGCAAGCTGGTGGCGGCGGGAACTTACGATGAGATTCTGCGGAACCCCGCTTCGCTCACGGGCCGCTATCTGTCGGATGATTTGCGCATTCAGATTCCGGCCGTTCGGCGGCAGCCGGGCTCGCAAAAGATAAAGATTGGCGGCGTGCGGGCTAATAATCTAAAAGGTATCGACATCTGCATTCCGCTGGGGATGCTGGTGGCGATCACGGGAGTTTCGGGGTCGGGTAAGTCGACGTTGCTGCATCAGGTGCTTTATCAGGCTTTAGGGGAGGCGAAGAAGCAGCAAATTAGCGGGCCGGATCGAGGGGCGGCGACGTGGCAAAGCCTGACCGGCGACGAATTTATTGACGAGGTTGTGCTGGTCGATCAGTCTCCGATTGGACGAACGCCGCGCTCGAATCCGGTGACTTACATCAAGGCATTCGATGCGATCCGCGATCTGTTTGCTTCCCTGCCCGAGGCTAAGAAGCGGGGCTTTGCATCGGGACATTTCTCTTTCAACATTCCCGGCGGGCGCTGCGAGACTTGTCAGGGCGATGGCACGGTTACGGTGGAGATGCAGTTTCTCGCCGACGTGGAGCTTATTTGCGAGGAGTGCAAGGGTACGCGGTATAAGGCGCAGGTGCTCGACGTTCGATACCGAGGAAAGAATATTCACGACGTGTTGAGCCTGACGGTGAAAGAGGCGCTGAAGTTTTTCGCAGAAGTGCCCAAGCTGACCGATAAGCTGCGCGTGCTCGATGAGGTTGGGCTGGGATATTTGCGGCTGGGGCAATCGGCGACCACGTTGTCAGGGGGAGAAGCGCAGCGCATGAAACTGGCGGCGCATCTGCAGCCGGCTGGACGCGAGATTGGGCGGCCCACTGCAGGGCGTGCGGATGAGGGGCGGCGCAGGCGGCGTCTGCTCTATATTTTTGACGAGCCTACCACCGGGTTACATTTTGATGACGTGAGCAAACTGCTGGCAGCCTTCCGCCGTCTTATTGATGCAGGGGGCTCGATTCTGGTGATCGAACACAATCTGGAAGTGATCAAGACGGCCGACTGGGTGATCGACTTGGGGCCGGAGGGTGGAGCGCGCGGCGGAAAAATTGTGGGCGTGGGACCACCGGAGGCAATCGCTAAATTGCCGGGATCTTACACGGGAAAGTATCTGGCTCGCGTGCTGAACGGGAATAGCGCGGGCAATCGCAACGGAGCGCCGCGGTCCAATGGGAACAAGTAAATTTCTCGCGGGTGCTGTGCTTGGTCTGGCGACTACGTTCGCGCTCGCACAGGATGCGCGCCCACCTGCGGGACAATCCTCATCCCAGCCGGGTCATCATTCGACTCATCACGTTCAGGTTCCTGTGGATGACGGTGCGGCGCAACCGGTTGAACTTACGGCGGCGGAAGCGGCGATTGAAAAGAAAGATTACTCGGGCGCCGAGCCTTTGCTGCACAAGCTGGTGGAGCGTGATCCCGCGAATTATGAGGGGTGGTTCGATCTCGGGTTCGTGGAAAATGCACTCGGGAAAGTTGACGACTCGATCGCGGCTTATCGCAAGTCGGTGGCGGCGAAACCGGATGTTTTCGAATCGAATTTGAATCTGGGGCTGCAACTGGCCAAGACAGACCAGCCTGATGCTGAGAAATTTCTGCGGGCTGCGACTCTGCTCAAACCTACTGCTCACGTGGCCGAGGGGCAATACCGGGCTTGGCTTGCTCTTGGTCACACGGTTGAAAAGGCGAGGCCGGAAGAAGCCGTCGCGGACTATCAGCGCGCGGCGGCGCTTCAACCGAAAGAAGCTGAGCCGCACCTTTCTGCCGGATTGCTGCTGGAGCAGGCAAATAAATTTGCCGATGCCGAACAGGAGTACAAACAGGCGCTGGCGCTCGATTCCGGATCGGTCGATGCGGTGACTGGCTTGGCAAATATCTACATGCGCGGACGGCGGCTTCCTGAAGCGGAAGATTATCTGCGCAAGCTGCTGGTGACGCATTCGGATTCGGGCGCGGTTCATGTGCAGTTGGGGCGCGTGCTGGCTGCAGAGGGCAAGAAGGACACTGCCATCGGCGAACTGCAGGCGGGAGTCAAGCTTGCGCCGGGAGACGATGCGGCCCAGCGCGATCTGGCGGATTTGTATTTAACCGCAGGAAAAAATGAGCTGGCCGAGGCAGCTTTTCGTGGGTTGCTGGCGTCTCATCCGAATGATGCTGATATTCATTACGGGCTGGGCAAGGCGCTGCTGTGGCAGAAGAAATCGGCTGATGCCCAGCGGGAATTGATTACTACGGTGAAGCTTAAGCCCAGCCTGGGCACGGCATATTACGATCTGGCGTTTGCCGCCAACGATAATAAGGATTATCCGGTGGTGATTCGCGCGCTGGATGTTCGGGCAAAGCTCCAGTTGGCGGAAACTCCGATGACATATTTTCTGCGAGCCTCGGCGTATGATCACCTGCGCGACTTTAAGAATGCCGCCACCAATTTTCATCTCTTCCTCAACGTTGCCAACGGGAAGTTTCCTAATCAGGAGTGGCAGGCGAAACATCGGCTTATTGCCATCGAGCCGAAAAAATAACTACGATGGCAGCAGTGGTGATGGGATGGAAGGTTCACGAGTGTGGCGGCTTGCGGCGGCGTGCCTGGTCTTCTCGATGCTGGCGACTCTTTGCGCGCTCGCGGGCGGCGAGACTTCCGTTGATGAACTGAAGGACCACGTCTCCAAGGCCAGCGTTGAAGATCGTCCTCCGTTGTGCATTCACATATGTGAGCGGCAGCTTGATAACGCCAACAGGTTTTATGCGGCGGGAGATTTTGCGAAATGGCAGGCCGCGTTGGTAGACGTAGCCGCTTTCGCTGAACAGGCGCGCGACTATGCGATTCAGTCGCGCAAGCATGAGAAGGCAAGCGAGATTGCGGTTCGGAAGATGGCCCGAAAATTGGCCGACCTCAAGCATACCGTCGCGCATGACGATCAGAAGCAGGTTCAGGATACGATCGACCGCCTGGAGCGGGTTCGCGACGACCTGCTGGCGGCTATGTTTCACAAAGGTGGTAAATCATGAGGAGGCTCTGGTTGCAAATGGGCGCTTGCCTGGGATTGCTGGCTCTGGCTGGGACGGCGCCGGCTTTGGGGCAGCAACATCGTGACCCTTTCACGCAGCCGGAGATTGACCAGATCCGCGATACCAGTTGGGTGCCGGAGCAGCGGCTTTCGCTATATGTGAAATTCGCGCGGGCGCGGCTGGTTGGGCTGGAGCAGATGCGCAGCGATCCCAAGACGAAAGACCGGGCACAGCAGACGCACGACAGACTCGATGATTTCCTGCTGATCTACGACGAATTGAATGACAACATCGAAACCTACGTCGACCGTAAGAACGATATTCGCAAGCCGCTGAAAATGATTATCGACGCGGATACGGAGTTTGACGCGAAGCTTCGGGCTTTACGGGATGCGGCTGGTGTGGGCGCGGAAGAAGTAAAGCAGTACGAATTTGTTCTGACTAATGCGCTGGATACTATCGATAGTTCGGCGGATGATCATCGCACGCTGTTGGCTGAGCAGGAAGAAGCGGCTAAGCATAAGAAGAAAGACGACACGAAACAGGCCGGGGGAAGGCCGGAGTAAAGATTCCAGCTACGGAGAAATGGTCGAGCTGCGCTCGACGGACAGCCGAGGGGCGGCTGTCTCCACATGAACATCTCTGGTAAATTCGGTCCGTGGTAATCTGGGCTTGTGCGCGAGGGATTGCTGGAAATCTTTCACGATGAACACCGCCAATTGCGTCCCGGCAGTGCGCCGCCTGAGTTGAAGGTCGAGTTCTTCGCCTTCGCGAACGTCAACAACACGATTCGACTGCGCGAGGGGCGGCTACTGGTGCGGCTTTCCGACCTACTGGAAGGCGCGCCAGAGGCGGTGGTCCGGGCTATCGCCCACATTCTGCTGGCGAAGATGTATCGCAAACCGATCGACCGCGGCCACGCTGCCCGCTATCGAAAATATGTAGCCAGCCATGAAGTGGCAAGCAAGGCACACCTGGTACGGCAGATGCGCGGGCGCAAGCAGCTGCATTCTCCGCAGGGACGATTCTATGATCTCGATGCTATTTTCGAGGATCTGAACCGGCGCTTTTTTCATGGACTGCTGGGACGGCCACGGATGAGTTGGAGTCCGACGAAGACGCGGCGCATTCTTGGACATTACGATCCGGCGCATAATGCGATTGTGATCAGCCGCATCTTTGACCAGTTTGCGGTGCCGCGCTACGCGGTGGAATACATCGTCTACCACGAGATGCTGCACTTGAAGCATCCGGTGAGGCTGCGCGGGAGCCGGCGGTGCGTACATTCGGCAGAGTTTCATGCGGAGGAGAAGTTGTTTCCGCTGTTGGAGCAGGCGAATGCGTTCTTGAAGCAGTTGTGAGTTGCCGTCCAGAAAAACGGGTGAACATGAAGCGCATGTCTAAGTATTTCTTCGTATGGATTTCTTACCTGTGCCTCCTCTCGCTCGCCTGGGCTGGTAGCACCGAGCCAAATGGCGCCCTGCCTGATTTCACAGGGTTCTGGAAGGTAAGTTGTTCCGATGCGTTCGGTGTTCAAATTAAAAAGCGACCAGGAAATCTGTTTTCGGTTTCGTTCTGTGGTCCGGGAGGATGCTTCGGCCCGGGAACATGGATGCCGAACACGCCAATCGCAGGGGATCCGCAATACCACGTATACAATGCGACAACGATCGCGATACAGCATGGGGATAGTTCGCAGACATACACAAAATGTACGACGGAGACCAATCCGAAGTTGGATTATTCGACAATGCCAGACGAAAAAGCCGATACTAGCGAACATGGTTCGGTGATGAAGGAGCCTAATTGTGGCCGAACTGCAGAAATGCGAGTTTATTCGAATGCATACCTATCAGAGGAGACTGGCGATGTCGGGGGGATTGAGCTGGCGATTAAAGATAAAAGGGACTCGTCCGTTAATGCGCTATTGTTCGTTTACGAAGGCGCGCCCAATGACGAAGCCATACCGCTCTCTGGAAGCGTCACAAACAAACACCTGACGCTGCAGGGCAACTGGGTTGAGCACTTGGTAGAATATCCTTCGAAGAAGGAAATCGTGCAAACGCACTTTGTCAACGTCGATGGAACTCTTGATTTGTCCTCCTATCGGGGCGATTTGAAGATTGAAGGTTTAGCTTTCCAAGATAAAATTCGCCTTGCGCGGGTTTCACAAATCTGGTTGTGCAAGAAGCAAGACCTGCCGGCACCGAAGAGACCCTAATGGCGATAAACCGCCATAACACTGACCGAGCCGCAGGAGAGCTCCATTTAATCCCGCATTTCTCCGTGCGATGTAAATCACGCGCATTTGTGACGTAGCAGATTGACGCCCCCGCCGCTGGCGGCATATCCTTGAAGTTGAAATTGAAATTCATTTTCAAGATTGCAGACCTGCGGTGCCGGACCACGTGCGCAAAAAGTTTGCACGAGATACCTGGCTCCGCCTGAAAAGCGGCTGCGCTCAGGATGACACCCAGAGATAGTGGGCTTTTTATAGATGCTACAGGCTTTTATTATCACGCTGCGCGAGGGGGTTGAGGCTGCCCTGATCGTGGGGATTACGCTGGCCTATCTGGCTAAGATTGGCCGCGACGATCTGCGCAAGGCTGTTTATGCCGCGCTGGGGGCTGCGTTCGTGGGCAGCATCGGGATTGCGATTGTGATTTCCCGGCTGAACTGGAACGAAGACGTGTTTGAAGGCTGGGTCATGCTGATCGCCGCGTTCTTCGTGGTCACCGTGGTTATATTCATGATGAAGACGGGGCGCAAGCTGAAAGGCGAGATCGAGGGCAAGGTCGGGCTGCTCGCCGGGAAAGACGCGTGGATTGGGCTGTTCTTCTTTGTGTTTCTGATGGTGCTGCGCGAGGGCGCGGAGACGGTGCTGATTCTTTCCGCCGTTTCGTTGAACTCGACCGAGTTGATGAGCTTTCTGGGTACGCTGTTGGGCGTGCTGGCGGCGATTGCGTTCGGCGTGATGTTTGTGAAGGGCAGCGTGCGCATCAACCTGCAGAAATTCTTTCGGATTACGACTGCGATTTTGTTTCTGGTGGCGTTGCAGTTGGTGGTTGCCGGGCTGCACGAGCTTTCGGAGAGCGGAGTGATTGCTTCTTCCAAGCGCGAGATGGCGATTATTGGGCCGATCGTGAGGAACGATCTTTTCTTCTTTGTGACGATCGTCGCGCTGGCGGCGTTGATGGTGCTGTTCGACGCCAAGCGCCGCGAGCCGGTGCCGGAGTCAGCTTCTCCCGCTGCGCGCCGCAAAGCTGCCTGGAGCGCCCGCAAAGAGCGCTTGTGGATGACTTCGGTGTACACATTCTGCTTTCTCTTTATCGGGATGGTTACGGCGGAATTTGTTTATGCCAAGAATGCGAGTGCGCTCTCGCCGGCCACCGAAGTTAGTTTTACGAATAGGCAGGTGAAGATTCCTCTCACTCAGGTTTCCGATGGCGATTTGCATCGCTACGAAGCGCAGGAAAAGGGCGTTGAGATTCGCTTCTGGCTCTACCAGAAACCGGATGGCAAGATTGCCACGGTTTTTGATGCTTGCGAAATCTGCGGGGCGGTGGGCTTTTACAAGTCGGGCAACGGAGTGGTTTGCAAGAATTGCGCCGCTCCGATCAATCCGCAGTCGGTCGGCGCAAAGGGCGGATGCAATCCGATTCCGCTGAAGGCGACGCAGACCGCCGATTCCGTGATTATCCAAGAGGCGGACATCGCGGCCGGGAGCCGCGTGTTCGAGAAGCAGTAAGCGATGTTCGTCCGGCTCGTCTACGAATCCTTTCGCCGGCAGAAGCGGCGCAAATTGCTGGCGGGTGCGGCCATCGCATTGGGAGTGACAGTTGCCACGGCGATGATTGCGGTCGCTACTGATATTGGCGACAAAATCAATCGTGAACTGCGCACGATTGGCGCCAACCTGCTGGTAACCCCTGAAGAAGATACGTTGGATGTGGAAATTGGCGGAGTCAACCTAAAGCCGCCGAGTGACGGCGCTTTTCTGAACGAAGCCGACCTGCCGAAGATCAAAGGCACTTTCTGGCACAACAACATTACCGGGTTTGCGCCGATGCTGCCGGTGAACGTTGCCGTGCAGCACGACGGCAAGACGGAAGATCTCACTCTGCTCGGCACTTATTTTGCCAAGAAGATTTCATTTGGCAAAGAAGAGTTTGTGACCGGAGTGCGATCGACTCATCCCTGGTGGAAGGTTTCTGGGGCGTGGCCGGATGATGGTTCGCGCGATGTCTTGGTGGGAGAGCGGTTGGCGTTGAAGCTTGCGGCGAAGACCGGCGACACGATTGAGGTTTCCGGGCGGCGATTGCGGATAAGCGGAATTCTTTCGACGGGCGGAAGCGAAGACAATCAGATCGTGGGGCCGATCGCGCTGGCGCAGGAAATTCTGGGCAGACCGGGCGCGGTTCGGCGGGTGTACGTGAGCGCCCTGACCAAGCCGGAGGATGCTCTCGCGCGGCGCGATCCCCGTAGTATGTCTGGAGCTGTTTATGACCGTTGGTATTGTTCGCCTTATCCGCAGTCGATTGCGTTTCAGTTGCAGGAAGCGATTCCGCATTCGCACGCGGAGCAGATTCGACAGGTGGCGGAGAACGAAGGGGCGGTGCTGACGCGCATCGAAGGTCTGATATTTCTGATCACGCTGGCTGCGCTATTTGCCTCGGCACTGGCGGTTTCGGCGGCGATGGCGGCTGCAATCTTCGAGCGCCGGGCCGAAGTGGGTTTAATGAAGGCGCTGGGCGCGGGAAGGTTCGGGATCGCTTCGATCTTTTTGGCCGAAGCGACGCTACTCGCGTTGGTCGGCGGACTCGTGGGCTTTGCGGCTGGAGGATTTCTGGCGCGTCAGATCGGCCGCTCCATCTTCGATTCGCAGATCACGATTTCGCCGGTGCTGCTGCCGGTAATTCTGGTGATCGCAGTGCTGGTTACGTTTGCGGGAAGCGCTGCGGCGATTCGGAATGCGGTGCGGCTTGATCCGGTGTTCGCGCTGCGAGGTGAGTTGTGAGCGCGGAGTTTTCTCAGACGGGGCAATCGCAGTCTGCGCAGAAAGTAGCCGCTGGCAGGGCGCGGGCTCGGCATACGTCCATGTTTTTTCGGATGCTGGTGCGTGCGGCGGTGCTGCGACGCGGACGTGCGGCCTCGGCGCTGCTCGCCATGGTCGTGGCGGCTGCGGTTACTACGGCGATGCTTAATCTGTATGTCGATGTGCAGGCTAAGCTGCGGCGCGAATTCCGCAATTATGGAGCGAATATCATCCTGGTTGGGCGGGATGGCGCTTCCCTTCCCGGAGATGCGCTCGCTCATGTGGAATCTGCCCTGGCCGGACGCGGGGTGGTCGCGCCTTTTGGGCTGGTGGTTGCGCGTACGGGGGATGGCCAGCCTATTGTTGTGGCAGGGACGGATTTTGCGCGGGTTCGGCAACTTGATCGCTGGTGGTCGGTTAGCAATTGGCCGTCTGCAGCTCCCACTTCTCGCGCAACAGACGCGCGAGAAATGGGGCACCCAGTGCTGGAACAGGCGCTGGTTGGGGTGCGGGCGCTGTCGGTTGTGTCGCCGGGAAATCAGCCGTTTGATTTAACTTTCCAGGGACACACGGTTCACCTTACGCCTGCCGGGACTGTGCGGACGGGGGCTGCGGAAGACAGCCGCGTGTATCTTTCGCTGCCGGATTTTATTGCGTGGACGGGGGTTCAACCCTCTACCATCGAAGTAGCGGCCAGCGGCTCACCGGAAGAGATCACGGCCATCATGCAGCAATTGCAGCAGGCGATTCCGGCGGCCGATGTGCGGCCGGTGCGGCAGATTATGGAGGGCGAGGCGCGTGTGCTGGGCAAGACTCGCGCCACGCTGCTGGCGGCTGCGGCGCTCATCATTTTGACGGCTGCGCTGTGTGTGCTTTCTACGCTGATGGGATGGGTGCTCGACCGGCGGCGCGACTTTGCCATCATGAAGGCGCTAGGCGCTTCCGACCGGTTGCTCAATGGATTTTTTGCAGCCGAAGCGGTGGTTCTGGGTGCAACTGGGGCGTTGATCGGATTTGTGCTGGGCATTGGCATCGCGGCGTGGATTGGGCGGGTTAACTTCCACGCTCCGGTGATGCCACGTTTCAGCGTGCTGCCTTTTGTTTTGGCTGGTAGCATATTGGTGACGCTGCTGGCGGCGATTCTGCCGATCTCGCTGCTGCGCCGGGTGCAGCCGGCGGTGATCCTGAGGGGGGAGTGAATTGATTAGGATCGAAAATGTGACCAAGCTCTACCCTTCTCAGGGTGCAGGAGCGGATGCCACTTCTCCGAGGAAGTTGGGCACCACCAGAGGAGAAGATCGTGCGATTCATGCGCTTGATGATATCTCGCTCCACGTGGCGCAGGGTGAATGGCTCTCCATTATGGGGCCGTCGGG
>JBAPQU010000250.1:0-2827 GCA_049280795.1 Candidatus Sulfotelmatobacter sp.
GATTCCAATTCTGATCCAGGTCGATCAACCCATCTCCGACCACTTCAGTAGTGCCGGGATAGCCGGGAAGGTTCGTGAAACTCTTCGTGAAATTGGTGAGAACGATCAAATGGCCATTGGCAAGCGGAAGCAGATCGTGGTGATAAGCGGTGGGGATGAAATCGAATCCGGCAGCTTGCATCTTCTGCCCGAGAGCGGTGATGGGCATGTCGCGGATGGTGTTGCCGGCGAGGTCTACCTCACGGATGGTTGAACTTGAACTTGCGGGCATAGCGATACTCAGGATCACATGGCCGTTGGGAAGCAGCTTGAAAGTGTTGGGGAAGTTAGTTGATCCGACGTCGTAATACCAGATTGGGTTGGCGTCGCGATCAGTGAACAGGGCTGGAGTGCCGCCGGCGTTGACCGTTACCATTTCGATCCCTGGGTTTTCCGGGGAGGTGGTGGAAGGATTTGGGCGGCTCACAGTAAGAGTTGGGAAATTTATGGAGGGAAGCGGCCCGGTGGTAAAGGTAAAGTCCGCGCCAGTGTACGTATTCGTACTGGTAGCGCATTGTGCCTGGGCCTGGGTGCGCATGTGATAGGTGGTTGAGGCTTTCATTCCCGCGATCAGGATGGTGTTTGTCTGACGAGTAGAGATGGCAGGATACCAAGCTGTATTTCTTCCGTAAGAGGTGTCGGGGCCAAACTCGACCATCACCTGACCTGGACACCCAAGAGCGCTCACCAATGAGACTTGTGCCACTAGCGGATTCGGTGTGCTTGCGACGGCCGCTTTTGCCACGCCAGGCGGATCATTAAAATTTCCACCTCCGCAGGCAACGGTGAAGGCGAGTAGGGTAAATATCGTAAGTAGAAGGCATGGCTGTAGCGGAGCCAGGTTTTTCATCGTGTGTTAGTTCCTTTTTGTTGTGGAGAGCGACTGCGCGGCAGCAGGGGCTATCTCTAGTGCTGCGGCAGGCGATCTGGTTGTGAAGGATAGTACCTTAGAATCCGATAATTTTGTGAAAAATTAGTTTTGGAATTTCTGGAGTTTTTTTACCAATGACCGGCGGCTCTAATTTTGCGCCAGAGGGGCTGCAGAGGCGGGCTTGGCTCGGACGTGCGCATTGGTGGGCTTGGTTGGTGAATTATTCTTTGGGGGTGGTGCAGCGGCGGACTGAGCGGCCAGTTTCTTTTTGTTGAAGTCGCGGACGATGCGGGCTACGTAGGCTTTGGTTTCGAAGTAGGGAGGGACGCCGCCGTATTGATCGATGCGTTGGGGACCGGCATTGTAGGCGGCGAGAGCTTTGACTAGGTCGAAATTATAGCGCTCGAGGAGTTCGCGGAGATAGCGCGTGCCGGCTTCGACGTTGGCTTCGGGATCGAAGGCGTTGTGCACGCCTAGTTGGAATGCGGTTTGGGGCATTAACTGCATGAGTCCTTGCGCGCCTTTGGGGGAGACGGCGTGGACGTTAAATCCGCTTTCGGCGCGGATGACGCTGGTGACTAGATCGGGATCGAGTTTATAGGCGCCGCTGGCGGCTTTTACGGTTTCGTTGAGATCGAAGGGATGGGGCGCGGTTGCGGTGGGTTGGGGCGCCGGGCGCGGAGCGGGATCGTCGGGGATGGCTTCGAAGTGGTCGATTTCGGTGGTGGGGATGTCGACGAAGTTGGATTGATCTCCGTCTATGTAGAGACGGGTGATGGTGCCGATGATTTCGCGATGCTGGTGGCGGATGGAGAAGCCGTTGCGGAGGACGGCGGAATCGGAGGCGGAGCAGGGGAGTGCGATTAGTAGCGCGAGGGCCCAGATTCCGAGTTGGATGTTTTTCTGCATGTCGGCATCAGGCCAGATCAGTAGATCAGGGGCTAAAGCCCGGAATCATTTTGCACGCTTTACGCGGCGCTGAAGCGCCGCTCTTCTACAGTACTCCAGAGGCCGTCGTAATTTCTCACTCGTAGTCTCGCGACCCGCATTCGTTCTACGGGACTCCGGAGCATTCCTAGCTTCCTACCAATCCTGCGATGGCGGCGGCGACGCCGTTTTGGTCGTTGCCTAAAGTGACGGTCCAGCCCCGGGCGCGGAGTTCGGCGCAGGCATTTCCCATGATAACCGGGTGGCCCGCGAATTCAAGCATTTCCACGTCATTGTGGTTGTCACCGATGGCCATGACCTGATCGCGATGGTAGCCGCGATGAGTGGCCCAGCGTTCGAGGGCGTGACCTTTGGAACAGCCGGTGTTGAGTACGTCGATCATAGACAAATCGCGCTCAGGATATTCGGTGCGAAGTACGGTGATGCGGTTGCTCATGTTGCTGGCATCGAGAGCCCGCAGGGCTTCGGACATGCGGTCCATGGAGCCGCAGAACATGGCTTGCACGGGATCTTTGGTCAGGGCGCGCTCGATGGGGATTATGAAGTCGATGAATTTCATATTCTTTTCGAGCCAGCGGCGGATGCTCGCATTCAGGGCTTCGAGGTGCTCGATTACGATGGCGCCTTTGGTTTCCTGGTCAAAGGTAAGAACGGTGTTGGCGCGGAAATCTTGCATGGCGAAGCAGAGGTCGCGGCAGGTTTGGTGGGGCATTAGGTCGCGATGGAAGGTTTCTCCGGATAGAGAGCGGGTTACGGCGCCGTTGGAGCTGATGAGCCAGAGATCGAAGCCTAGTTGCTGGGCGATGGGCAGGGCAAAGGCATGGCGGCGGCCGGTTACCAGGACTACTTCGATGCCGGCGGTGTGGGCGCGGAGTAGGGCTTCGAGGTCTTCGGGGGAGATTTTGAATTGAGGATTGAGTAGAGTGCCGTCGATGTCGGTGGCCAGGAGCCGGATGGGGAGGGTCGGGT
>JBAPQU010000251.1:0-4132 GCA_049280795.1 Candidatus Sulfotelmatobacter sp.
GTACCGTTTCGGACGCTAGCTCGGCAGTAGTACCAGGTGCCGAAATCACGACTCGGAATACGGCGACGAACGAATTGCACAAGACGATCAGCGGACCAACGGGTACTTATGCTGTAACGAATCTTCCGGTCGGCCCCTACGAGGTCATCGTAAGAAAAGAAGGTTTCAAGGTATACCGGGTGCCCAGCGTTGAGTTGACGGTGGCGCAGTCGCTGACGGTCGATCCAAGACTTTCCACTGGCTCGGCAAGCGAGGAAATTACAGTGCGGGCGGATCGTGGCCAGGACGTGGATCTCGAGAGTTCGCAGATCACGAACTTGGTCGATCAGAGGCAGATGGAAAGTTTGCCCCTCATCACGCGCAACCCGTACCAACTTGTGTTGCTCTCACCGGGGACTTCGCAAACGGACAGCGGAAATGCCGGCATTTCCGTCAACGGCGCACGCGACCGGAATAACAACTTCATGCTGGATGGCGTCGATAATAATGACACCTCCGTACCCGGCGGCATCGGTGGCGTGCTCAGCGCCAATCCAGAGTCGACTGAAGAATTCCGCGTCATCACCGACAACTTCAACGCCGAATACGGCCGCAACACGGGTGCCATCATCGACGTGGTCACCAAGAGCGGCACCAATTCGCTGCATGGGAACGTCTATTACTTTGGCCGCTGGAATGGTTTTGGAGGGGCTCGCGACTACTTCAACCCAGGTGTGGGCGACGATGCTGGGCCGATGAACCCTTATATTCGTCACCAGTTCGGCTTTTCCGTCGGCGGCCCCATCATCAAGAACAAGACATTCTTTTTCTTCAATGACGAGATGGACCGTTTCCACACGACTTTGACCGACGAAGCCACAGTGCCGACAGCAGCATTCCTGAGCGGCAAGTTCAACTACACCTACGCCAATACTTCAGGCGTGTCGCAGACCATTCCGATGGACATTACGCAGACGGGCGCGAACAACCCGGCGGGCCTGCCGTTTGATCCCACTATGCAGAAGGTTTTCGCGAACTACCCCGTAGCGCCACAATCGGCCGACGGCATCGAGGGCAACATATTCTTTCCCACCACGTCGAAACAGAGCACCTACAATCCAATCGTCAAGCTCGACCACCATTTTACCGACCGTGAGTCTCTGAGTTTGCGCTATGGCTACAACCACTTCTTCGATCCTAATCCGGGCTTTTCGGATATCCTTCCCGGCTTCGGAGCTTATTCAGAGAAGGCCATTAGCGAGGGTTTAGCCGCACAACTTACGTCGACCTTAAGCAATAATGTGATCAATAACCTTCAATTTGGCTGGAACCACATCTATGCAGCCTTCTATCTTCCGGCATCGACGTTGAACGTGTTAGACGGGCCCGGAGGAACGGACAGTTTTGGAAACGGCTGGGACTATACCCTCGATCCGTTTACCAGCTTCGGAAGTCTTGCACTGGCGGCGAACAGTCAAGCACGCAAAACCGGTACGATCAGCTATACGGACAGTCTGAGCTGGGTCCACGGAAACCATACCTTCAAATTTGGTTTCGACCTTCGCGATGTGGGCGAACACGGCTTTGATGACTTTTTCTCGCGCCGACAGCTGACCTTGGATCCGGAAGGGGCATTCGAATTTGACCCGGGCCTGCTGGCTGGTGAGCCGACGAATAACTCGGACTCCTCCAACCGGGTACTAGTGGATTCGACGAATGCGTATTGGGGCTTCGTCATTGAGGACCTCCAGGACCAGTTCTTTAACAAGAGCGCCACGCGGGTTCCCTCGGACAACAAGAATTTCACGCAGCACGAATGGGACTGGTACGGGCAGGACACCTGGAAACTTCGGCCAAACTTCACTCTCAACGTGGGATTGCGTTACCAGCTCAATGGCGTTCCGTTTGAGACCGGCGGAAACTTTTCCAACCTACTGCAAGACCCCGCCACATTCTTGCCCGGCCAGCCCCTGACCTTCAGCCTTGTGGGTCCGGGTACGGGCCACTCGCTCTACCAGTCTGATTACAAGGACATAGAGCCCCGCGTCGGGTTTAGCTGGGATCCGTGGAAGGACGGCAAGACCGCCGTCCGGGCAGGATTCGGCATCTTCCATGACCGCACTTTCGGAAATGCCTTCGGGAATGCCCGCGCCGACCCGCCGTTCCAGGCGCAATTTAACAACTTTGATTTCGATACCATCAACAACTCTGCGAGCATTGGCCCGCCCGCGTTTCCTTCCCAGATTCCCACCCAGACGCCTTCCGCGTCAATTCCTGACGGCACATTCGCGTCGGGTATCGTGATTTTTGATACCCATTTTCGCAACGCTGCCAGCAACAGCTGGCAGTTTGACATTCAGCGGCAGCTGCGGGGCAGCAATGTAATCGATGTTGCTTATGTGGGGGCGATGGGTGTCCACGTTTACGGACAGAGGGACGGCAATCCGCCTGATCCTAATTTGGTGGCACAGTTGGTGGCCTTCTGTAGCAATCCGACCAATAGCTTCACACTTCCCGGGGTGGCGGGGAATCTTAGCTGCACTCCCAACGAGGTGAGCAGCACGAGCTTGTACATCGGAGCGACGCCAGCCGCCGGCCTCGACGACTTACCGTTTAATGCCGTGAACAACAACGCGCTGCTTCAGCCCGATTACCAGATGAACGGATTCAATTCCATCTATCACGGATTGCAGAGTAAGTTCGTGCACCGGATGAGCCACGGGTTGCAGTTCCAGGCGGCGTACACCTGGTCTCACGCTCTTGACGACTCAGTGGATCCTCTTACTCCAGCTGTCGGGGCGCGCACGTTCCCACGCAACTCTCGCGATTTGGCTGAGAGCTATGGCAACTCGGACAACGACACGCGTCACGTCCTGGTTCTGAACTACATTTATGAATTGCCGATTGGACAGGGTAAGGGCTTCTTGAACCACGGCGTGGTCGGCAGAATTATGGAGGGCTTCGAACTGGATGGCATCTTTACCGCGCAAACTGGACATCCGTTCGTTGTTCGCGGAACCGAAGACACACAAAGAACCGGAATTGCTGCTTGGGGCTATCAGGTTGGTGACCCATTCGGCCCCCCATCCGGCTCTGGATGTTCGGCCGGACCTTTCCCGCCCGGGGGTGGTTATGCTTACATCCGCAACCAGTGCGCGTTCACCAATCCGCCGTTCGGCCAAGCCTCCAACAACGAACGCAACCAATGGTATGGGCCTGGATTCTGGGACTGGGATGTAACCCTCGCCAAGAGGATGACCATAACGGAGCAGGTGAAGGCTGAACTCCGCTTCGAAGGCTATAACATCCTCAATCACCCTCACTTCCTCAATCCAGGAACGGATGCGGCAGGTTTGGGCAATTTAATTGGGCAATCGCAGTTTGGCGTCATTTCTTCCACTTACACGCAGCCAGATGGAACCACTTCGGCCCGCCAGATTCAGGTGGCGCTGAAGATCATCTTCTAGTTCGGTAGGCTGCGGTGACTCTTAACGGTCGAAGGCCTGTGGCAAGTGCCACAGGCCTTTCCTTTTGGAAGTCGCATCAAGCGAACGCTCGCGCGCTCCTCACTTCCCAAACATCGGATAATGACTGGCCGCGCCCATAAAGAACAGCATCACTACAGACAAGTACGCATTAGCCCGTGATGCCAGAAACGCCTGCCGCGCCATACCCTTGGCTTTGTCCGGCATAGGAGTGCCGTTGGTGGCGTTGTCGCGGGTCCACTGTATCATGCGCTTCTGAATGCGCCAGATTACTCCCCACACATTGAGCAGCATCACCCAGCCAATGCCACCACCGATGCCGATCGAAAGCAGTCGGCTGCTCTCCCATCCGTGGCTATTCAAACTCAGAAAGCACCACGCCGCCGCAGCGACCACCACAGCATAAACCACTCCTACAAACGCGCCTTTGTCGAAGATGCCTTTGCCAGGGATCAGGCACGCGTAAAGCACTCCCCAGACAATCGTCCAGATCAGAAAGAAACTTCCCATCACGGGACCGCTGGAAGCATGGAACCCTTGTATCAGCCCATTGTGCGCATCAGCCGCCACGATGTCGCCCCAGTACGTAAGGCCGGCAAGAACCGTGAGCGCGGCCGACATACGAAACCACCACAGTGCCCGCGTCATCAGCGTGGGCAGCACTTTTC
>JBAPQU010000252.1:0-16690 GCA_049280795.1 Candidatus Sulfotelmatobacter sp.
CAATATCCGAGCGTCTTCGAGGGATGCAGACTGTTTGGAGAAGTATGCAGCACCAGATGAAACCCTTCAGTAACCGTACGAATCCGCTGCAGCGTGCGCCGTAGCAGTGCCGCGAGATTCACGCGCAATCCCGGCCTGGATAACCCGGTACGCTCGAATGAGGCTTCATGGTTGCGGGGCAGAATCCAGGTTTCGTACGGAACCCGCGGAGCATAGGGCCCAAGCGCAACATAGTCCCCGCGCGCTTCAATCACGCGCGAGGCCTGCCGCTCCTCCTGCGTAAGAATGTCGCAGAAGACGCACCGCTCCTTCGCCTGATAATATTCGCGGCCCGCGCGCAATTCGTAGAGCACGCGCCGGGGCACAAACATCGTAGCCGTGATCTGCGAAGTAGGATGGCTGAATTCCTGGCCCGCCCCGGGCCCGTAATCCTTGAATAAGCTGACGTACTTGATGCGCGCATCGTGCTTCAAATCCATGATGCGCTCGGCAGCCAAGCGCAGAAACTGTCCAATCTCCTCATCGCTGGCATTCCACAACTGCCGGTCGTGCCGGGGATTCTCCACCAGTACTTCGTGCGCGCCCACCGAACTCATGCGGTCATAAATGCCATCGCCGCGCCGTCCCGGTTCGCCTTCAATGTGATACAGCGGTGTGGGATGCACCACCGAGCGCGCCGACCATCCGCTCGTGCTGGGCACCGCCGAGATAACCTGAGTCGACTCGGTTGAATCGGGACAAAAGCGGCAGGATGCTTCTGGCCGCGGCGAACTCTCGGCCGGGTCGTCTCCCGTCATAACCCAGGAACGGGTAATGGGATCTTTGCGGAGTTCCATGCATTAGGAAAACACTGTGAGAGAAGCGGCGTCAACTGCCATTTCCACTTCAAGCCGCCGCAGCAGCAATCAAGCGATCAATTGCTTTGTTATAATCCGCGCCAAGCGCGCTTTCCGGCCGAAACAATAAATGACCGAGCCCTCCACTCCGCTGATGCGGCAATATGCCGCCGTCAAGAAAGAACATCCGACCGCGCTGCTGTTCTTCCGCCTGGGAGACTTCTACGAGCTTTTCTTCGATGACGCGATCGTGGCGTCAAAGGAGCTGCAGATTACGCTCACCTCACGCAACAAAGAAAAAGGCATCGCCGTGCCCATGTGCGGAGTGCCTCACCACGCCGCTGAAGGCTACATCGGCAAGCTCATCCGCAAAGGCTTCAAAGTTGCCATCTGCGAGCAAATGGAAGATGCACGCCTCGCCAAAAAGCAGATCGGAACGAAACTTGTCCGGCGCGAAGTAACGCGAGTAGTCACACCCGGCACCGCTGCCGATTCCCTTCTCGGCTCCGAAGAAAACAATTTTCTCGCCGCGCTGGCGCAAGTGGGAGAACACGTTGGCTTCGCTGCGCTGGATCTTTCCACCGGAGAATTTCGCGCCACGGAATTCTCCGGAGAGACCGCTTTGCGCCGTATACAAGAAGAGCTGGAACAACTCCGGCCGAAAGAATTATTGTACGGATCGGCAGCCCCTCTCTTCGATGCCAAAACCGCCCGAAGCCAAACCCCGCAACCTCGTTCCTCCGGCGCTACCTGCACGGAAACTCCGCTCGATGACTGGATCTTCGCACCAGATCACGCCATTCCGCTACTGGAAAATCATTTCGGAGTGTTATCGCTCGAAGGGTTTGGCCTGTCCGGCCACACCGCGGCGGCCGCCGCCGCCGGAGCGATTCTCTACTACGTCCGCTCCACGCAGCGTGGATCGCTCGACCACGTGGACCGCATCGGCTGGTACGAACGCCAGAACTGTCTCATTCTCGATGCGGTCACAGTTCGCAATCTCGAGTTGATCGAACCGCTTTTCGCGGGCACGGACGCGGGCGTAACTTTGTTTCGCTCCATCGACGCTGCGGTCACTGCCATGGGCAAGCGCCTTCTGCGCGCATGGCTGCTGCGGCCATCGCTCGATCTTGCGGAAATTAATGCACGCCTGGACGCGGTGGAAGCCGGCGTAAAGGATACAATCGCGCGCGAAGAGTTGCGCCGCGCCTTAGATGGCGTTCTGGACCTGGAGCGGCTGTTGAGCCGCGTAACACTGGAGACGGCGAATCCGCGCGATGTACTGGCTCTCGCAGCGTCGCTCGCCAAGATTCCTTCGATCAAAGCCGCCATAGGACGACTAGCCGCAGAACGGCTGAAGACTTTGCACGCATCGCTCGACGAACTCGGCGATCTGCGCGCTCGCATCGAGAACACAATTGTCCCGGAGCCGCCACTCACTTTCGCCGATGGCGGCGTGATCGCCGCCGGTGTGGACCACGATCTGGACGAACTGCGCGAACTCTCCCGAAACAGCAAGCAGGTACTGGCGCAAATCGAGCAGCGCGAACGCGGCCGCACGGGCATTACATCGCTCAAAGTAAAATTCAACTCTATCTTCGGCTACTACCTAGAAGTTTCAAAACCAAATCTGCACCTCGTCCCGCAGGATTACGAGCGCAAGCAAACCCTAGTAGGCGCGGAACGCTTCACTACCCCCGAGTTAAAAGAATACGAAGCCAAGATTCTCGACGCGCAGGAAAAGATCGTCGAGATCGAGCGCCGCCTATTCACCGAGTTGCGCACGGCCATCGCCTCCGAAGCCAAGCGAATCCGGCAAACCGCGCTGGCATTGGCCGAGGTCGATGTGCTGGCCTCGCTGGCAAATATCGCGGCGCTGCGAAATTACTGCCGGCCGCAGTTCCTCGCAAACGGCGACGCCGGTGATCTCGAAATCATCGAGGGCCGCCATCCTGTGATCGAACAGCAGGAAATGTCCGGAGGCAGCGAGCGCTTCGTCCCCAACGATCTTTATCTGAATGCGACCACGCACACGATCCTTTTGCTCACCGGCCCGAACATGGGCGGCAAGTCCACGTACCTGCGGCAAACCGCGCTCATCGTGATCCTCGCGCAGATGGGCTCGTTCGTTCCCGCACGCTCGGCCCGCCTCAGCGTCATCGACCGCGTCTTCACCCGCATCGGCGCCAGCGACAATCTTGCCCGCGGCCGCTCCACGTTCATGGTCGAGATGACCGAAACAGCGGCAATCCTGCACACTGCAACAGCGCGCTCGCTAATCCTGCTGGATGAAGTTGGCCGTGGCACGTCGACTTACGACGGTCTCGCCATCGCCTGGGCCGCCATCGAATACCTGCACGCCCGCGTGCGAGCCAAGACTCTATTTGCAACTCACTATTTCGAGCTAACCGAATTGGCGGAACAGCTTTCCGGAGTGAAGAACTATCATGTGTCGGTGAAGGAAACCGGCGGCGGAGTTGTATTCCTCCGCAAGGTCGAACCGGGAGCGGCCGACCGCAGCTACGGCATCGAAGTCGCCAAACTTGCGGGCCTGCCGAATGAAGTGATCACCCGCGCGCGCGAAGTGCTGGCGGAGCACGAATCTGCGGAACGCGAACTGACAGAACATCTCTCGCCCGGCGCTTCACCTCCGCCTACACAGCTAACCATCTTCACTCCGCTATCGCAGCCAGTGCTTGATAAGCTGCGCGAAGTAGACCTGAACCGGCTCACGCCGCTGGAAGCGCTAAATCTGCTATCGGAGTTGAAAAAGCAAATCGATTGAGACCGTTGAACATGGCGAGCGTGGAAGAGCTTCTCTCGATCAGTTCGGAGGGATTGGCGGTAAGGCCCATAACTCTGGCGAAAATTCTTGAACCCTTCTCGCATGGTCCAGAACTCTTTAACATGCTGGAATCCAAGAATGGATTTTATGCCTTCAAGTCGGCGTTACACGTCTTCCCTTTGACATCCGCGATTGAAATGAGCCTGGAAGAATGGAATGCTGACACTCTCTGGCGCAACGGTTACCGGGATCTCGCTGAGGGCTTGCTCTTTTTCGCCGAGGATAGAACCAGTTTTGCCTTGCTTCGGATGGTGTACGGCGCTTTGACGCAGAAACAGGTGCGACTTCGTTGATGGCGGATTCGATTGAAAACTGGGCAGAGAAAATATTGAGCAACCATCGGGGTGAAACTGCTTGGCCGTTGGCGAGCAAATGGCAAGCCGCGAACGGACCGCTACCCGCCGGAAAGAGACTCATGCCGAAGATACCGTTCTTTCTTGGCGGTGAATACTCTATTGATAATCTCTGGGCGGGTGATCCGGTCGAAGGAATGCGATTCAAGGCTGATCTTGCTCTCCAAACAAGAAAATTGCCCGACGGATCTGCCGTCAAGCTAGTCATCGGAAAAAAGCCTTATGATCAGTGATTCGACTTTAGAGCGCGATGCGAAAACCAAGCCCTGATCTTCATCGCAACATCGGCCACCTCCTGATCGTCGGCTTCGACGGCACCGAGCTAACCCCGAGCCTCACTTCCCTGCTCACGTGCCTCCAACCCGCGGGCGTCATCTTATTCGCACGCAACATAAAAACTCCCAACCAAACCTGGCATCTGTTGCGCGATTGCCAGAAGTGTGTCACCACGCCGCTCTTTACCTGCGTCGATCTCGAAGGCGGCCGCGTCGATCGCTTTCGCGACGCTCTCGTCCCCACACCATCAGCAGCAGATGTTTTCGCCACCAGCGACCGCAAACTCTTCCGCAAGCACGGCCAGATCATCGGAGAAAATTGCCGCGCTCTAGGCTTTAACGTAGACTTCGCTCCGGTGCTCGATCTCGCCTTCGAAGCCTCGCGCAAGGTGATGGACTCGCGCGCGGTCTCGCCAGATCCGCACGAAGTGGCTTCCTACGCGCGCGGCTTCCTCACAGGACTGCGCGCCGCGGGAGTGCTAGGTTGCGGCAAGCACTTTCCCGGCCTCGGCGAAGGCACACTCGACAGCCATCACGAACTGCCGGTAATCGATAAGCCGCTGAAAAAGCTTTGGGCCGAAGATCTGCTGCCATACCGCACTCTCCGCACTCAAATGCCCATGGTGATGATTTCGCACGCAGCCTATCCGCAGGTCACGAAAGATAAAACCCCGGCGTCGCTCTCCAAAATCTGGATTATGGACATCCTGCGCGAACGCATCGCCTATCGCAATCTGATTGTTTCCGACGACCTGGAAATGGGAGGCGTCTTATCAGCGGCTCCGGTTGGACAAGCGGCAGTTGAATTCGTTCGAGCCGGCGGAGACTTGTGCCTCATCTGCCATCGGGAAGACTATATTGCTGAGGCTCACGAAGTGCTGTTAAAGACCGCGGAGCGCGACTCAAAGTTTGCTCGCCGCACCGCGGAATCGGCACGCCGCGTACTGGCGTTCAAGAAAAAATCAGCAAAGATGTTACGCAAACCCAAACAGCCCTCCGACTCAACCATCGAAAAACTCTCGCGGCGTCTCTGGGAATTCGGCGAGCAAGTGCGCCTGGAAGCCGTAGCGAACGAAAAGCCGCGGCCGCGAACATGACGAACAAAGAAATGATCGTGGCTGGAGTGATGAGTGGCACGTCCGCCGACGGTATCAACGTAGCATTGGTGCGGATGGATACAAACTTACTCCGTGACCGAACGAGCTTTGAATTGCTCGGGCACGCGGAACACCCCTATCCAAAAAAAGTTCGTGACGCCGTGTTGGCCGCAATGAATGCCACGGCGGCGAGCGTAGCCGATCTGGCGCGGCTGAATTTCCTGCTGGGTGAACTTTATTCCGATGCGGTGCTGGCCGCCCAGCGCCAGTTCCGCGTGAAAGCGAATTTAGTCGGCTGCCACGGACAAACCCTCTATCATCAAGGCGAACCGCAGCGCTTCCTGGGACGCAACCTGACAACAACGTGGCAAACAGGCGAAGCCGCAATCATCGCGGCAAGAGTCGGTGTACCGGTGGTGTCAGATTTTCGCCCTGCCGACATGGCGATCGGCGGCAAGGGCGCACCACTCGTTCCCTTTCTCGACTACATGCTCTTCCGCGATCCTCGCATTGGAAGAATCGTGCAAAACATCGGTGGTATCGCTAACCTTACCGCGATTCCCGCTGGCGCGCCCACAAGCGCCGTGCTCGCGTTCGATACCGGCCCGGGCAACATGGTGATCGACGCCGTCACGGATAAGTTGTTCGGCCAGCCCTTCGACCGCAATGGCAGAATCGCGGCCTCTGGAAAAGTGCTCGATAAAGTCGTCCTAAAATTCTTACAACGAAACTTTTTCAAGCAGAAGCCTCCCAAGACCGCGGGGCGAGAGGAATTTGGCCGTGAGTTCGTAAGCGAATTCCTACAAAGCTGCGGACGATGCCTAAAGCAAGATGCTCTAGCCACGGCAACCGCACTCACAGCAAAATCGATCGCTCTAGCGATAAGCCTTCACACAATTCAAAACTCAACCTCCGCACGCAAGCCGGCATTTAGCGAAATGGTTCTTTCCGGCGGCGGAGCAAAAAACTCCACGCTCGTAGCCATGTTGACCAGCGAACTCACGTCCCTCGGATTGCAACTGCGATTCACCGACGAATTCGGCCTGCCTTCAGAAGCAAAAGAGGCTGCAGCCTTCGCCGTGCTCGCGCATGAGACCTGGCACCGGCGTCCTTCGAATGTTCCATCGGCCACGGGAGCGAAGCGCGCTGCAGTGCTGGGCAAAATCTCGTATCCTTGAGACTCGTATGCCGATTTACGTAGCCATGCTCCGCGGAATCAACGTAGGCGGGAATAAACGAGTGAAGATGGATAAGCTCCGTTCCGCCCTCGAAGCGCTGGGATTGGAGCAGGTGAAAACTTACATCCAAAGTGGAAACGTTGTCTTTAAGAGCCCCAGAATGTCTCCGCTGGCGCTTTCCCGAAAACTCGAAGAGCGCATTCTAAAAGATTTCGGCTTTTCTGTTTCTGTAATCTCAAGAACTGCTGACGAGATCGAAAACATAATCGCAAACAATCCCCTCTTGAAGCAGTCCGGTATCGATTCAGAAAAGCTTCATGTCGTCTTTCTGTCCGATACTCCGGCCGCGGCGGCTCTGAAGAAATTAGCCGAACTGACGCTGTCGCCCGATCAATCTCGCTGTCACGGCAAAGAGGTTTATCTTTATTTTCCCAATGGAGTATCCGGCAGCAGCCTGTGGAAGCACCCGCTGGATCGCGTGTTATCTGTCGAGGCCACCATGCGCAACTGGAAAACTGTCAACACTCTCCATCAAATGTGCATGGACTGCCACTGATGCATCGAAGCTCTCTAGTCATCGCCACGCTTGCATTGACGCTCTCTCTACTCTCCTGCTCGACCAAACCCGATCCCAACACGTTGGTGATGCTGATCGAATCGAGCCCCACAAATCTGGACCCGCGCATTGGAGTCGACGCGCAATCGGAGCGCATCGACAACCTGATCTTCGATGACCTGCTCTCGCGCGGCGACAACCTGGATGTTGCACCCGGCCTGGCCGAGCACTGGGAAATTCCCGACCCCCTCACTTACATCTTTCACCTGCATCAAGGCGTAAAGTTCCACGATGGCCGTCCGCTCACCTCGCGCGATGTAAAGTGGACCTTCGATTCCCTGCTTCAGGGAAAGGTCCGAAGCACGAAAGCCGCCGTTTACCGCTTTGTCGACCACATCGATGCGCCGGACGATTCCACTGTCATTTTTCACATGAAAGAGCCCTCCGCGACATTGCTATGGAATTTGTCGGACGGTGCGGTCGGCATCGTGCCACATGGCAGCGGCAACGAAGTCACGGCGCATCCGATCGGCTCCGGGCCTTTCAAATTTGTCTCTGCCGAAACCGACAAAGAAGTAATCCTCGAGCGCAACGACAATTACTGGGGCGAGAAAGCAAAGCTCACCCGCGTGCGCTTCGCGGTCGTCCCCGATGCCACTACCCGCGCACTCGAACTCCGCAAGGGCAGCGCCGACGCCACCATCAATGCACTCACTCCCGATACCGTGCTTACGCTGCAACGCGATCCGGCGCTGGCCGTCGAACGTGCTCCCGGCACCGTGCTGGCCTATATGGGATTCAACCTGCGCGATCCTATTCTGCAAGACGTGCGCGTGCGCCAGGCCATCGCCTACGCTCTCGATCGCCAGCCCATGATCGAATATCTGTGGCGCGGCGAGGCACAACCGGCGCGCAGCATTCTCCCGCCACAAAGTTGGGCATACAACGGCAACGTGCCAGCCTACGATCACGATCCCGATGCAGCACGAAAGTTGCTCGACGCCGCGGGTTATCCCGCCGTGAACGGTGTGCGCTTCCACCTCACCATGAAGACTTCCACCGATGAGAACACGCGCCTGATGGTCGCTGTGATGCAGCAACAGTTGCGTGAGGTCGGCATTGTGCTCGACATTCGTACTTTCGAATTTGCAACGTTCTTCGCCGACGTAACCCACGGTGCGTTTCAGCTCTACAGTCTGCGCTGGATCGGAGGCAACGAGGATCCCGACATTTTCGAATACGCATTTCATTCGGCAAAGTTTCCGCCGAACGGCGCCAACCGCGGCTATTACTCGAATCCAAAAGTAAACGCGCTGATTGACCAGGGCCGCCGCGAAGTCGATCCCAGCCTGCGCAAGCCGATCTATGCCGAACTGCAACGCATTCTCGCCGAAGATCTGCCCTACATCGATCTGTGGTATCTGGATAATGTTCTCGTTCACAACAAGCGCGTAGTGAATCTCAAGCTGAATCCGGCGGGAAACTATGACTTTCTGCGCACGGCGGAACTGGCGCCGGGCAAGAGCCCTTCATAAGCCGCCAACTCCGCGTGTTACCATCGAAGTTCAGCGAGCTAGGATGTGTCGCGAAAGCCGGCGAGACGCCGGCGCTACTTTTCCCTCATGCGAATTCTCTTCATCGGCGACATTTTTGGCCGTCCCGGACGCACCATCGTCAAGGACAAACTGCCCAGCATCGTCCGCGACCAAGCCATCGATCTCGTCATCGCCAACGGTGAAAACTCGGCAGCTGGCTTCGGTATAACTCCCTCCCTCGCTGAAGAATTGTTCGAACTCAATATTGATGTCATCACCACCGGCAATCACGTCTGGGATAAGCGCGAAATTCTCGACTTCTTTCAGATGGCTGAAGGCAACGGCCACGGCCCGCAGCGTCGCGTGCTTCGTCCCGCAAACTATCCCGCCGACATGCCCGGCTGGGGCATCTATCAGGGCCAGAAGCACAAAGTACCTTACGCCGTGATCAACCTTCAAGGTCGCGTATTCATGGCTTCCAACGACGACCCCTTCCGCACCGCAGACCAGCTTCTGCAGAAAATCGACGCCAAGATAATCTTCGTCGACTTCCACGCCGAGGCAACCTCAGAAAAGATTTCTCTCGGCTGGTATCTCGATGGACGCGTCACCGCGGTAGTCGGCACGCACACGCACGTCCCCACCGCAGACGAACGTGTGCTGCCCAAGGGAACCGCCTACGTCACCGATGTCGGGATGACCGGCCCGTATGACGGCGTGATTGGCGTGAAGAAAGAACTCGTCGTTGGCAAGTTTCTCAACGGCATGCCGGTGCGCTTCGAGCCCGCCACAGGCGATGTGCGCCTTTGTGCCGTGGTGATCGATTGCGACGAGAAAACCGGGAAGGCTCGCGACATTGAGCGCCTAATGCTGAGCTGATTTCACCCTGCAAGGAACATCCATTCCTCCGTTCTAAGAAGGCTATTGGCGTTTCCCGACCCGGTAAAACCAAAGGTACCCGGAACTTCTAGCTATCTGCCAGAAGCGACCGGCAGGGTAAAATCAAACGAATGCGGAACGCGCGCCCCATCCTCGCCGTTTGTCTTCTTGCGGCAATACCGGTAGGTCCAGCATTTGCCGGCAGCGACGCGACTGTCGAAACTCAAGTCGTCTCTTGCGGCAACGGTGTTCCAGGCGGCATCAACTGTATTCCCTCCAAAGACGATCTGAAAGAAGCGCACAAGGCTTACGCGCGCGGATTGAAACTGGAGAATCACAAGGACATTGCGGAAGCTTTCGACCAGTTCGACGACGCTTCCCGCCTGGTTCCAGAAAATCCTCTGTTCTTTTCCGCACGCGAAGTGGCGAAATCACAATTGGTGTTTCAGCACACGAAGTGCGGCGATGCGCTCCTGGCGAACGACCTCCGATGGCAGGCTGCAGCTGAATATCGCGCTGCGCTAAAACTCGATCCCGATAACGATTACATGCAGCAGCGCCTCGCCGATGCTCTGCGCAGCTCGGCCCCTTCCACCCCGGCCAAAGTTCCGGATATCCTGGCGGACGCCGCTGAAATCCACCTTGAGCCCAAGGCCGAGCGGGCGACATTTCACTACCGCGGCGATGTCCGCGGCCTTTATACCGAACTGGGCACAGCCTATGGCGTAACGGTTGAGTTTGACGATTCGGTGCAGCCCAAAAACGTGCGTTTCTATGTGGACGATGTTGACTTTTTCAACGCGCTCCACCTCGCAGGCCGCGTCAGCAACACCATGTGGACCGCGCTCGACGCACACCAGATACTGGTTGCGAAAGATAGCCCGGAAAATCACAAGCAGTATGACCGCATGGCGCTCGCCACTTTTGTAGTTCCCGGAGCGACCACACCGCAACAAGCCACCGAGCTGGTCACTTCTCTGCGCAATATCTGCGACTTTCAGAAAATAAGTTCGGGACAAATTGGAACCGTGGAAGTGCGCGCACCGCAGGACACACTGGCGGCGTGCACCGAGCTAATGCGGCAGTTGACCACCGATCGCCCGCAGGTTGCATTCGATATTGAGGTCTACCAGATCAGCCACAGCTTCACCCGCGAAATCGGCATGCATATTCCGAACACCTTCAACCTGTACAACATTCCGGTGGAGGCCCTGGCGGCGCTGGGTGGGCAAAGCATCTCATCGCTCGTCAATCAGTTGATTTCTTCCGGCGGCATCAACCAGGCCGGAAGTTCGGCGCTCTCGGGTCTCCTCGCGCAACTGCAGAGCGGGCAAGGTATCTTCAGCCAGCCACTGGCTACCTTCGGCAACGGCCTTACATTTTCAGGCGTGAGCCTCGATCATCTTACGACCGTTCTCTCCGCCAACGAATCGTGGGCCCGCAGCCTTAGCCACTCCACTCTGCGAGCGGCGCAAGGCAACGACGCCACTTTCCACGTAGGCGAGCGCTATCCCATTCTGAACGCCTCTTACGCACCCGTCTTCAACTCGCCTGCAATCTCCGCCGTGCTTGGGAATCAGAGTTACGTCCCTCCTTTCCCGTCGGTCAGCTATGAAGATCTGGGATTGAATCTCAAGGTAAAGCCCGTCATCCACGGCGATGGCGATGTCACCATGGCTCTCGAAATGCAAATACGCGCGCTTACCGGGCAGAGCGCGAACGGTGTACCGGTGATTTCCAATCAGGAATACAAAGGGAGCATACGTCTCCGCGATGGCGAGCCCGCGGTGGTGGCGGGAGAAATCACAACTAACGACGAGCTAACCATGAGCGGTATACCCGGGCTGGCGGCTATTCCGGGCCTGGATCAGGGCCTGTCCGATAACACCAAGATGAAAGAGGACGACGAACTGCTCATCGTAATCACTCCGCACGTAGTATCGAACCGGAGCCGCGCCACCGATGAGATCTGGGTGAGCGAGAAATAGTCGAAAGCTTTCTACTTCCCTTGTTTCGCGGCAAACTCCACCAACCCCTTGTAAGCATCCGCCCCGCGCGGATCGATGCTGCCGATCTTGCGGCCGTTGATGAACAATGTCGGTGTGCCAGTAACGTCAATCGACTTGCCCAGAGCGATGGACGCGTCAACATGGGCCTTGGTTACAGGCGTGGTGGCGCAACCTGCAATGTCAGCACCCTTCACTCCCGCGCCATCCGCCAGCGCGGTCAGCTTTTCATCGGCGTTCTCGGCGGTAATGTCGGCCTGCGTTTCGTAGGTCTTGGCAATGAACTTCCAGAACGCGTCATTCGAGGCGCGCCCCACGCAGTCGGCATAAGCGGCACCTTTAGCCGCCCAGTTGTGCATCTCTAAAGGAAAATTCTGGAAGACAAAGCGCGCCTTAGGTTCAGCCGCCACGAGCGCCTCGATCACAGGTTGCGCCGCCTTGCATGCTGGGCACTGCAAGTCACCGAACTCAACGATTGTGACCGGTGCATCCTTCGGTCCGCGCGACGGCCCGGTGATTCCCTTCTCCAAAATCTTATTCGCCGCTTCAAACGGCTTGGCGCCGAACGGAATAATATCTCCAATCACGGCGTGGTCGCCATCGGAAGTAACGTAAAAACGGCTGAGTTGCTGGCCTTGCGGGTTAGCAATAATGACGTCGACCTGAGCCAGTCCCGGCACCGGCGCCGGCTTAATACTCGAAATTTTCCAGCTCACTTGGGCGTCATAGCCAAAAGTCTGCTGCAGAAACGAATCTACCGTAGCTTCCGAGGGAAGGTTGACCTTTGCGCTTGATGCCTGCTTAGCTGCCTGCTTCTCCGTGCTCGAGGATTGACCGCCCGCCAGAATGCACGCCAGCATAAACATGAAAATCAATTGAATAGAACTACGCATGGTTTCCTTTCACTTCGGGGTAAAAATTTTTTGGTAGAGATAGCCCACGGAACATCATGACAGCTATTGCTCAAACCTCATTTTTCGCTGCAATGGGAATACGGCGGCCGTAGCCAAAAGCCTTCGGAGAAATCTTAATGCCCGGAGCCGCCTGCTGGCGCTTGTACTCTGCCCGGTCCACCATTCGAATCACGCGCCGCACCACATCAATATCAAAGCCGCGATCGGAAGCGATGCGCTCAGCCGAGTGCGCATCCTCCACGTAGTCCTCTAGCACCGCATCCAGAATCTCGTAAGGCGGCAGCGAGTCGCTATCTTGCTGATCAGGCCGCAACTCCGCCGATGGCGGCTTCTCCAGCGTGGCCTCGGGAATCACGCTACTGCGCGAATTCGCGTGCCTGCTTAGCCGGTACACTAACGTCTTCGGCACATCCGAAATAACCGCGAGTCCTCCCACCATGTCCCCGTAGAGTGTACAGTAGCCAACCCCCAGTTCGCTTTTGTTGCCTGTGGAAAGCACAATGGCGCCGAATTTGTTGGAGAGCGCCATCAATAAAGTGCCTCGCGCACGCGATTGAATGTTCTCCTCAGTAGCGTCTTCTTTTCGGCCGGCAAAAACCTCTCGCAGGGTTTGCCGGTACGCCTCGACTGCACCATTGATCGAGAGCAACTCAAAGCGGATGCCAAGATTTTTTGCCAGCGCGCGCGCATCGTCGATCGAGCCCTGCGAGGAGTACGGACCCGGCATCCCGACACCAATTACATTCTCCGCTCCGACCGCATCCACGGCGATCGCCGCGGTAAGCGCCGAATCGATCCCGCCGCTGAGTCCGATGATGGCTTGCTTAAATCCACACTTGCGCATGTAGTCGCGCGTGCCCAGCACGAGCGCCGCATACACGCTGGCTTCTTCACCCTCGATCTGGTCGTGCAGGTCTCCAGTGAGCGCTTTCGAATCGAAGTAAATTAGATCCTCTTCGAATGAGCGCCCCTGCGCGATTATCTCGCCCTCCCGATTGAGCACCATGCTTGATCCATCGAAAATTAGGCTGTCATTGCCTCCAACTTGATTGACCAATGCCACCGGAACCTTGTGTTGGCGGGCGATGGAGGCCAGCATATCGCGGCGCAGTTCTCTCTTGCCGATCCAGAACGGCGATGAGGAAATATTGAGCACAAAATTTCCACCCTCGCGAACCAGCGCCTCGATCGGATCCACCGTGTACAGGCGCTTGCGCCAGAACAGCTTGTCGTTCCAGGCGTCTTCGCAAATGGTAAGCGCCATCTGGTTGCCGCAAAAAGGGAACAAATCCTGCCTCTTGGCCGGAGCAAAGTTGCGCATCTCGTCGAAGACATCGTAGGTGGGCAATAGCATCTTCGATTGCAGGAACGCAATCTTGCCGTCCTGCAACAGCGCCGCGGAGTTCATCACAGACTTGCCGGTTTCGGACTCGGCCGGAGTTACTAAACCACAGATGACTGCGATGCCGCGGGTTTCAGCAGCGATCTGCTCGGCGCTCTCGCGATTGTGCGCAACAAAGGACGGACGCTCCACCAAATCCCGGGGCGGATAGCCGCATACCGACAGCTCGGGAAATAAGATCAGCCCGGCGCCGCTGGCCTGCGCGCGACGTGAAAATTCAACAATCTTATTCCGGTTGCCGGAGAAATCTCCGACCGTGGGGTTGATTTGTCCGAGCGCAATCTTCACACATCTAGTGTAAAGCCGAGATGCGCCAAGGGGAAAGTTAGAGGGCAGGTCCGTTGTTATTGGATCGAGCTATCCTCGTTCGCTTATGCCTACACCAATTTTTCCCCAACCGAAGCTGCTGCGCTGGCGGCTTTCGCCATAACGCCATCCGGGGACGAAACACTCGCCATCTCAGGCGCTTTCGGCTTCGAACACAGCTCAGCGGCTTCCGACATGTCTTGAATTTCCTGCTGCTTCATGGTTTGCCAGTTGCTGAATGTGGCTTTCTCCCGCGCTACACCTTCCATGTTGCGGCTTATGCGTGCCATGTAGTGCGCCTTGATGCTCTCCAGTTCCGCCTGAATCTGGGTGACTTCTTCCGCCTTCCTTGCCCATTCCGCCTCGATCTGTTTTTTCTGCCCGGCCTCGAACAAATCCAGCGCATCCTGGCGCGCCTTGGCGTCCCGCTGTATCTGGTCGATTGAAATGCCGGCCGCGTCCAGAGCCATCAGCACCGCGGCTCGTTTCATCTCCTTCGATAAGCCGCGGATATGCTCGCTGTTAAGCATTTCCACCACCTTTTGAATGCTATAGCCCTTCCGCGGAATTATGATTCCAGCTTCGCGGTAAATGTCTTCTGTGGGCGGCAATTCCACCTGGAAGCTTGGGACCTCCCGTGCTGAATGCACCGCGGCCTTTTCCGCAGATTGAATCATTTGAGGCATAAGATTCTCCTTCACGCTTGTACCGCTGGAATTTTCGTCGCTGCTTGTTTCGCCGTCTTTGGCGCCGCTTACACGAAGGTCATTCGGCTTCGCACGCCAGTGTCCCAGTCCCAACCATTTATGTCCCATAGATTTCCCTTCCTCATTCGCATCTTTTGGAGGCCGTTTCTTTAGGAGTTGAGTCCGCCGCAGAGCATCAAAATCCTGGAGCCGTGAAATGCGTGGATTATCCCTGTTCTCGATTTCGGAATCCATGCCGTTTGGCTCCGTTCGAATCGGACTCGCAATCGGTGCGATGCGGGAACTTCCCGCTTTCCGGCTGGCTGCAGGAATTTCGCTTGGCTGGCTTTCTTGCCGCTTTGGCAGGCTTTCGATTTTTGTAATCAACTCTTGGGGGCTGCTGCTTCGCACGCTTTTCTCAGGTGGGCCATCTTTACGCACAGGTGTGCCGCGAGTTGAATTCGTCGCGTCTCGCTGCACCCCTACCAGATACTCATTTCCCTCGCTGCGACAATACTTGGCCGTGCCCGAAAACCGCTCGAAGCGCCACTGAATCCTAAGTTTCGATCCAACACTGATCGGCGTCTTGATCCGTATACATGCCCCACTGGGGGATTTGTCTTCCATCCGTGCGGGCACAGTCTGCACAATTCCGCTCGGGTCTTCCCACGAGGCGTCCACCCAGGTCATCACCGCCGTCCGGTACTCGCGCACAGCCGCACTCATGCCAAATCTATCGGCAGAAAATTAGATGAGTTCAGAACTGAGGTAACAAGTCCTGCTTTGGGCTATGACGCCAGGCTTTCCCGTTTCTGAAGCGCGTGCAGGCTAGCAGGTTGGGTACTGTCTTAAACATTGTTAAGACAGCACCGCAGGTTGAAGAAACTTGACTTAGAGCACAGCTCGGGAAGGCCACAATTCATTCGTGCCGTTAAGTCCGTCAAACACAACCGCGCTTCAGTGCCTGAGACATGCCTCTCGCATGTGCACATCGTCTTTCCAATGCCGCTAATCGTCTCCGCCCGGAAGAACCGAATGTTTCGGCGCGGGCACCGGGATATCGCCCTTTTGATCGCGCCACAGGACTTCATTCAGCTTCGCCGCTCCAGCGGCGTCAGGACGAGAGAAATCCATCTTTGCCGATTCGCTGGCGCCGCGGGCATTGCGCCGGTTGATCTCATAAATCAGACCATTCTTAAGATTGCGATAGTCGGCTTTGAAGGCCGGCTGTGCGCCTATGCCGGAAAACATCGGCCCCATCACCGGGGCATACGCGTCGTTCTGGTTCATCGGAGGCAGTCCCAGCAGCATCTCCATGGTGTGAATCATATTGACCGTGGTGTAGAAGCGATGCTCAAGGTAGGGTTCAGCCGCTGCTCCCGGTGAATACTTACTAACCACGAACCCGATAGATCGATGCGCGTCGATATGATCTCCGCCATCCTGCGCATCGTCTTCCAGGATGAAGATGGCCGTGTCATCCCAGTAGGGACTGTGAGAAACGGCGTCGACGATACGACCCAGAGCCAGATCATTGTCCGCGACCGAGGCCTGTGGACGAGGCCGTTCAGGGCGGGTGCCTCCGGTATGGTCATCCGGAAGATACAGCAGGACGAATGCGGGCAACTGGAACTCCGGCCCCTCGTCCGACTCCCGTGCCTTGGTATAAGCCGCGAATTCATTGAGGAATTCATCGGCACGAAGCTGGTCGGGATAATCCGTATTGAAATCAGGATAAAGCGGATCGAAGTGATCGCGCAGCACCGCCTTCGTAGCCTTAACTCCCTTGAAAAGTGGCACCGTCCACGGAAAAGGACTGGGG
>JBAPQU010000253.1:0-5495 GCA_049280795.1 Candidatus Sulfotelmatobacter sp.
GGTGGGCGATGGCGGCGATTTTGGATTAGGCACGGGCGCGCATGGGCGCCAACTGGGTAACCTTGAGGTTCTTAGCGACACCATGGGTGTGGATTTCGGCCCGTACTTGCAGCGCATTCTGCAAGACGTGAGGCAGAATTGGTACAACGCGATTCCGGTATCGGCGCAAGATAAAAAAGGAAAACTTGCCATCGAGTTCGCGATTGGCAAGGATGGAAAAGTTATGGGTATGAGGCTGGTGGCCAGTTCGGGAGATACTCCCCTGGATCGCGCGGCGTGGGCCGGCATTACCGCGTCGGACCCGTTTCCTCCGCTGCCCAGCGAATTTGGCGGAGAGTATTTGGCGCTGCGCTTCCGTTTTTTTTACAACCCTTCCAAAGAAGATCTCCAATAATTTTCGGCGTTGGTTTTGTGACTTGCCACAGCGGCTAAAGCTGACTTGAAAACAGGTCGCTTATCGTAGCGCTGAAGCGCTGCGCCACCCGAAATCAAAGTGCGACATCGGTTTTTCTCGACGCCGCGCAGGAAAAAGCGTATTCAGGCGCTAAAGCGCAGTTCCACTTTCATCGACGTAACGGCACGACTAAAGTTGTGCCCTTCCCGAACCCGCATCGCCCGTCGAATCTGCCTCTACAGAGTCTGTCCTCTGCCGAACCTGCCTTCTACCAGACTCTGCAGCGGTTTTGATTCACCATGTGAGCTCCCGCTTTGCAGTGGAAGGCTTGCTGAAATTCGGGCATGTTTGAGACCACGCCATTCGTCCGATATTTCTCTGGAGAATGCGGGTCGACTGTGGCGCGCAGGCGCTTGGTCTCGTCGCGGGTTTGGCCGCACCAGCTTTGGCCGTAGCCTACGAAAAATCTCTGATCGGGCGTGAGATCGTCGATGGGTTGCAGATTTTGTCCCTTCGTATCTTCCTTCCACGCCATGTAAGCGAGAATCAATCCGCCGAGATCGGCGACATCTTCGCCCAGGGTGAGTTTGCCGTTGATTTTGATGTCATCGATGATCGTGTAAGTAGAATACTGATTCGAGATGCAACTAGCGCGCTGCACAAACTCTTTGCCATCTTCCGCGGTCCACCAGTCGCGCAGGTTGCCATGGGCGTCGAACTGGCGGCCTTCGTCGTCGAAGCCGTGGGTGAGTTCGTGGCCGATGGTGCCGCCGGTGTCGCCGTAGTTTGGAGCCGCATCGGAGTTGGGATCGAACGCGGGCGGTTGCAGAACTCCGGCGGGAAAGTTGATGTCGTTCATCTGCGGGTTGTAGTACGCGTTGACGGTGGGCGGAGTCATGTCCCATTCGCCGCGATCGAGAGGCTTACCGATCTTGGTGAGTTGCCGGGCGAATTCGAATTGTCGCGCGCGCTCCACGTTGCCCAGTTCGTCCCCGCGAACGATTTCGAGCTTGCTGTAGTCGCGCCACTTATCGGGATAGCCGATTTTGTTGGCCATGCCGCGTAGTTTTACGAGAGCCTGTTGCTTGGTGGTTGCGGACATCCAGGAGAGCGAGTCGATATCCTGCGCCATCGCGGTGTCGATTTCCTTCACCATCTTCAGCGCTTCCTGCTTGGCTTCAGGACTAAAATACTTTTCCACGTACACCTGGCCGAGAGCTTCTCCCAGATCATCGTCAACGTATTCGGTGCAGCGCTTCCAACGAGGTTGCAATTCCTGCTGGCCTTGTAGAGTTTTTCCGTAGAAGGCGAAGTTCTCGTTCAGAAATGCCGAGGAGAGAAACGGTGCATATGCGTGCACCAGGTGCCAGCGCAGATAGGTTTTCCAATCGGCGAGGCTTTCTTTTTCGATTTCCGCATTCAAAGCCTTGAAGAAGCCGGGAGACGCGACATTCAGCGAAGAGATCGAAGGCAGCCCGACTTTGGTGAAGTAGACCTGCCACTCAAAATCGGGAGCGATCTTTTCGAATTCGCTGCTGGTCATCTTATGGTCCAGGTTCTTGGGTTCGCGACGCTCTACGCGCGTCATGGAACCCTTGGCCAGGGCGGTTTCGATGCGCATTACGGTTTGCGCTTCGGATGCTGCTACTGCTGGCTTATCGCCGAGCAATTCGAACATTTTTTCTACGTGCGCGACATAAGCCTGGCGCAGATCGACTGACTTCTTATCTACCTTCAAGTAGTAATCGCGGTCGGGCAGGCCGAGGCCGCCCTGGTCGGCTTCGGCGATTACTTGATCGGCGTCTCTGAAATCCTGGGTTGAGTCAAAACGAAAGAGCACGTTGTCATCAACCATGGTGGCAGCTTCATCGGCGAGTTCTTTCTTGGAGGCGAGATGGGCAATGCGATCGAGCTCCGGCTTGAGCGGGTCGTCGCCTTTCGCCTCGATTGCTTTTTCATCGGTGCAGGAGGAATAGTAGTCGCCAATTTTCTGCGTGGCAGCATCGCGCTTGGCGTCGGGAGCGGCGGCGGCTTCGAGGATTCCACGCAGGCGGGCGCGGTTTTCGTCCTGCATTTTGGAATATGTGTCCCAGGAAGATTGGTCGGGCGGGATGGGATTGCTCTTGATCCATCCGCCGCAGGAGTATTGGAAGAAGTCCACGCAGGGGTCGACGCTGCGATCCATTGAGGTTACGTCGAGGGCGGGCTCATATTTCGCAACTCCGGCGGAATTCTGTTGAGCGGCGGCAAAACAAATCAAAGATGCAACCACAGCCGGGATTGCACAACTCCGTGCGAGTGTCATAAGGATCCTCTGACGAATTGAAATTGCCGCGTCCCAAAATACTATAGTTACGGAAGAATGCGAAACGAGCGTCCGCGGCTTGTTCGGTAGATGGAGAAGTCTCGTCGATCTAAAGTGAAGATAGTATCGATTCGCTCACGCCCTGCCAGATAAACCAAGGCGACATCGGCAAGCTGCGGCCGGATGCTCTCATATCTCTCTAATAGCTCTGCAATTGGCCGCACGTCCGGCCCCTCCAGCGAAAGCAACTCTACAAAAGGCGTGTCGATGCTGTCCAATAAGCGTCGAACCGCGCGCGGCGAATGACGCAAGAGCCACATGGCCTCAGTGACCACCGGCCAGCAGGTGTATAGTGGGCCGCCCAGAGCCCCGAGAGCCTGAACGCAGGCTCGGTGATGCTCATCTTGATCGTCGAGAATCGCAACCAGCGGTCCTGTATCGACGAGAACCCGGCCCGCCGCTGGCCGTCTCATCGACTCTTTCCGAAACCTTCAAAATGCCGGCGGTTCGTGCTCAGGTCTCTCGGACCATGGCTGACGCAGCCTATAAGCCCAGCCGCCTTCGCCGCTTCGTAAGCCGAACCTCGAACGGGTTCCTCTTCGAGGTAGTTCTCGACTGCGATTCGAATCAGTTCCGAGGGCGTTCGCCCCTTATCCCGAGAAGTCCGGCGAAGCCTTGAACCCAGATCTTCCGGAACCCGAATTGTAAAGCGTTGAGTAGCCATGTCAGACATTATACCACCATTGTCAGACATCACATCTTTCGCGCTAGCCCTTGCGCAGCCGGATCGATCCATCTCCTGTGTGAATTACCAGCAGATTTCCGCCGCCATTCAGCTTGCCGTGGACTTCGCCTTCGCGAATTTTGCCTTCGGTGGTGACCGGCATCTCCAGATCGATGTGGCCGTCGCCGGTGTGAAGATCCACGTCCGCAGCCAGGTTTTCCGGGACTTCCAGTGTCACCGTGCCGTCGCCGCTTTCGAGCCTCCAACTGGCGGCCAAGGCCGACCCCGCTTTTGCTTGCGCTTCAACGCGGCCGTCACCGGTTTTGAGTTCCAGTTCGTCGAAGCGGCCGTTGGCGCGGATGTGACCGTCTCCGGTCTTGGCGCGAAGCTTGCCGTCCACGCTGTCAATCTCCTGTGAGCCATCGCCGCTGCTCAGGTCCATGTCGCCCTTGAAGTTTGCGAGGTCGATCTTGCCATCGCCGGTGTGTAGGTCAACGCGGCCTTCGCGCGGCATGCGGATCTCGATATCCACGCGATGGTTGCCGCCGTTGATGGTGATGCCGAGGCCGTGGTTGTGCGGGTAACGCACGTCGAGCTCGACCGAGTCGCCGCTCTGGTGCTCGTCGATGCGGATGCCGTCGTCGCCGATTTTGTAGCGCACGGTCGTGACGCGGGCTTCAATGGTGTTCTGGTCCCAGGTGGTGACGTGAATGTTCGCGTCGGAGGTGTCCACGCGCAGATCCGGCTTGCCGGTGAGGGTGTAGGTTTTTGACCATTCATCGGCGCGCGCGGGTAGCGCAGCCCAAGAGCAAACAACACCAACCATCAGAACCATCAGCAACCAGCGTTCGATATCCGTTCGTTTCATGAGAGTCCTCCGCGGGGCGGGCCACACTTCCGCCTGGCATCTTAGACGAGGTTACGCGGGATTGGTGAGGTTGGTTCCACCAAAATCGACCGCAAAGATCGCCGATCAGGGTGATGGCGGAGTTGGGCGTTGCCGCCGAGCTAGGATACCCGGCGTACAATGCTTTCGTGCCCGCCGTTAGACGCCAGAACGACTCCACCCACAAGCATCAGCGGATTTATGCCACGGAGACTTCCGGTCTGCTGGTGATTGCCTTTCTATTGCTTATCCTCATCGTTGTTCGCTACTGGCACGCTATTCACTGGAGCGTGCGCTGACGGTGGCTTCGGCGCAGCCTGAACCGCTGCTGGTGGTCGTGCTGGGACCGACGGCCAGCGGAAAGACGACGCTTTCTCTGGCGTTGGCGGAGCGCTTTCGCGGCGAGATCGTGAATTGTGACTCCGTCGCTATGTACCGCGAGTTTGATATTGGCACGGCGAAGCCTACGGCTTTGGAGCGGGAGCGCGCGCCGCATCACTTGTTCGATTGCGTGGCGCCTACCGGACACATTACTGCGGGCGAGTATGCACGGGTGGCGCGGCAGGTGCTTGACGAGATCAAAGCTCGCGGACATTTGCCGATTGTCGTGGGTGGAACCGGACTCTATTTGCGTGCGCTGCTTGAGGGGCTTTTTCCTGGTCCGCAACGGTCGGAGGAATTGCGCGAGCGATTGCGTGAGCGAGCGGCGGGGCGCGGTGGATATCTTCATCGTGTGCTGCGGCGGCTTGATCGTGCGGCGGCAGAGAAGATTCACGCTAACGATACTCCGAAGATCATTCGCGCCATCGAAGTTTGCCTGGCGTCACGGCAGAAGATGACAGAGCTTTGGCAGAGCGGGCGCGAGCCGCTGCGCGGATTTCGCATTCTGAGGGTCGGTCTCGATCCGGATCGTGCGGCGCTTTATGATCGGATTAACCGGCGGGCGGAGAAGATGTTCGAGGCTGGCTTAATCGAAGAGACGCAACGGCTGGATGAGAAGTACGGCGATGCTGCCGGGCCGTTGTCGTCGCTCGGCTATAAACAGGCGAGGCAATTCCTGCGCGGAGAACTTACGCGCGAACAGGCAGTACAGGCCGCTCAGCAGGCTCACCGCAATTATGCGAAGCGGCAGATGACCTGGTTTCGGCGCGAGCCGGAGGTGCAGTGGCTGCGCGGATTTGGGGAT
>JBAPQU010000254.1:0-1602 GCA_049280795.1 Candidatus Sulfotelmatobacter sp.
GCTCCGTATCCTCGGCCTTATAAACCACGCCCATACCGCCGCCACCGAGCTTTTCCACAATGCGGTAATGGGAGATTATTTGCCCGATCATTTTTAGTCGAATCCGCGCGGGAAGATGCGCGGCGAGAGACGCTTTATCTTACGGACGCGGCCTGTACGAGTCAACGAGCCGTGCGATGATCATCCATTCGAAAACCGGTCCACTCGTGATTAGCGCGTCCAAAAACAAAGCGGCGGACATTCGCATTTCACTGCGAACTCCGCCGTTAATCTTTCCGCTCAACCCAAGTCGAGCCACTACCGCAAAACTACGCCCTGGCGCCGACCGCCGTGGGCTCGGACACTGATACGCTCTCGTCCTTGCCGTTGGGCTTACTCTGCGTGGGCTGGCCGCCCTTGCGGATGTCGATGCCGCCCTTGAAGTAGGCGCCGTCTTCAATCGAGATGCGGGCCGCCACTACGTCGCCGGTGAGCGAGCCGTCGCTGCGGATATCCACGCGGTCGCTGGCGGTGAGGTTGCCCCGCACTTTGCCCAGCACCACAATCTCGCGGGCATTGATGTTGGCTGCGACTACTCCATTCCGCCCAATGGTGACGCGGTTGCCCGCCAGGCTGATCGAACCCTCGACCCGGCCGTCAATATAGAGCGATTCCGATCCAGTAACCTCGCCCTTGATCACCAGCGATTTGCCGATGGTCGCCTGGTCCGCGGTTGTAGTGGTGGTGCCCGCCGGGCGCGGCGCAGCAGCAGGTTCATTCGCCATGCTAACTGCTGGCGCATTCGGGGTAGACATAGTTGGACGCTCCGGTTCTGTTGGCCGCCCTGGGGTCTGAGGCTGATTCGTCGGCTTCCACATGGATACAAAGTTCCTTTCCTTGTTGGGATTAAGGGATCACGGGCCGCACTTACGTGACCAAATCGAATTGTACTCCCCAGTCTCAATGTGAGCGCTGTGGAAAACCCTTTATTTTCAACAGAGTTTCCTACCTTGGTACTCGCCTGCCAACCTTGCGCAGCGACAATCCCAGCGTCTCACGCCCCGCCATTTTGAGACACCACCGTGTAAGGATTCCCGAAAAGACTTTCGCCCGTCTAACATTCCACAGTCCCTCGGAGTATGCTTCTGGGATTGAAGATTTATCGAAGGTGCAATCCAGCCTCGAAGGAGCCAGTCATGTCAGAATCTGCCGTCGTTACTCCTCCATCCTTCACCGTCAGCCGGCCTCAGCCCGGCGAGTACGCGCCATACTACGACCGCTACATTTCCCTGGTTCAGGGCGAAGATATTCTCAACACTCTTGACCAACAGCGCCGCGAGACAATGTTGCTGCTCTCCTGCCGTGACGAAGAAGATGGCAACTTCCGTTACGCGCCAGAAAAATGGAGCGCCAAAGAAGTTCTTGGCCACGTCTGCGATACCGAGCGCGTCTTCGCCTACCGCGCTCTGCGCATCGCGCGCGCGGACGCAACTCCTCTCGAAGGCTTCGAGCAGGATGACTACGTCCGCAACGGCCCGTTCGCAAATCGTCCGCTGTCGGATCTAGTCGAAGACTTCATTGCGGTGCGTCGCGCCACCCTTTCACTGCTGCGCGATCTCGACG
>JBAPQU010000255.1:0-5209 GCA_049280795.1 Candidatus Sulfotelmatobacter sp.
ACGTGAAGGGGGGAGGGTGGGGTAGAGTTTTCCGCGCGGGGAAGCGTTGCGCGGCTGGCCTACCCTCGGGCACATTGCAAGGGTGGGATTTCAAGATGCGAGAATCGGGGAAGGCGGGGAGTGTTTCCGAAGCCCTTCTACCCCTGCACGCTGATCCTTGAGAACGACAGCACTGCGCGCGATGAGATTGGGTGTCCCATCGACATCGCTGGACGAAACGTCGTAAAGATCAGCATCCGCTTTACCTGCGGCAAAAGATCCTGGGAAGCCCCGGGATCGGAAAGAATTTTGTAGTCCTGTACCCGCCCGTTCCTGTCCACGTAGGCTTCAATCACCAGGGACTCGGCGTTAATCGTGCTCATTGAGCTGAAGGCGCTCTCCTGCAATTCCGGACCGGTATTCAACATGAGCGGCACATCTTGCGTGGTGTTTGCCTGCAACTGTCCCGGGATCGCCAGGATCGCCGCCACCAAGCCGAAAATCAGCACCGCGCACGCCAATCCAGCCGTAGCCGGCACCATGAAGGCCTGCAAAGTATTTTCCAGCCGCACGCGCAAGCCCTCATACGGACGCCGCGCTGCCGCTGCCTCCCGCGAAATAGCCAGGCGCAGCTTCAACCCCAAATCCGTCGGCGCTTGCGGACGTCCCACGCTCATCAGCAACTGTTGCGTCTGCCGCAAGGATATGTACTCATTCAAGCATGTCGCGCATTCGTCCAGATGCTCACGCAAGCTCTGCATCTCGGCTCCGGTCACCGCCCCATCCAGATACGGCGACAGCAACCGATTTGCCTGTGGACATTTCATAGCCATATCTTTCATGGCGTCACCTCGACCCTTCTACCCCCTCCAGCAACCTGTTGCGCCAGACATTCTTCTTTGTTGTCTTCTGCCGGTATAGTCAGTCCCAGCTCGCCGCCCACTTCTCGCACATACGGCGCCAGCCGCTGTTTCAGCGCTTGCCGGCCCCGCGTCAATCTAGATTTCACCGTGCCCAGCGAAATTTGCAAAATCTCAGCAATCTCTTCGTACGACATCTCTTCCAGGTCGCGCAAAATCAGCGTTGTGCGATACGGCTCCGCCACCTGCCGCAGTTCCGCATCCACTCGTTGCCGCACCTCGCGCTGCGCCACATCATCGAACGGAGATTGGTGGCGATCGGTCAGCGCATTCTGCATCGCGTCATTCCGCTGCGCCCCATACCCGCTCATCGTTCCTTCCGATTCCACCGGCTCAATCGATGTCTCATGCGCCTTGTGCCGGAACCACCAGCGCTTCCGGTTGGCCGCCTCATGCAGCGCAATCCGGTAAATCCACGTCTTCAAACTGGATTCACCATGAAAGTGCTTCATCCCGCGAAACACTTTCAGGAACACATCCTGCGTAGTATCCGCCGCATCCGCAGGGTCGCTCACCATGCGGTATACAAGTCCATACACCGGACGTTGAAATTCACCAATCAGCCAGGCATATGCCTGTTCCGAGCCGGCCTTCAGATCCGCGACAATTGCCGCTTCCTCCGACCGTGCTCCGATCGCGCTTGCCAGTTCTCCCAAGGTGGTCGCTCCCGCCATTTCCGGCGCTCCCTAATTATAGGATTTCCCACCCCATTCCGAACCGAAAAATCGCCGATAAGCCGCCACTACTATCGGGGATCGATCCCCTAACCTGCATAGACTCCAGCCATGGGCCCTAGGTTCCCGTCTGTAAGTCATTTATTTTGCTGGAGGTGGGAATTAGTAACCGGCGTTCATCACGTGCGGCATCTATGCGGTGGTCGCGCTCGCCTTTTCGCCAGCAAGCTTCTTCAGAATATCGCGCAGCGCAGCCAGCAGTTTCTCTGGTCCTTGATCCAAAGCGAGTTCGCCCTTCTCCAGGAACCCAACGGCGCCGTCCTCGCCCAGCCGACCGGCATTCCTTTGTGACAAGCCGCTCATAACGACCACAGGGATTGCCTTGGTCAGTGGGTCGCCTTTTAGAGCTTTGAGTACATCCGGCCCTGTCATCTTCGGCAACAACATGTCAAGCAGAATCAGATTCGGCAGTTTTTCCCGGGCCACGAGTAGGGCCTCCGGACCATCCTGCGCGCTACTGACTTCATAGCCTGCGCGCGTCAATGCCCGCTCCGTTGCAAGTCTTAGAAACTTGCTGTCTTCTACCAATAATATTCTGATCATCTTGGCTAACGGCTTTCCATGAACCTGATGAACCCGCTTGTGCGAGGGGGATTGCTTTCCATCCAAGATGAACATCGGCAGAATCAGTGCGAAGACCAGCCAAGGTTACGTGAGAATTTCCTAAGCTATGGACGATGATTCCTTACTCGCTCTCCGGCTTCTTTTACGCGACGAGCCGGCTGGCCACAGGTGGGGAGGTGGTGCTCCAGCAATCGGCGACGATGAGCCATGCGCCAAGGCGCCGCCAGGCTTTTACGTACTTACCGCGTTCGGTAAGGATGGTGCCATCAGGCTGGCGAACGCCCACGGTGTAGCGCCCGATTTCCATGGCCAGATCGCCTGAAGCCTCAACACGGACGGTTTCAAGGCGCAGGTCCTCATATCCCGCCTCGCCAATCTGCCTCAGGAGGCGTTCGACAGCCTTGGGTCCATAGGCTGGATCATGGTGCGGCGCCATAAATGCGCCGTCTTGGGCAAACAGCGCTGCAACCTGGTCGTAGTTGCCGGTGTTAAACGAAGTGACGAAATCTTGAGCAAGGTTGCGAATCATGGACTGAACGTCCAGAAACGGACGAGAGTCCGCCGTGGAACTAGGATAGGGCCGATACATCTACTACCTCCTGGGGGAAGGCCAAGAGCAGTGTCTGTGGCCAGAACGACACCACTCTTCAGTGCAAAGGCATTCTAGCGCAAAATGGGCTGTGGAAGCATGAAGTTTTATGAACGGTAGGAGAAAAAAATCGAGAGCGTTTAACCCGGCCGACATATTAGGGGAAGACGATTTTCCACTTGTGCACGAGCCTGCGTGGAGGTATGTTGCGCGGGTGACTACAAGCGGGCAACATGAAGTTATCGGAAATCGAGGCGAGCCCGCGCGGGCGAAAGAAGCTCATCCCGAGTGCTTTTGCCCAAATTGTTCAACTGAGTTGAAAGAGCACCGGTGCAAGTTGAGTTGTCCGGTGTGTGGCTTTTATTTGAGTTGTTCAGATTTTTATTGAAAAGGGATGCGCAATCGCATGCGCCGCCCGAGTCCACCTTAACCTGACACACTGAACACTCTCCATCTACAATGACAGAGGATTCAATCCTGCGATCATGAGAAGGAGAAAGTGATGGAACGCAAAGCAAGCGCGGTGTGGAAGGGCGGACTCAAAGACGGCAAAGGAACGATTTCAGCTCCGGGCGGAGTGTTGAAGGACACACAGTATTCATTTACCTCTCGATTTGAGAACGGGCCCGGAACCAATCCCGAGGAGTTGATTGCAGCGGCGCATGCCGCGTGCTTCTCGATGGCGCTATCGGCGCAACTGGGCGGAGCCAATCTCACGCCGGAGAGTATCAGCACCAACGTCACGCTGATTATGGAGAAGCTCGATTCCGGCTGGACGATTACCTCGAGCCACCTCGATGTGGTCGGGAAGGTTCCCGGAGCGGACGCGGCCACGTTTCAGAAGTATGCCGAAGCCGCGGAGAAGGGATGTCCGGTATCGAAAGTCCTGAACGCGAAGATTTCAATGACGGCAAAGCTGGGGTAGAGTTTGGTGTCCCCTGCCGAAAAGCCTTTCACCACGGAGGCACGGAGACACAGAGAAGATCATTTATGCCGTTCTTTATTATTTTGTTTTCTCCGTGTCTCTGTGTCTCCGTGGTGAGTACTTGGTTTGACAGTCCGTAGCATGCCTGTAAAATAGAAAAGTTAGTTCTTCCTGACCGGCGGCCTTCGGGCCGCCGCTGCATTGCAGTCCAGATTGCCATCGTGGCGGAATTGGCAGACGCGCATGGTTCAGGTCCATGTACCGGCAACGGTGTGGGGGTTCGAGTCCCTTCGATGGCACCACAGAATATTTTTCAGGTTCGAGTCCTTCCTTTGTAGATCACTAAATCGCTGGTGTCTCCGGCGCTCCCGCTTCAGGTAAACTCTGGGGATGGAAAAATCCTGCCGCATCGCCGGTTCGATCTCTTCGCGGGTCGTAGCTTCCCTTCTTTTTCTAGTTTCCCTGTGCGTGCTATGCAATGTATGCGCCGCCCAAAAACTTGCCATCACTCTTGACGATCTGCCGCTAAATGGAACGCTGCCGCCGGGAGTTACGCGAGCAGAGACGACTAAGAATGTTATAGAGATTCTGAAAGAGCGGCACGTGCCTCCGGTATACGGCTTCATCAATGCGAAAAAACTCGAAGGCAACGCCGATGGCGCCGAAGCGCTAAAGCTGTGGGCAGCGGCTGAGCCGTTCGGAAACCATACCTATTCGCATATGGACCTGGAGCAGAACTCAGCCGAGGCCTTCGAGCACGACATTGAGCAGAACGAACCCGCGCTGGAATTGCTGCAGCGAGACGCGAAAGACAACTGGCACTGGCTTCGCTATCCATATCTGCACGAGGGGGACACCGTGGAGAAGCGCCGCGCGATTCGAGCCTACCTAAAAGCGCACGGATACGGGATCGCGCAGGTGACCCTCGACTGGGAAGACTATTTGTGGAACACGGCCTACGCCCGCTGCGCGGCGAAGAACGATGCCAAGTCGATCGCGTGGCTGCGCTCAAGTTATTTGAGTACGGCCTCGGCGTTCCTTGACTTGGGGCGCGAGCAGGCCAAGCTGATCTACGGCCACGAGATCAACTATGTGCTTCTGATGCACCTGGGAGCGTTCAGCAGCACGATTCTGCCGGACGCGCTCGATCTGTTGAAGAAAAAAGGATTCAAGCTGGTGACGCTGGAGGAAGCCGAGACCGATCCGGCCTACGATGGCGATCCGGACGTGGGACTGCACGACGCAGGCACGCTGCTAGACCAGTGGATGCAGGTGAAGCAGATCAAGGATCCGGAACACACGGAGAAACCTTACAAGGAGCTTGAGAGCGTTTGCCAGTGATAGCGATCTCGCCTGCGGAATCGCGCCTTCCCGTATAATTCAGGCACTCGGTATGCCTGTTTCCCTTGACCAGATTGTTCGCTCCACGCGCGGCAAAGTTGCTGAAGCCAAGCGAACTGCTGATTTGCTCGAACTGGAACGGCGGGCGGAAAAGCAC
>JBAPQU010000256.1:0-42100 GCA_049280795.1 Candidatus Sulfotelmatobacter sp.
GGCATGCACCGCTTCGGCGCCTCGGCGCCATTGAAAGATTTGTTGAAATTTTTTGGCTTCACCGTGGATGCGGTCGTTACGGAAGCTCGCAAGGCAATTGCGGATAAGTAATCGCAATACAACTTCCCCGCTCGCAAGTGAGATTTGACGGAACCGTATTATTAGTTTTATCCGAAGCGACGTCTGCCGTCGTTTCACCAGGGAGAAATCGATATGCAGCCAACCGGAGTTCTGGAAACCTCGAAAGCTACGAATCCTCTTAAGGCCCTGCTCGGCTACGGCCAATCGATGTGGCTTGACTACATTCGCCGCGATCTGATCACCGGCGGGAGCCTGAAGACGATGATCGAAGATGATGGTTTGCGCGGGATGACTTCGAATCCGTCCATCTTCGAAAAAGCAATTGCCGATAGCTCGCTGTACGACGATATTTTAAAGTCGCTGGCTTCGCGCAGTGATCTCGACACGACGGCTCGCTACGAACAGATTGCGATTCGCGACATTCAGGGCGCGGCCGATTTGCTGCGGCCAGTGTATGACAGTTCGAAGTTTCGCGACGGCTATGTGAGCCTGGAAGTTTCTCCGTTGCTAGCACACAAGACACAGGAGACGATCGACGAGGCTCGTCGCCTGTGGAAGGCCGTGAATCGAGAGAATGTGATGATCAAGATTCCGGGAACGCCCGAAGGCCTTCCCGCAATTCGCCAGGCGATTGGCGAAGGGATCAACGTGAATGTGACTTTGCTATTCGCGCAGGAAGTTTACGAAAAGGTTGCGGAGGCTCACATCGCCGGACTTGAGGATCTGGCGAAGCGCGGCGGCAATCTGAAGAAAATCGGAGGTGTGGCCAGCTTCTTCATCAGCCGCATCGATTCGCTGGTGGATTCGCTACTCAACGAGAAGTTGAAGGCCACGAGCGATGCGCAACAGCAGGCGCTGTTGAAAAGCTTGCTCGGTAAAGTTGCGATTGCGAATGGAAAGCTGACTTATCAGCGCTATGAGCGCATCTTCAGCGGGCCGCGCTGGGAAGCTCTGGCATCCAAGGGAGCGCAGACTCAACGCGTTCTCTGGGCGAGCACCAGCACGAAGAATCCTGCTTACCGTGATGTCATGTACGTGGAAGAACTGATCGGGCCCGATACGGTGAATACCATGCCTCCGGCCACCATCGACGCATTCCGCGACCACGGCAAGCTGAGGAACAGTCTTACCGAGGATGTAGCGGGCGCGCAGAAGGTGATGGACGATCTGGCAAAAGCGGGAATTTCGATCAAGGAAGTTACCGACAAGCTAACAGCCGATGGAGTGACTCTGTTTGCAGACGCGTTTCACAAGCTGCTGGCTGCAGTGGAGAAAAGCACGCAGCAAAAAGGAAAGAACGCGTGAGCCGCTTAAAATCTTCGTTGCCGGAAAACCTGGCTGCCAATGTAAAGGCAACGACTGCCGACTGGCAATCGGGCGGCAAGATGCAACGCCTTTGGCAACGCGATGCCTCGTTGTGGACGGGTGACGATGAGGCGAGCTGGCTGGGGTGGCTGGACATCACCGAGGAGCAGATCGCGCATTGGGTGGAGTTGCGAAATCTCGCCAAAGAAATCTGGAGTGCGGGTTTCAAGGATGTTCTTCTGCTCGGGATGGGAGGGTCCAGCCTTTGTCCCGAAGTCTTGCGCATGACATTTGGCAGAACCTCCGGCTACCCCGATCTGCACGTTCTCGATTCCACTGACCCCGCGCAAGTAAAGGCATTCGAAAACAAGATCGAAGTTGCCAAGACTCTTTTCATCGTTTCGAGCAAGTCTGGCAGCACACTCGAACCCAACATCTTCAAACAATATTTCTTCGACCTCACAGTCAAGGCTGTAGGCGCGGACAAGGCCGGCACGCACTTCATCGCCGTCACTGATCCGGGATCGAAAATGCAGAAGGTGGCGGAGGGAGACCGCTTCCGGCATATCTTTTTTGGCAGGCCATCCATTGGCGGACGCTACTCGGCGCTCTCGCACTTTGGCATGGTGCCTGCGGCGGTGATCGGTTTGGACACGAAGAAATTTCTGGACCGCGCGCAAGAAATGGTGCGTGCGTGCGGACCTTCCGCTTCGGTCGAAGAAAATCCCGGCGCGGTGCTCGGAGTCATACTTGGCGCGGCAGCGCGAAGTGGACGCGACAAGGTCACAATTATTACCTCCCCTGATATTTCCGACTTGGGTGCGTGGCTTGAGCAGTTGCTGGCCGAATCCACAGGAAAAGTTGGGAAAGGCATCATCCCCGTTGACCGTGAAGAACTGGCGTCGCCCGAGGTGTACGGCAGCGATCGCGTATTTGCCTACATTCACACTGAGACAGCCGACGATGCGGTGACCGAGGCGAAGCTGGCGGCGCTCGAAAAAGCGGGGCATCCGGTCGTGCGAATTTCGATGCCCGACATTTATGACCTGGGCGCGGAGTTTTTCCGCTGGGAGATTGCCACGGCGGTTGCCGGCTCCATCATCGGAATCAATGCGTTCAATCAGCCCGATGTAGAAGCCAGCAAGATTGCGACGCGGAACCTGACTTCGGCATACGAAAAGACCGGTTCGCTGCCCGCGGAAAAACCTGTGCTGGAAGATGCGGGGATCAAGCTGTTCACCGACGAGAAGAATGCATCTGATTTGGCGAAGGCGGTGGGTGGAGACAAGTCTCTCGCCGGATATTTGAAGGCGCATCTGGGCCGCCTAGGCAAGGGCGATTACTTTGCCGTCCTGGGATTCATCCAGATGAATGACGAGCACGAGAAAAGTTTGCAAACCATGCGGCATGCGGTGCGGGACAAAAAACATGTGGCAACCTGCCTGGGCTTTGGGCCTCGATTCCTGCATTCGACGGGACAGGCGTACAAAGGCGGACCAAACAGCGGAGTGTTCCTCCAGATCACTTGTGATGATGCGCTGGAGCTACCGGTACCGGAACAGAAATATACATTCGGCGTGGTCAAGGCGGCGCAAGCGCGCGGGGATTTCCAGGTGCTGGCTGAGCGCGGACGGCGTGCGCTGCGCGTGCACTTAGAGCGCGACGTGAATGCAGGATTGACTACGCTGGCAGCGGCGGTGCAAAAAGCTTTGGGATAATTTCGACGGCAAAATGCCGGCGGGACGCCGGCGCTACGTTTTGGGCGCTGGTTCAGCTACGCGCCAGTTTCTGCGCTACGTTTAAGGAGTGATTCATGCAATTGGGAATGGTTGGTCTGGGGCGCATGGGCGCGAATATGACGCGGCGGTTGATGCGCGGTGGACATAAACTTGTAGTCTCGGATCTGAGTGCGGATACGGTAAAGCAACTTGCAGGCGAAGGCGCGGGTGGTTCGTCGTCGCTGGAAGATCTGGTCAGCAAACTTACACCGCCGCGCGCGGTGTGGGTTATGGTACCTTCCGGTGGTCCCACCGAGCAAACGGTGCAAAAGCTGGCGCAGCATATGCAGGCTGGCGATACCATCATGGACGGTGGAAATTCTTATTTCAAAGATGACGTGCGGCGCGCAGGCGACTTGAAGAGTAAGGGCATTCACTACGTAGATGTGGGAACGAGCGGCGGGGTATGGGGCATCGATCGCGGTTACTGCATGATGATCGGCGGTCCCGACGAAGCGGTCGAGCGGCTCGATCCGATTTTCAAAACGCTGGCTCCGGGAAAAGGCGATATTCCTCGCACACCTGGCCGCGAAAAGTTAGGCGGGTCGGCCGAAGAAGGTTACATTCACTGCGGCCCCTCGGGCTCCGGACATTTTGTGAAGATGGTTCATAACGGCATCGAATACGGAATCATGCAGGCTTATGCCGAAGGCTTCGACATCTTCAAGAATGCCACCAGCAAAGACTTGCCGGAAAATATCCGGTACGATCTGAATCTGCCTGACATCGCAGAAGTTTGGCGGCGAGGAAGCGTAATCAGTTCGTGGTTGCTCGATCTTACGGCCATGGCTTTAACCGAGAACCCAACACTCTCCGAGTATGAGGGCTACGTGCAGGATTCCGGCGAAGGGCGCTGGACGATTCAGGCTGCAATTGAGGAAGCCGTGCCCGCGGAGGTGTTGACCGCAGCTCTGTATGTGCGCTTCCGCTCGCGGCAGCAGCATACCTTTGCCGAAAAAATGCTCTCCGCGATGCGGCAGAAATTTGGCGGACACGTTGAAGCAGGCGAGGGCCAGGCAGGCGCGGCCAAGCCAGCCAAGAAGAGCGCGTAACCGAAATTTGTTTCAGTGAAGAACTCCGAGGATCCGATCATGGCTCAATTGGCGGAACAACCCGCACCGACTGTACCGCGCATCGGCAAACAAGGCGACCCTTGCATCATGGTAATCTTCGGCGCAGCCGGCGATCTGACGGCACGCTTGTTGCTCCCGGCCTTGTACAACCTGGCCCGCGCGGACTTGCTCTCGAAGGAATTTGCCGTGCTGGGCGTGGCCCGGGCGCAGATGTCGGACGAAGATTTTCGTAAACGGATCCTTGACGACGTGAAAGAGTACTGCGGCGACTGCGTCAAGGGCGAGGCGTGGGAGAACTTCTCCCGCCGCTTCTATTATTTTGCCGGCGATTTCAACGACGACTCTCTTTATCCCAAGATCAAAGAACGCCTGGCCAAGATCGATCAGGATCACTCAACCCATCAGAATGCTTTCTTTTACATGGCGACGGCTCCCAGCTTCTTCGGTCCCATTGTTAAGAAGCTTGCCGCCACCGGGCAGATGGAGCAGAACAACGACCACTGGCGCCGAGTGGTTATCGAAAAGCCCTTCGGCCACGATCTGGAATCGGCCAAGGCCCTCAATCAGCAACTGCTCAAGCTCGCCGATGAAAAACAAATCTACCGCATTGACCACTATCTGGGTAAAGAGACCGTCCAAAATATCATGGCGTTCCGCTTCGCCAACGGAATCTTCGAGCCCATCTGGAACCGGCGGTACATCGATCACGTACAGATTTCTGTCGCTGAGACGGTTGGCGTGGAAGGCCGGGGCAGCTATTTCGAACACGCGGGCTCGTTGCGCGACATGGTGCCGAACCACATCATGCAGCTCATCAGCCTGACCTCCATGGAGCCTCCCATTTCGTTTGACGCGAATGCCGTGCGCGATGAGCAGGCCAAGATTCTGCATGCCATCCAGCCCATCAGCGACGAGGAAGTTTTAACCCGCTCGGTGCGTGGCCAGTACGGGGAGGGCACGGAAGATGGCGTGCATGTTCCCGCCTACCGTTCCGAACCCGATGTAGCGCCGGATTCGCGCACCGAGACCTTCGTCGCCATGAAGCTGCTGATTGACAACTGGCGCTGGGCGGGCGTTCCCTTCTACCTCCGCACCGGAAAGCGCATGCCGGCGCGCAATACGCATATCGTGATCCAATTCCGGCAGGCTCCGTTTGTGCTGTTCCGCGATACCTCGGTGCAGCAATTGATGCCGAACCAGTTGGTACTGCACATCCAGCCGGAAGAAGGAATCTCCCTGCAGTTCGCGGCCAAGGTGCCCGGCCCGGTGATGCGCCTGGGCACAGTAGACATGAACTTCGAATATCAGGAATATTTCGGAAAGCAGCCCAGCACCGGTTACGAGCGGCTGCTGCACGATTGCATGATCGGCGACCAGACACTGTTTCAGCGCGCGGACATGGTGGAGGCGGGATGGAGCGTGGTGAATCCGGTCCTCGATCTGTGGAAGGCGCTGCCCCCGCGGAATTTTCCGAATTACGCTTCCGGTACCTGGGGGCCAAAAGAAGCTGACGAATTATTGGAACGCGACGGACGGCACTGGAGGAACTTCGAGAAATGATTCTGGCCGGCGATATTGGGGGAACCAACGCTCGGCTGGCCTATTTTCAGCCGCAGAATGGGCACCTTCGGTTGATTTCCGAGAAAATTTTCCCGAGCCGCGAATACAGCGAACTCGGCGAGATTGTCTCCAAGTTTCTGCAGGACTCCAAGTCCATGCCCGAGGTTGCCTGTTTTGGAATTGCGGGGCCGGTACACAATGGGCGCGTCGAAACCTCAAATCTTCCCTGGGTCATCGAGCAATCCCGACTGGCGAAACAGATTCAATTGCCTGCTACATTCCTGATTAATGACCTTGAAGCGAGTGCGTGGGGCATCGGCGCTCTCGGCTCACAGGATTTGATTGCGCTCAATCACGTGGAAGCGTCAACCGGCAATCAGGCGGTCATCGCGCCGGGGACGGGCTTAGGAGAAGCGGGATTATTCTGGAACGGCAAGAGACACGAGGTCTTCGCATGCGAGGGCGGACACGTGGATTTTGCGCCTCAGGGAGAATTGCAGATCGAATTGTTGCAGTACCTCGCCAGCCGTTACGGGCATGTCAGTTATGAACGCATTTTATCCGGTCCCGGCCTGGTGAATGTGTATGAGTTTCTCAGCGGCAAAGAGTGTGGAGAAGAACCTGCCGGGTTTTCCGCTCAACTCAAACAGGGTGACGCGGCCGCTACGATCTCACGTGCGGCGCTGAATGAGGGCAATTCTCGGGCCGGGCAGGCGCTTGATTTGTGGATTTCAGTTTACGGCGCGGAAGCGGGCAATCTCGCTTTGAAAACGATGGCCACCGGCGGCGTTTTTCTGGGCGGCGGCATTTCGCCGAAGATTCTTCCGAAGCTCACAGGCCCTTTATTTATGCGCGCCTTTCTCGAGAAAGGCAGATTGCGCCCGCTGCTGGAGGCCATTCCGGTTCAGGTGATTACTAATGACAAGGCCGGGTTGCTGGGCGCCGCGCGTTGCGCTGCCACGAATGCCAGCAGTACGCATGTGGTGGTTTCATGAGCTCCCGGTTGGAGCTGCGTAAATTGACCACGCCTCAGGATCTTTTTCAGGCGGCTGCCGATGAAGTTTTGCGCGCCGCCTCCGATGCCATCGCGCAGCGTGGACGCTTCACGATTGCGCTCTCCGGCGGATCGACGCCCCGGAACCTGTACACCTTGATTGCGGCCAATGCCAGCAGCAACTTGCCCTGGGAAAAAATGTTTTTCTTCTGGGGCGATGAGCGCCACGTTCCGCCGGACGACCCGGAGAGCAACTACCGCATGGCGAAAGAGGCTTTGCTGTCGAAGGTTCCGGTCCCACCTGCCAATGTTTTTCCCGTGCCCTCCGAGAACCCCGATGCCACCGCTGCGGCGCAAGCCTACGAAGAGACGCTGCGCAAATTTTTCGCTGTTTCGGCAGGAGACTTTCCCCGCTTCGATCTGATCTTGCTGGGCATGGGACCGGATGGGCATACTGCGTCCTTGTTTCCGGAAACGGCGGCCTTGCAGGAAAAGTCGCGGCTCGTGGTGGCCAACTGGATTGAAAAAATGCAAACCAGCCGGATTACCTTCACGCTGCCCGTGCTGAACGCGGCCCGCTGTGTTGCGTTTCTGGTGAGTGGAGCCGATAAAGCTCCGGTGCTGCATGAAGTGCTGGAAGGCAAAGCTCCGGGCGAGAAATATCCCTCCAAGCTGGTGCAGCCGACGGATGGCAAGTTGATCTGGTTCGTGGACCGAGCTGCGGCCAGCGAGTTGTCGGCAGCTGCGTGAGTTGCTGCCCAGCCGTGCGGAGAACTATCCGCGCCAGCCGCCGATTTCCTTCAGCCCCCTGCCGCGCGAATGTTCGAAGAGCCGCACGAGATGGCGCGAGTGTTCAAACTCGTGGATGTCGGCCCATACCTCGGCCTGCCACGCCTTGTCGTGAGTCGCGGACTCGCCACAAGTGGCGCAACGAGTGTGCAGGCTTACGGAGGAGAATTCCGGAACGATGGCTCCGGGCAATTCGATGAAAATGCAGCGGACTTCCTGGATCTCCTCTTTGTCGTCGAGCAGGTGCTCGTAGCGCAGCAAATAGCTGAACCCCAGCTTGCGGGCTTCCGCTTCCGCCTCGGCGCGAGTGTGAAACGGGCCATACTCCGCCCGTAGCTGTTCGGTGGAGTCGCAGGCCATCCAGAAGGTTTCTTTATAGTCCATACCCGCCCCGCCCAGGGACTGCGGAGCGGGCTTGATCCGCTTGTGAGCCCGCCCGATTGGGTCGAGTCTGCTAATGCAATTTGCAGGCCGACTGCACTGTACGCATAAACCTTTTTTCTTCAATACCTTCCATCGTTAAGTCGAACGGACTCGCGTTGGACAGTGCAAACGTTTTGCAGTTGTTGTTCGGCTTTCGAGATTCGGACGGAAACCGCTAGCTCGCCGCAGCCGCACGAGGCGCCGCGAAGTCCGGGCGTTCCGGCTCCTCCAGCCAGTTCTTGCCGCCATGACTGGCCACGTACATCGCCAACTCGAGCCGGCTCCAAACCCCCAGTTTGTCGAAGGTGCTGCGCAAATGATTCTTGATCACCTGCTCGGTGGTGCCCATCAGCTTGCCGATCTCACGATTCGTAAGCCCCTGCCACACCAGATTCGCTACCTGAATTTCCTTGGGGGTCAAACGTTCCCGCGGCATCATGATTTCACCTCCACCCTCTCGAATGCCGCCGTAGCTAACCGCACCCGCTTGCGCCCGTCGCGTATACCGGCGCGCAGAAATAGCGTTCGCAAGTGCTGTTTCACGGTGCGCGGGCTGATGCTCAACTGGCCGGCGATCTCTTTGTTGCTGCAACCCTGGACCAGCAAGTCCAGCACCTGCTGATCTCTCGGTGTAACCTTCATTCCATCGAGGTCCATCACGGTAGTTCTCCCTTCTGCTTCTTAATTTTGCTTCGTCTCTTGCGATCTTTTTTCCTTCCACCCGATTGCGTCCTGCACCATTCGGTTAAGCACATCTTTCGCCAAACCTTCTCTCTCGCCTCGGCTGCGATTAAGATCAGCGTGTTCTTACACTTAGGGACAAGAACCCTAGCTCGCGGAAAAATCAGAAACTTCGTGCGGAATTTCTTCTTCCCACATTGGGCTAAGAACGCATGCAGCCGAAAGGGCTTCGCCATTTAGACTTCACCTTTGTGCAACGACCGAGTCACAAGACTCCAGTTATCGAAGGGCATCCCCAAGTTTCTCTATCAGTCGAGATAAGGCATTTACTTTCATATTGCACAGGGCATTCGCAACTCCGTCGATTTCCTCGCGAGCAGGCGCATGAAAACAACAGCATGGATGCGCTGGCAAGAAAAACTTTAGGCTTCCCAAAATGGACATCAATGTCCCTTCACGTTGTTCAATTTGGAGCTCACACTCGGCGGTCAACATTTCTTGCACAGGCTGCTTTGACTAATTCACCGGAATGCGAGCTTCTGTGAAATTGGAAGAGGAAAAGAATGTGATCGCGAGCAGGGGGGAAGCGGTGGCGGAACGCAAGGGGAGCCCTATAAAAAGAAAAAAATTGGCGCGGTGCGGGAGCACTTGCGCTGAGGCTTACGAAGGTAACCTCCGGCGGCGCTTGAAAAAGTCCGGGTAGCGTGCGTGAACCAATCCAAATCTAGCTGCCTAACTCGTTAAATTCGTTACGGTTGTGTCTAACGCCGGTACTCCTTTACAGAGTCCCGGGATGCTTGCCTCTTTCGAGGTAGTAAGCCCCTCTGAGGAGGCATAGTAATCAAGTTCTTTGGCGGGGGAATTGCACTAAAATGGTATTCGTCCCCTGCGGCTGCTTCGTCCGCGCCGACTACAAGGGCTGCAAAATGAAGATCGTGAGCGAACAGAAGAACAAACCGGTCCTCGACGAGCAGACTTTTGAAAAGCTGCTGGAAGCCGCTTATGTGATTCAGGAGCACAACCGCGGCATGCAGGAGATGGAGGCCAGCCTGGAGTTGCACTGCGAACAACTTCGGCAGCAAGACCAGGCCGCACAGGCTGCTTTGCCGAGAAGTGCCCAGTCTCCGGAAGAACGTCCGCGCGCCAACGGCGACTACACGCTCACGCTGGCAGAGATTGTCGAAGCGCAACACCAGATTCAGATGCGACATCTCGAACCGGAAAAAGCGATGGCGCTGATTGCGGAAAGAGTAGCGCGCATCACCAACGCCACCGGCGCAGCGATTGGGATTCTGGAAGGAAAAATTATCCGGTATCGTGCCGGGGCGGGGACTTCGGCTTTGCCGCCGGAAAGCGAAGTTCCTTTGGAGACGGCGATTTGCGCGTCCAGCGTGCGTACCGGGCAGGTGCTGCGCACTCAGGATGTAAGCACCGAGTTCATGTTCGACCCGGAGCTCTGCCGCAAGCGGAAAATTCAATCGCTGGTCACAGTGCCGGTCTATCACGATGGCGGCATCGTGGGAGCGCTGGAACTCTACTTCGACAAAGTGCGCGGATTCGCCGAACAGGACATCCACACCTGCCAACTGATGGCGGGTTTGGTGACGGAAACGATTGGGCGGGACGCCGAATCGGCATTGAAGAAGTCGATGGCCGCAGAGCGGTCTCAGATGTTAGCCGCAATCGAAAAGCTCACGCCTGATCTCGCATCTTTGGCCCAGGAACAAATTCCTGAGATCTCGGGCAAAAGTCTTAGCGCCAGCATGGGAAGCGAAACGAAAAGCTCTGCGTGCTGGAAGTGTGGAAGCGACGTGGTGGCGGAGGAACAGTTTTGCGGTAAATGTGGCGCCCCACGCGTCGGCGACACTGATCCATCCAGCATCCAGAGCAAACTGGCTTCGGCGTGGCATAAGCAGTTGGCCAGCCAGGATGCCCCTGTGCCTCAGAATGGGACCTCGGCACTCCCGGAAGCAGCCTACTTGGCAGCGGCTCTCAACACTGTTGCGAGCCCGAATGCAGCGGAAGAAACAGGAAAAGAGGATCTGCCCCATACGATTCTGTTGCCAAAATTCGGCGAGGATGATCTGCTGGCAGTGCAGACCATTGCTGCCAGCGCGGATACAGACGCAGAAGCGCCTCAGATTTCCTCACCTCCCGGCGCACAGCCCGGAGACGATCTTGAAGCCACCCCCACCGCGCTGCTAAAACCGCAGCCGCAGGATGTCACTTGGAGTTCCGCCGCGAGAGCTCGTGATTTTCTGGAAATGCTGGCGGGAACCCGTTCCCCCAGCGCATTTGCACGTTTCTGGCGCGCCCGGCGTGGCGATTTCTACCTCGCGCTCGCAGTGGTCATGGTGGTGATCGTCATTCGTTGGGGAATATTATCCAGCCACTCCGTGGGCGCAACCGGTCATGGAACCACAGCTTCCGGGAACACTCTTAGGAGCAAGCCGTCGGCTCCTGACGCAGATCTTTCCACCTTCGACAAGCTTCTGATCAGCCTCGGATTAGCCGAAGCGCCGGAGACCCCGGAATACAAAGGCAATCCCGACACCCAGGTCTGGATCGATTTGCACACCGCCCTTTACTACTGCCCGGATTCCGATCTTTATGGCAAGACGCCACAGGGCAAGTTTGCCAACCAGCGCGATGCACAATTGGATCAGTTCGAACCTGCTTCGCGAAAAGCCTGTGACTGATGTCCGCCTAACATCTTTCTCGCCACCAACCTGATTTCCACATCCCGATATTTGACAACCTTCCTTGACGGGAGTGCAATCATATCGTTGCCGTTCTCCGGAGAATGACAGTGGCTCAACCAACAGAAGAGTCCGACGCAACCACGCTGCCCGATCCCGAGCTGAATCCACTCTTGAACCCCGTGCTGGGAGCGCACATGGGACGATGGGCAGAAGTGTATTTCACCAACCCGCCCGAAAAGCGGGGACAGGCCGTGGCTGAATTGCTGCGAGAATTAGAGAGCAGCTCTCCACCAGAGGCAGCTCCAATCCCAGAAAATCGAACTGGGTTCCCGAACAGTCCAGCTCCAGAGACTCCTGTTCTTCAAAATCCTGTCTTTCAAGAGCCTGCTTTTCAAAAACCTGCTTTTCAAAAAAGCGACCAGCACGAACCCGCGAGATTGGACGATGGTTTTGGGAAAGAGCAGCACATCCGGGCGCACCACCAGGCAGCAACACGAGATTCACACGCTCACGCCGAGGAGATGCCACTGACGTGCAATTCGTGCGGGCATAACAATTGGAGAGGGCAGAGATTTTGTGGGATGTGCGGCATGCCTCTGGATTTTTCGCCAGAGCAGGCCGAGGGAACCGCACCGTCTGCGGCGAGTTGGGCCGAATCCAACGTGCCATCCGAAAGCAGGCTCAGTGAGCCGTTGGCTGAATTCGCTGAGAGCGCAGATCGGTTCGAACATCATCGAACCTCTGAGAATCGAATCCCTCAGAACGAATCCTGGCCCATGCGGGAACAGAATTTCCCCGATCCCGGTCCGCGATTCCAATTTCAATCCGAGCTTGATTCCGCGCCCCGTAGTTACCGCGTTTATCTCGGAGCGGTAGTGGCTATCCTTCTTACCGTTCTGCTCTACATGGGGTGGCGCAGCGGCGCTGCCTTCTGGAGCAATGTCAGGAATCCGGCTCAGATCCCGCACCCAGTTTCGACTGAGCAACAACCGACCCCCGTCCAGAATGCAATGGAGAGAAGTACCCCACCGGCTACGCCACCGGTATCAACGGCGCGCACTCAGAACCAAACCGATACGAGTGCGCCAGCGAACGTTACATCTAAGCCCCGCCCCGCTCCGCGGATTGTTCCCGTGATCGCTATGTCCACCAATCCCGCTCCAGAACAAGGCGGCTTCGAAGAATTGGCTACAGCGCAGAAATTTCTGGATGCCCGACCGGGCGCAGCGCGCGACACTCAGGAGGCCGCACGATGGTTATGGAAGGCTGTGGCCAAACAGAACGTGACCGCAACCTTCCTTCTCTCGGATTTGTATCTTCGGGGGGAGGGTGTAACTAAGAACTGCGACCAGGGGCGACTTCTGCTGGATGCGGCGGCGCGAAAAGGCGTGACGGCCGCGGCGGAAAGATTACGTCACCTGCAAGCTTTCGGCTGCCAGTAAAACTGGCAGCCAAAGATTTTGGAGTTCGTCAGGCGGGGAGTTCCGGTCCTTGTCTACGCGACTCGTACCACAGGGCGAGTTCCACCCGGTTCCAGAGTCCGAGCTTGTCATAGATCACGCGCAGATAATTTTTTACAACGTGCTCGGTGGTGCCGATGGCGTGTGCCACGTCGCGGTTCTTCAGCCCCTGGGCGACAAGCTCGATGACCTGGTGCTCTCGTTCACTGGGGGTGCGGCTTCCATAACGTTCGTAAGGGAACATGATTGCCTCCGATATAAGAGTGTCGCGAGTTTTACTCGTTTGATTCCGTCGGTAATTCCGAAACGCAGGAACAACCGGTTGAAATGAGCTTTCACGGTTCTGCGCGCCATCTTGAGCTGGCTGGCAATTTCGGCGTTGTCACAGCCTTGCAAAAGCAGTTCGACGATTTGCTCTTCGCGCGGTCCTAACCGAACGGACTGCTCGATCATCACTCCCCCTGCGCCCTTGGTCTAATAGCTCCGCCCCTATATGCAACTGGCGTGTTTGCATATTCCTAGCATCTACAATGCCACTTTGAGACAAATAAAGATGTGATCAAGGACCAATCATTTCCACAGGGCGTCCGAAGGCCGCAGGGAGGGGATTCGCCTACCCGGCACCGTGTTGCGTCTCTAATCCATGAATTTTTCTGACCGTCGGAGGATGCCCACTAAGACTGGGGAAAAACCGTAATGTCGAGCGAAAAATCCCTGACACCTCCAGCTAGGGCACACGAGGTTGGTGATACCCGGCAGAAATAGCTGTACCACGCAAGGCTCGAAAAAATTAATTTGCGCCATCAATGGGCGGTTATCACAACCGGAACTCAGGCAAATACCCTAGGTGAAAAGTGCTGGACCCTAGGGTGGACCTAGAACAATTTACATCTTGCCCTCTGACGGTCCGGTTTGGGACAAATGAGGCACGCGTCCGGCTAAATCGGACTCGTGCGCGCTGTCTACGCCCGTCCGCGTGACCGGTGGCCACACTGATGTTGTTGTGGAATCATTAAAGCAGACTTCAAGGTTGCGCTTGCACTACACTACAGCGGACAACAACGTTTCATTATTCATTACCATGATCCTTTCCGTCGTCATGCCGGTCTACGACGAACGCGCCACCCTGCGGCAAGTCGTTGATCGAGTTCTCGCCGTTCCGCTCGAGATCGAATTGATTTGCGTGGACGACGGATCGACCGATGGCTCACGGGAGATCCTCGCCCAGTTGCAGGTGGAGTGTCCCCAGATTCGAGTTCTGTTGCAGCCCAGAAACATGGGAAAAGGTGCGGCGCTGCACCGGGGGATTCAGGCGGCAACCGGGGACTTCGTAATCATTCAGGACGCCGACCTCGAATATGATCCGGCGGAGTACACGGTGTTGCTGGAGCCACTGACCGAAGGGCGTGCCGATGTCGTCTACGGGTCGCGCTTTCTTTCCGCCCGGCCGCATCGCGTGCTTTACTTTTGGCACTCCGTGGGCAACTGGATTCTTACTTTGCTCTCCAACGCGCTTACCAACATCAACCTCAGCGACATGGAGACTTGCTACAAAGCTTTCCGGCGCGAGGTCATCCAATCGATTCCTCTGGAAGAAAAGCGCTTTGGCTTCGAGCCTGAGATCACGGTGAAGATCGCCAAACGAAATCTGCGCATCTACGAAGTCGGCATCAGCTACTGGGGCCGTACCTATGAGGAAGGCAAGAAAATCAACTGGAAGGATGGCGTGCGCGCATTGTGGTGTCTGCTGAAATATTCCGTGACCGAGCCGGCAGTTGCGCAACAGGTCATCCCATCGGATGCCGCAGCATTGACCGCCGGGAGAACCATGGGCAAGTCACCACGGACGGACTGAACCTCGCGAACCACCCCCGCGTCTTGATTGTTGACTGTTGATTGAAAATATCCGGCAACGATCTTTCGAGGCGATCATCAGAATCGACAATCAGAAATCAACAATGAATTGCCGCGCTAACGCCGACGCATGAGCCAGAACCTGAACATCACCGACCCCGGCTTCCAGATCGAGGCGCCGCTTGCGCTGCCCGAAGATGAAGTGCAACTTTGGCGAGTCGATCTGGAGGCGATCCGCGCGGAAGAATCCCGCTGGCAAAAAATTCTTTCCTCCGATGAATCGGCCCGCGCCTCCCGTTTTCATTTTTCCCGAGACCGCCAGCGCTTTGTTGCAGGGCGAGCCCTGTTGCGGATGATTCTTGCGGGCTATCTCGCATCCGATCCGAACAGCTTGAGCTTCTATTACTCGCAGAAGGAGAAACCTTCTCTGGCACGGCCGCACGCGGATAGCAATGTGATGTTCAACATTTCTCATTCCGGAGGCGTTGCGTTGCTGGCTTTTACTCGCGGACGCGCGATCGGCGTGGATGTAGAACGAGTTCGCAGCGATTTCGAACTGGAGGCCATTGCGCGCCGTTTTTTCTCCACGCACGAGCAGAATCAACTTGCGGCTGTCTCTGCGGAGGAAAAACCCGCGGCGTTTTTCCGTTGTTGGACGCGCAAGGAAGCGTACATCAAAGCCACAGGAGATGGCTTATCGCTTCCGCTAAGTCAATTCGACATCGCACTTGGGGTGGGCGAACAAAATGCCTTGCTGGCGACGCGGCCTGATGCCTCGGAGGTATCCCGTTGGCTTCTTCGCGACGTGCCAGGTGGGCCCGGCTACATAGCCGCTCTTTGCGTACGCGGCCAGGATTGGAAACTGATCCAGTCTTGGTGAATCAGCCTCGGTGAACTCTTCAAGATCGTGGATGGGTGGAATTGCTCTACCAATTGTCGCAATTGTTTTCATACGCCGAGCTGCGGGCGCGATTCGCCATCAAAATATTCCTAAAGGTACTTCATTTTCATCTGTTTGCGCGGATAAGGCTAGGCCTGGAAGGTCCGCTAATTGCTGGATTGCCGGGTTGTTCACAGAAATCGATCTGGGTTTCTTTCGATCTCAGAAAAGTGATATTCTGTCAGACAAGCTTCGGGGTTTGTCCTCTCCCTTAAGTATCTGCAATCGGTTCCGCCCCCGGTAAAAATTCTGGGAAGTGATCCCCAGGGAAATACAATAAAGGTAATAGACAAAGACAAGATTCAGGAGGCATAGCTTGACCGCTTCAACCAGCCATCTCATTCCGCCGCACGGCGGAGAGCTTATTCAACTTGTCGCTCAGCCCGAGCGAGTCGCCGAATTAAAATCCCATTCGAAAGAATGGCCATCATGGGATCTCACCCCCCGCCAGCTTTGTGATCTTGAGTTGCTGCTCACCGGAGGATTTTCTCCGCTGCGCGGCTTCATGACTCGCGCCGATTACGAAGGCGTTTGCCACAACATGCGGTTGGCCAGCGGAACGCTTTGGCCCATGCCGATCACGCTGGACGTGACCGAGGAATTTGCCAAGAAATTAACGCCGGGCACCAGCAAGGTCGCATTGCGCGATCCCGAAGGCGTGATGCTGGCGGTGTTGAACGTGGAGGACGTCTGGCAGCCCGACCGCAAAGCTGAGGCACATGCGGTTTTCGGCAGCACCAGCTCCGCTCATCCCGGCGCCGATTATGCCATGAACAAGGCGAATCCGTGGTACGTGGGCGGCAAGCTGGAAGGCGCGCAGATTCCTTCGCATTATGATTTCCGAAGCCTGCGCCTGACTCCCGCCGAAGTGCGCGCCGAATTTGCCCGCGTGGGCTGGCGGAAGGTAGTCGCTTTCCAGACTCGTAATCCTATGCACCGCGCTCACGTCGAGCTCGCCTTCCGCGCTGCCAAGCAAGTTGAGGCCAGCCTGCTGATCAATCCCAGCGTTGGCATGACCAAGCCGGGTGACGTCGACTACTTCACCCGGGTGCGTTGCTACCAGCTCTTGCTGCCGAAGTTCCCGCAGTCTACGGCGAAGCTTTCCCTGCTGCCGCTCGCTATGCGCATGGGCGGACCGCGTGAAGCCATCTGGCACGCGCTCATCCGCAAGAATCACGGCGTCACCCACTTCATCGTGGGCCGGGATCATGCGGGTCCGGGCAAGGACACTGACGGCAAGCCCTTCTATGGTCCCTACCAGGCTCAGGAAGTATTCAAGAAAAACGAAGCCGACATCGGCGTCACCATGGTGCCGTTTAACATGATGGTGTACCTCGAGGAGCAGGACAAATACGTTCCTGACGATGAAGTCAAGAACGGCGATCGCGTCCTGAACATCTCCGGCACGGAACTCCGCCAACGCCTGAACGAAGGCCGTGAGATTCCCGCCTGGTTCACCTATCCTGAAGTCGTGGCCGAATTGCGCCGCAGCTTCCCGCCTCGTCACAAACAGGGTGTGACCATCTTCTTCACTGGCCTCTCCGGGTCGGGCAAGTCGACCATCGCAAATGTATTGATGACGAAGTTCCTGGAAATGGGCGGGCGTCCGACCACGATGCTGGATGGCGACCTGGTGCGGAAGAATCTATCTTCCGAACTCGGCTTCTCCAAAGAGCACCGCGACATCAACATCCGGCGCATCGGCTACGTGGCATCCGAAATAACCAAGAATGGCGGCATTGCCATTTGCGCGCCCATCGCACCCTATGACGCGACGCGCAAATATGTCCGGCAACTGATTGAGCCCTACGGAGGGTTCATTCTGGTGCACATCGCTACGACCGTGGAAGTCTGCGAACAACGCGATCGCAAGGGCTTGTATGCCAAGGCGCGCGCGGGAATTCTCAAAGAATTCACGGGTATCTCGGATCCTTACGAGGCGCCGACCGACGCCGAAGTCACCATCAACACCGGGGAGCTATCCGCGGAAGAGGCAGCGCAGGAAATTATTCTGCACCTCGAACGAGAGGGCTTCATCGGAACGGCGGCGGAGTCGGTTTAGGCGACGGTACGTCATGGATCTGCTAATTAAGATCTTGGTAGGTTTAGGAGTCGGGACTCTCATCGGAATGACGGGAGTCGGGGGCGGCGTTTTGCTGCTCCCGATTCTCATCTTCGGTTTGGGCGTGCCTCCCATGCAAGCCGTGGGCTCGGACGCGCTCTTCAACTTCCTCACCAAGATCGGTGCCAGCATCGTTCACCTGCGCAAGGGCACAGTTAAGGTCAAAGTAGTTTTGGCTCTGGCCGTCGGCAGCGCCCCGGGATCCTATGTGGGCGTAAGTTTCCTGCACCATTTGCGGAGATTGCATGGCGATGGTGTCAACCACTTCATCACCGTAGCGGTGGGAGTCCTGCTGGTTTGCATTCCGACTTTCTTATTCTTCCAGAAAAAACTCGAGGACCGGGTGGCGGAACGGCCTCCTACGGCGAAGTCGTTTGTGGGAATGTCAGTCATCGGGCTGGTGGCGGGATTTCTCGTGGGCATCACGTCGGTTGGCTCCGGCAGCATAGTCATGATGATGTTGTTGCTGTTCTACAGCTTTCAGCCGAAAGTTATGGTTGGCACTGATATTGTCCACGCACTGATCCTCACTGGCGTAACTAGTTTTCTCCATTTCAAAATAAACCACAACATTGATGTCCACTTGGTTGGGGCGCTCCTGATTGGATCGGTTCCGGGCGGATTGCTCGGTTCTTACCTGAGCACGCGAGTTCCGGTTCCGTGGCTCAGACGTATTTTGTGCGCGGTATTGCTGGCCACGGGCGCGCGTATGCTCATGGCTTGGTAAACGCGCCTCTGCAAGGCTTGGGCTTATTTAGAGTGATCATGGAATCAAAATCCTACGCACAAATTTTGGACCGAATTCACTCCGCGCTGGCAGCCTCCCGCGCGGTGTTTGCCCGGTTCACGCCGGGAGCCATTGAGACTGAATACAAAATCGGGCACGATCCTGTGACCGAAGCAGATCGCTCACTGGACGCGGTTCTGCGCGAGGAACTTCTGCGCGAAGGGGAAGGGTGGCTCTCCGAAGAGAGCGTGGACGATCCCATTCGCCTGCAACGTTCACGGGTGTGGGTGGTCGATCCTCTCGACGGCACGCGCGAATTTGTCAAAGGCATCCCGGAATTTTGCGCTTCGATCGGATTCGTTGAGAACGGGCGTCCCGTAGCTGGGGGAATCTATAATCCGGCCACTGACGAAACTTTCCTGGGAGCAATCGACTCTGGCGTCACCTACAACGGCAAGCCGGCCCAGTGCAGCCAGCGCCGCACTCTGGACGGCGCGCTCATTCTAGCCAGCCGCAGCGAGGTCAAGCGCGGCGAGTGGAAGGCGTTTGAGAATGCAGCCGTGCAGATTCGGCCGATGGGCTCGGTGGCCTACAAGTTGGCTCTAGTCTCCGCTGGGCTAGCGGATGCGACTTTTACTTTGACGCCGAAGAACGAGTGGGACGTGGTGGCGGGAGCTGCCTTGGTGCGGAGTGCGGGCGGTTTTGTCAGCACCTTGGAAAGAACTGACCTGACGGCCAATCGTCGCAATCCGCTTCTGTCAGGTCTGCTGGCAAGCGGACCTTTCCTGAAAGACGAACTGCTTTCGCTCGTGGAACCCCAAATCAACCGGTATGCGTCAGGGTAGAAAAGTAAATGGCCGAGCAGCGAACCGCCGGACCTTGTCGACCTTCGCATCATGTAACAGCCACAGCTCCGGCAGCAGGTTGATCTCGCTCGCAGCCCGGGCCTGCTCGTTTTCGAGCATGATCGCAGCTACTGCTATAGCGCAAATCGGCAAACCTGCTATTACGCGCCGGGGCAAGCCGTGGCAGAAGATTTGGTCAGGTGAGAACGCCCAAACCGCGTCGTGAACAAACACGATTTGATGTACAATCGCGTTTCTTTTTAAGGCCAAGAAGGAGATCCTGGTTGAGTCGATTCAGCTCTCCAAAACGTCTGTTTGTGATTCTGGTGATCCTTGGCTTCGGACTCAGAATGGGCTACGGGATAGCTCGATATCGAAGTGCTCTGACCAATCTTTCGGGGCGTGCCTTCATCAACGCGTGGGACGCCGACGCCCTCTATCATGTTCTCATCGCGGAAGCTTTGCTGTCGGGCAAGGGCTACATCGTAGATCAGGCTCCGGTTGCGTCCGGAAGAAACATCCGCTATGGGGGTGAGGAAGCTTTATTCAAGGCTCCTTTGTACGAGTTCTTCCTTGCTGGAACGTTCGCGATCTCAGGATTCTCTTTCAAACTTTTCTTTCCGCTCCAAGCCTTGTTTGGCGGACTCTTGGCGGGACTTATGGGTTTGATCTCCTTGCATGTCTTCCGCAGGCCGGGTGCGGCTTGGTTCGCCGGTGTCGTGGCTGCGGCTCACCCCATCCTCGTGAATTCCGCTTCTCAGCCGTATAACGAAGACTTGTTTTTCTTCTTCTTTGCGGCGGCGATCTGGGCGTTTCTGGTTTGGTTTGAAACGCGACGAGTTCGGTGGGCTGTGGTCTGCGGTGCCATGACAGGTCTCTGCGTGCTGACGCGGGAGAATGGCGTGCTCTTGCTGGTCGCTATGGGGGCAGTTGTGCTCATTTCAGCGCCGCGAACCCTCAGAACCTGGGCGGAATACAGTATCATCGCGTTAATTGCGGTTAGTGTGGTTCTCCCGTGGACCATACGCAACTATGTGCGGTTTGGCGTTTTTGTGCCCGTTGCAAGCATCGCAGGAGAGGATTTCCTCGAAGGTAATAACTTGTGCGTCGTTTCGGAAGGCGCGTTCGTCCCCTATTGGGCGGAAGGCTCGTGTCCATGGGTCATCGAGCAACGGCGAGTATGGCATGAGGCGGAAACCGCGAATTCTCAGGTCCCTGCTGCGGTGGATCGCGACCGTCTCTCCCGGCGCATAGGCATACAATTCGTGCTGGATCATCCGGCTGGTTACGCGAAACTAACATTCCGCAGATTCTGGACGACCTTGCTCCCCTACGATCCAAGGGGAAGACAGGGCCTGCATGAAAGAATTGTTTTATTACTGTACTGGCTACCAATATTCCCTGCGGGGCTTCTCGGGATGGTTGTCGCGCTCAAACGGTTCGACCCCGGGCGTCTACTGCTCGGCCTTTTGGCCATCTTGAATCTACTATCCATCGCAGCTGTGCTCTATTGGTCAGATCTGCGCTTCAGGGTGGGGATAGACTTACTTCTGGCGTGTTTCGCTGGATGGGGATACACCGAAGTCCTTGGACTCCGCCATCAGGAACGGCAGCCGGATTGACTAATTCCGGTTCGTCTCGCAACGATTCCGACCGAGCGGCCGGGAGAGTAGAGATTTCTTGCAATTCCCGGGCTGAGATTTCGCATCATATAGCAGCCCGCAGAAACCAATCTGGAGCCTGATTATTATTTTACTTGTCGCACGGCCGGTCACGTTGGTTTCGCAGGTTCTTTCGCCCTCCGAACCGTTACAACTACAGGACGAATGGCAGCATCAAGACTCGGGAGAACCGTCCTTGAGAAGGCCTGCGGGACGATGAGTTTCCTATATCTCCTCGGAGGACGCCAGCGAAAGCTACTGTTCAAAAATGAGGATGAGCAACGTCTGTACGAAGCTGCCTTGATATTGCGTCTGGACACGTCGGCCCAGACGGTCACGGTTGAAGTTGAATACAAGAGCCCTCCTGAAGCGTGCGCCAGCGATGAATCATCCCATGTCTTCAAGTCAGCCACACTCGTCGGGAACAAGCTTTATACGTGCACGTCTACCGAGGTTCTGATCTTTGAGGTGCCCAGTTTCAAGCGGATCGGTTACATCTCTCTGCCTTGTTTTAATGATGTCCATCACGTCACGCCGACGCCAGAGGGCGACCTCCTGGTAGCGGATACTGGACTCGATATGGTTGTGAAGTTTACCCCCGAGGGACGAGTGCTGGCGGAATGGAATGTACTGGGGCAAGACCCGTGGTCCCGGTTCTCGCGGGATGTAGATTATCGTAAGGTAGATAGCACGAAACCGCACCAGTCTCATCCCAACAGCGTCTTTCAACTGGGTGAGGAGGTATGGGTCACGCGCCTGTCGCAGAAGGACGCAGTTTGCTTGACGAACCCGGGAAGCCGAATCAACATTGATGTCCAGAGGCCTCACGACGGCTTGGTCGATGGCGATCGAATTTATTTCACGACCGTGGACGGAAGGATTGTAATTGCGAACCGTCACACTCTTCAGATCGACCAAATTGTGGATCTCAACGAAATTCACAGGAGCCGGCAGCAAGATGAAGTGCTGCTTGGATGGTGCCGCGGAGTTTTACCCCTCGATCGGAGAAGGGTCTGGGTAGGGTTTACGCGGGTGCGCAAGACTCAGTTCAAGGAAAACGTTATGTGGATCAAGCATGCTTTCAAGGAAAAAGAAAGGTCGACGCACATCGCGCTGTACGACATCGTGGAGCGGAAGTGTCTCCAGGAGATTGATCTTGAATGCTTCGGAATGAACGTGATTTTCGGCATTTATCCTGCGGAATTACGAGCCAAAGGTTGAGGCGGGCAGCAACGAGACTCATACGATTCGATTTGATCCGTATTCCATTGCATTCAGCCATGCCTCCGGTCGATTGAAGGGCTCACGCCCGTAGCCACGAGTGAGCGTCAGAATAAGAATTAGTAATGTAGCAGGAGTCAACAGCGCAATGCGAAACATCCAGTGACCTCGAGGCGAAACAACCGGACCGATGGAAGTTGTTTTCCATGAAAAAGCTGGATAAAGTCGCGATCTTCAAAAATGTTGGCTCAAGCTGGTTTGCGCTTGGCGTCAACATTTGCGTCGGCATCTTTATTTCTCCCTACATCATTCACCATCTGGGAGACGAAGCTTTCGGTTTGTGGTTCCTGGTCTTCTCCATCACCGGATATTACGGACTGTTCGATCTCGGAATTCGTTCGTCGATCGTGCGCTATGTTGCCACCTTCTCGGCTATTCAAAACCAGGAGGAGCTGAACCGCCTCGTCAGCACGGCCTTGTTCACCTACAGTGGAATCGGTGCGGTCGCGATCTTCATCACTTTGACCGGAAGTTTCTACGTCGACTCGATCTTTCGCATATCGCCACAGTTCCTGCACACGGCGCGGTGGCTTTTCTTAATAGTTGGTTCGGCGGTGTCTCTCGGCTTTCCCCTGGGAGTGTTTGGCGGTGTCCTCGAGGGGTTGCAGCGTTTCTACCTGTTGAACTTCACTAACATCGGCACAACCCTGTTGCGCGCGGTTGCGATTGTGATCGCAATCCAGCATGGGTACGGCCTTCTCGCGGTTGCCCTGATCACGGTGTCGATGCCGCTGCTTTCCGGGCTCATCAACGCCGCCGTGGTCCTCCACATTCTGCCGCTCCGTCTCGACATCAGGCACTTTAATCGCGGGAGCTTAAGACGTATTGCCAACTACAGCGGCACGACCTTCATTATCATCGTGGCCAGCCGCCTGCGTTTTAAGACGGATGCCATGGTGATTGGTACGTTCGTGTCCTCCGCCGCAATCACCTACTTCGCCATCGGATCACGTTTGGTGGACTATGCCGGAGAGGTTGTCAGCGGGCTGGCACAATTGTTTGTGCCCATGTCCAGCCAGTCCGATGCCACCGGAGACTTGACCGGGTTGAGAAATATCTTCGTAGCCGGCAACCGTGCTTGCGCCTTGATCATATTTCCCATGGCCGCTATTCTCATCGTCCTCGGCAAGTCGGTGATCGAAGTATGGGTCGGAGCTCGCTATGTGACCGCCAGCTATCCCGTCTTGCTGGTGCTGCTGATCCCATCCACCCTCATGTTGGCGCAGTCGGCCTCCAACCGGGTTCTGTTCGGGATGGCAAAACACAAACCTCTCGCGATCGTGACACTGCTGGAAGGTGGTGCGAATCTTTTCCTCAGTATTTTGCTGGTGAGACGGTTTGGCATTTTGGGCGATGCGGTTGGCACCGCGATTCCGTTGCTCTGTACGACCCTGTTCTTCCTCCCGCGGCATCTTTGCCGCGTGTTGAACCTGCGCATCGGCATTTACCTGCGCCAGGCATTTCTGTTGCCTCTGGCGCTCTGCGGGCCGCTGGTTGCCTTTCTGTTGCTCATGCGCCATTGGTTCGTAGCCCACAACTATTTCCAACTGGCGGTTCAGCTTCTGCTGAGCTCGGCCATTTATGGCGTGGGACTTCTGTGGGCAATCTGGACGCGTAAGGCCTGGCAGGTGGAAGGCATTCACAATCAGGACACTGCCAATCAGGTTGCGGTTGGGCTGATCGAAACCTATCAACAGGAAGAGGTTTGAAAGTACCAGCGAGGAATCGATGCACGTTCAATTAAAATCAAGGCTGGTATTGATCTCCAGGTGCATCTCTCCTCATCAGCCTATCTATGCGTTCGAGTGATACAGAGAATCCCTTCGCGAACAGGATGTTTTCCTCTTTCGAATTTCCTAATGGTTAGGTTTCAAACGCGGAAGTGCATCGCACGTTCGTAATGTACTAGTGTGGCCTGATGGGCCCTGTTCCCAAGTGATCTGCCCCTCCCCCCTTCCCTTCCCTACAGTGCTAGCAAGGACTCGAAACGACGGTCCCCCCAAACTACGTTCTGAGGCATCCCTCAATGCGCATTATCCAGCAACTGAGCGCAGTAAGAAGCTGCACTACAGACAAGATTCCGGTCGCGAATCGTTGCTGTCTCTCGCTATTGCTCTGCCTTACCGGCTTAACCGCCGCTTGCGGCGGTGCGTTGAGTGCTGGTAATACATCCAACGGTCCATCCGGGCAGCTTAGAGTTTCGCCCCCGTCCGCACAGGCCATTGTTGGCGCTCCTTACAACGCAGTGAGTTCAGTCGCCGGCGGAATCGCGCCGTATGTCTTCTCGATCAGCAGCGGAAGCTTGCCCCCCGGCCTGGCTCTGAATCCGAACACAGGTTCTATCAGCGGCACACCTGTTGTCGCGGGAACATACAACTTTACGCTCTATGTCTCCTCTTTTCCGGGAGTGATTGCTGGTGAGAATCTCTCGAATCCTCCAGTGAAAACATACGGATCGAGTCCTGCGCATATCGTCGTGTCCGCCCCCAGTTCCAGCAGCACAATCTCGATTTCACCCGGCAACGCGATTCTTATGTCACAGCAGCAGCAGCAGTTCACCGCCAGAATCAGCGGAACCGCCAGCACCGCCGTGGCTTGGTCGGCAAGCGCGGGAACTATTTCGAGCGCAGGAGTCTTTACGGCACCTAAGGTCACAAGCAATACCTCGGTGATCATAACGGCTACGAGTGCAGCCAACGCTAGTTCCCACACTGCCGCAACAGTAACGGTGACTCTCCCGAGGACTCTGGCGATCACACCTACAGGCCTCGCGGTCGATGCCGGCACGCCCTATACTGCCTCGCTCTCCGCCACCGGCGGCGTACCCCCTTACCAGTGGAGTTTCATCTCCGGCTCCTTGCCGTCCGGAATCCAACTGCAACCCTCCAGCGGCATCATCTCGGGAGTGACCATGCTTACTGGGTCATTTCCCTTCACCGCAAAAGTGACTGATTCATCTGGAAAGAACGCCGCACTTGCATTGAACCTTACAGTTTCTTCAGGCTCAACCAACGGATACGATGGCCCGGCGCAGCTGCCCCTGGTTTACATTCAAACCGCGATGTCAAACACACCGGCGCCCGGCAGTACGATAACCGTTAACGCCGGGCAAAATTTGCAATCCGCTCTGAACAGCGCCAATTGTGGCGACACGATTCAGCTCCAAGCGGGCGCAACTTTTACCGGGACATTCACCTTCCCGGCCAAGAGTTGCGATGACGACCATTGGATCATCGTCCGCACCAGCGCCAGCGATTCCTTGCTGCCTGCGGAAGGCAAGCGCCTCACGCCCTGCTACGCGGGAGTCTCGTCGCTGCCCGGTCGTCCCGCTTTTCAGTGTGCTTCCACAAACAATGTTGTGGCCAAGTTGGTGATGGCAGCAAGTGGCAGTGGCCCGATCGTTTTTGCTCTGGGTGCAAATCATTATCGCTTGATTGGTCTGGAGATCACCCGCCTGGCTGGAACCGGGCTCGTTTCCGCGCTATCGTCAGTAACAGCTGGCGGAGCTGCCAACAATCTTATTTTTGACCGAGTATGGCTGCATGGCACAGCGCATGACGAAACAACCCGAGGCGTCGATCTCGGGGGAAGTACCTACACATCCGTTGTGGATTCCTTCTTTACCGATTTTCACTGCATCTCGATCACTGGATCTTGCAGTGATTCGCAGGCAATTAACGGCGGCCTTGGCAACGATCAGATGGGACCGTACAAGATCGTGGACAATTTTCTTGAGGCTTCAGGGGAGAACATCCTATTCGGCGGGGACGCGGCAGCTGCTACGCCAGCGGATATTCAGATCAGCCAAAATCACATGTTCAAGCCATTGACCTGGATGAAAGGACAGGCCGGATACGTGGGAGGAGCAAACGGGAATCCGTTTATCGTCAAGAATCTCCTCGAACTCAAGAACGCGGAGCGCGTCTTAGTCGACAGCAACATTATGGAGGATACTTGGGGAGGTTTCTCCCAGGTGGGTTTTGCCATTCTGCTGACCCCCAAGAATCAGTCTGCGAACAACGGCGGCAATCTCTGCCCTATTTGCCAGGTTTCGGATGTGACCATCCGCTATAGCTCCATTAGCCATGTAGGTGCCGGACTACAGATCGCCAACGCCTTGTCCGATAACGGCGGCCCTCCACTCGATGGGCAGCGTTACAGCATCCATGACGTCACGATCGACGACATTAACGGGGTGAAGTACAACGGTCCAAGTCAATTCGCACAGATCTCGGTGAATACAGGGGCCCCTTTGCTGCAGAACGTCACCATCAATCACGTTACGGCTTTTCCTTCCTCGACCATGTTCATTATCGGAGATACGCTTACCAGCACCCCGATGAAGAATTTTGTCTTTACCAACAGCATCGTGAATGCCACCACTTACCCTGTATGGTCCACCGGCGGGGGTGCGACAAACTGCGCCTATAGCGACAACCCGGTCACGACCTTCAATACCTGCTTCAGCCCGTACTCTTTCGCCAGAAACGCCCTGATTGGAACTCCCTCTACCTATCCGCCCAGTCTGTGGCCCTCGGCAAATTTCTTCCCTGCAACCACCAGCGCCGTGCAATTCGTCAATTACAACAACGGCAACGGAGGCAACTATCAACTGCTGCCCTCAAGCCCCTACAAAGGCAAAGGCACAGATGGCAAGGATCTAGGAGCGGATGTGGCCGCCATCAACTCCGCGATTGCTGGCGTGGAATAGAGATTTAAGTCCAGGTTTGAGCAAGGATAGCTTTCGCAAAGTATGCGACAGCCTGTCTGTCCATTCGTTGCAGGTCAGTCGGGCACATAGGCGTGTCGTCCGCGCCTCCGCCTCGACAGAAAGTAGCCCACGCCGACGGCCCAGCTTTCGAACTCGAGATCCGTGCGGCCCGCCGTGTCGACCAATCGCGGCAACAGCAGAGGATTACTCTTAGATGTCGCCAATCCTGTGTCACAGGTCGTGGCGGAAACAACTTCTTCCTGGGCAAGCCAACCCAAAAACTCGGGCCGGTACGCGCCGCTGGGGTAGCAAAAGTGTTTTCTCTCGCCACCTATTGCGTTTGCGATCCCTGCCCGGTTATCCCGGATTTCCTGCCGGAACAGTTCCTCGCTCAAAGGCGTCCGGTGGCGGTGGGTGTGGAGCTGGAAGTCCACACCCTCGGCGGCAAGTTGCTTCAATTCCTCCCGGTTCATCAATTGCAGAATGCGCTTCTGCCGCAGTTTCTGATAGTCGATCCCCAGCCGCCCGGCCAGGCTGGCGGCGATCTGATCTTTTTCTTCGCCGTTAAGATTATGTCTGTCCGCCCACTGCATCAGCCGGCTTACAATCTCTTCGCGGTTCGTCTCTTCACTCAGATCACCCGAAAGATCAATCCCAAATTCCTTCAGGTCGACTCGACCCATAGCCCGAGCCTTCCACAGCATGTAGGAGCAAATCAAACTGAAATTGGGACGCCGCAACTCGCTGTAGTAAGTCGTGATATACACCGTCGCCGGGAAACCATATTGCTTCAGCCTCGGCCAGGCCTGCCGATAGAAATTGTAATCGCCATCGTCAAAGGTGAGCGCAATGCTTCGGGGGGGCAAATCTTTCCGATAGAGCCGTTCCAATGCTTCGGCCAGCGGCAGAACTACATACTTTCCGTCTCGCAAGATATCCAACCGGCGTTCAAGTTGCTCGGGAGTCATGTAGAGAAAAGGGCGCCACTGGTTCTCATCTTCGATGCACACGCCGTGATAGCACAAAATCAGCAGTCTTTGCTGACGCCATGCACTATCCTTCACCAGGTTAAAGGCTCCGCAACCCTTAAGGATTGTGAGTGCCGCGCGCCGCAGGTGCGTCTTCATTGACTTTGGTCTTCGCCGCCTTAGCCCACAGCAACTGGCCTTGATGAACTGAGGTGTGCGGCGGCAGCTTCCACCGGCTCACCATCAATCATCACCCGTTGCCAAACTTCCAGATTGATGAGGCGCCAGATCCGGTTCCCATGATCCCGCACCTTGGCACGGTGCTCAGCAAAAATTCGCTTCACAACTTCTGGCCGCAACAACCGGCGCTCTGTGCTTCTCGGTTCCACCAGCATTCGCTCCAGATCGTCCAATTGCGAACCCGCGAGCCAATACTCCCAAGGAGTTGGGAAGCCCAGCTTCTTACGGTACACAATTGACTTGGGCAGCAAGTCTTCCACCGCCTTCTTCAGGATGAACTTGCCCGCCATACCTTCAATGGAATACTGCGCTGGGATTCTTGCCGTGAACTCTACCAATAGATGATCCAGAAAGGGCACCCGGCTCTCCAGGGACGCCGCCATGCTCATCTGGTCCTGCTTCATCAACAATTCAATGAGGTAGCTGTTGATGTCAGCATAGAGCAAGCGATGCAGCAAATCGCCCTGTGATCTCTCCCATGCTCCCATCGATCCCGCGTAAGCATCACCGGCCGCGGCCAGCGCTTCGGGAGTCAGCAAACCAAACTGCTCAGATGCCGCAAATGCGGAAAAGAAATTGTCGAAATAGAAAGACGGCCACGAATTGCCGTCGCGCGCCAGAAAGGTATGTTGCAGCTTGCGATGAAGGGAAGCCCCCAGCGGGCTGCCCTGAATCGTCCCGCGCATCATCCGGCGCAGAAAATCGGGGGTAATGGAGCGATATACTCCATCCATCTTTGCATTCAATAGAGTCCAGGCGTAGCGCGTGTAACCCGCGAGGGTCTCGTCGCTTCCCTCTCCCGTCAGCACAACCGTGACCCTCTCCCGCGCCAGCCGCGCTACGAAATAGAGCGACAAGCTGGAGGGCCATGCGATCGGCTCATCCTCGTGCCAGATCAGTTGGGGTAAGCTATCAAAAAAGTCTTGCTGGCTCATCCTCACTTCGTGATGTTCCGACCCGATATGCTCGGCCACTTCTCGCGCGTAACCGAGTTCGCTGAATGCCTCTTCACAATAGCCGACGGAGAATGTCTGAATGCGGTCTCCGCGAATCTTGGTCGTCAGCGCCGCAACCGCGCTCGAATCCAGACCTCCGCTAAGAAACACGCCAAGAGGTACATCACTCATCAGGTGCGATGAAACCGCGTCTTCCAGCAATTCGCGGTATTTCTTAACGTAGTACTCACAGGGGCGCGCCTTTTGATCGACTTGTGTCGTGAGATCCCAATACTGCTCAATTCTGGGCTCCCCCTGCTCGGTGAGCTCCAGAGTGAATCCCGGCATCAACTTCCGGATTCCCTCAAACATCGTCTCACTACCGGTGATGTAGCCGAAGGCAAGATACTCAGCCAGCGTCCCACGGTTGAACTCGGCCGCGACTCCAGGATAGGCGAGGATCGCCTTGATCTCCGAGCCGAACAGAAACGCGCGCCCATCCCAGCGGTAGTAAAACGGCTTGATGCCGAGGCGATCTCGGGCGGCGAAAAACGTGCGCTTGCGCCGATCCCAGATAGCAAAAGCAAACATGCCGCGCAAATGTTTGACGCAGTCGCGGCCATATTCCTCGTAGAGATGGACAACGGTTTCGGTATCGCTGTGCGTGCGATAGCGGTGCCCTTGGGCTTCAAGACCGGCGCGCAACTCGGCGTGATTGTAGATTTCTCCGTTGTAAACGATCCAAATATCCTGGTTCTCATTCGCAAGCGGTTGTTGGCCGCTCTTGACGTCAATGATGCTCAAGCGCCGCATGGCCAAGCCGACATTTTCCTCGACGAAGAACCCATCGTCGTCGGGACCACGATGCACGATGCGCCCATTCATTTCCGCCAGCACGTTCGTCTTGACGCGCCAGCTTCGGTCGGAGAAAAAAATGCCGCAGATTCCACACATAAAAGAATATTGGATCAGTTCTTCAAACTAAATCGTGGCCGTGAGGCAGTTCCCGGTTATTGATCAGAGGCAACAGGTTCCTTCTGCACTACATCCGGATCGGACGACCACACCGTTCTTCTGCTTCCCTCCAACGTGACCTCACCCCACGAAACCTCATGCCGGAAGTGCAATTCAAGGCCGCCGCCTTCGATCTCAGCATAGCTGCCGTTACACAAGACCAGCCTCTCGCTCTGCTTCCCGCTCCAGCAGACAAATCCGGCATTGCTCGAAACCACGCCCTGCCGCCATGGTTTCCCAGGCTCACCGAACAGGAACGAGTATTCCGCTTCTTCGGAGGTATACCGGTACTCACTAACCGTCGAATCCGGCTGGCTAGCCACAATCCGCACGAAGGATCCGGGGCTCCGATGGGCTTCTTCCAATACTACTAGCAAGAAGGCAAACTCCGCCGGGACCGTCGCCGTCGTGCCAAAGTTGACTACGGTCGCCGGCGCTCTCTGACCGTAAGCGGGCGACCACTCCCCGTTCCGGACCTCTTTCGCCCACCCATGTCCTTGCGCCGGAAGAATCGCCAAACCCTGCGACGTTCCCTTTGCGCGGAAGACATTCTCTCTCAACAACTCCAAATCCTGCCCCAAATGCCAGGAAATATCCAATTGATGCTGGCCTTGTCCTTCCACAATATCGCGCACCAGGTACATACCATTCTTCAAAGACAGCACCCATCGGCGATGGATCACCGGAGAAACCAGACACTCATAGCCGTCGTGTGTGGCGACCAGCAAGTCAAAACTTTCACCCTGAATCCATTGCTCGACTTTCGATTGGGTCAACTGCTTCCAGGAAAAAGGTGTGGCAGTCTCAGCCTGATCCGTTCCGTCCACTCGCAAGGTATTGTGCATTGCGGTTCCACGGAACAGATCGCGAGCACCACACTCCCCGACATATTCACATGTCCCGGGATCGAGCAACAGCGAGCGGCCTTGGCTCTGCAGGCACACACTCAACGCGTCAGCATGGCTATGTCCACCACTCGGCGTCCCCTGAGGACCAGCGTGCACTGCGAGTTGCGTCGCCGGTTGTGGCGCTGGAAGCAGATAGAACCCTGCAGCGGACAAGGCCGCAGAATCCACGGCCGTTGCAGTCGCTGCCAGCGCGTCCCACTGGCGCACTCCTTCCACCCCCAACAGCCAGATAGTTTCCTCCCGCAGATCAGCCGCGGCCGCCTTGTAGTCACAGCGCTGGAAAAGAATTGCTCCGGTTGCCAACGGATCCAGGAGATGTTCGCTGCGATTGCGCCGGGGATCGAAGAGTCTTCCACCATCGTCATCCCCGAACCGCGGGGGTGAGCCGGCTCGCCTGAGCAAACACAAAGCGGTCAGCATCCTCTGCAACGTTTCTTCCAAACTCTTGGGAATTGGGATGTCGTTTGCGTTAGCCAGGACTATGGAATGCAGAAAAAAATCGAGCGCGTATACGTGATAGTACGTCGACTGCTCGAAGTGGAAGCCATCGGCCTGAACCTGCCGGTCTGCCTCGCGCACAAGAATCTCCCAGCCCAATGCCTTCCAGCGTTGCGCCGCAGCTAGCTCAGGGCACAACACTCCCAGAAAAAATAGCCCAACGCCCTCACCCAGCAGATGCGTATTAGGAGAAAAGTACGTGGAGAGATATCGTTCGATGTGGCGCCCGTGCAGAGCAAAGCTGCGCAACCAGTCGTCGCGAAAATCAGGCAATCCCGGCGAACCCTTTAGTAGCTCATAGGTCCAAATCCACGACAGGCAGCGGAAAGAGACTTCCAGGCTGCTCGCCCAGTTGATCCCCACTGGATACGGATTGTCGGCCTGCCAGTGACGCCACTGTCGAAAAATTTCATCCGCGTATCGAACAGCGCCCGTCAGCCGGAATGCCTTCGCCAGCGTTACCAGATGCTGATGCCGGTTCAGTTCCCAGGTAACTTTACTGTCGCCCACTTCAACAAAGTCCAGATATCGCATTTTGTGAAAGAGTTTGCGTGGAGCACGCTTCCCGTGAACTGCGTCTAAATGCCAGTCAATCGGCATTCCATAATCGAGGTTTTCGTAGCCCAGCAGATCGAAACGATGACGGCAAATTTTTTCTGCTTGGTCGATGATTTCCTCAACCTGACCCGGAACCCGCTGCCGCAAGAGTGCAAGGATCGCATCGACCGAATCTGCGCTAAAGAAAAAATTGCCGGCTTGGATTGGAGATGAATGGCTTGAATTTTGCGCAAAACCATATCCGCCACGCGAAAGTAACCCATCCGTCCGCTTGGCGAACTCTTGTCGAAGGCGGTCATGCAGTTCCGCCCGACTCATATCCGCCAACCGCTTCTTGATCTCTCGCCAGTTTTTAGGCTTCATGCCATTCCAAGGTTGGAAATTGCACAACGTATCGCATCCATCCGGCAGGTATTAGCATCTCTCTTCCTGCGGAAAATCTCTCCTGCAATGAGGATAATGCTACTACCATCTTGAGCCTCAGGAGCGGGTCCAAAGGAAGTCTGTTTTAGGTATTATTAACTGTTCTTTGCCTTCGTGCAGCTGACAAAAGTGCACGAATTTGCAAAGAAACCGATCGGAGTTCATGGGCAAGAAAGTCAGCATTTTCGGGCTGGGCTACGTTGGATCTGTAACAGCCGCATGTCTGGCCTCAAAGGGACACTCAGTTATTGGCGTCGACACAAGTCCATCCAAGGTGGAACAGCTGGACGCGGGACGCAGCCCGATCGTCGAGCCCGGCGTTCAGGAACTAGTGGAACAGGCTCACAACGCGGCGCAACTGCGAGGAACCACGGATTCTGCGGCCGCCGTGATGCAGACGGATATTTCGTTTCTGTGTGTCGGAACCCCTAGCCTTCGCAGCGGGAAACTCGATCTCGGCCAGATGGAGCCGGTTTGCCGGGAAATCGGAAAAGTACTGAAGAGTAAGGAGTCCTTCCACCTTATCGTGTTGCGCAGTACCGTACTGCCGGGAACAGCTGAGAGCATCGTGATCCCCGCACTTGAACAGACCAGCGGCAAGCGCATGGGAAAGGATTTTGGTGTGTGCGTTAATCCTGAGTTCATGCGTGAGGGCACAGCGATTGCCGATTTTCTGGAACCCGCCATCACCATCATCGGAGCAGCAGATGCGCAGCACGCCACCCTCCTGCGTGAACTCTATGCCTGGGCTCCGGGAAGGATATTCGAGACCTCGTTCCGCTCCGCAGAGATGGTCAAGTACGTTTGCAATGCATGGCATGCCGTAAAAGTTTCTTTCGCTAATGAGGTCGGCACGCTGGCGAAGGAGTTGGGCGTCGATGCGGAAGCTGTGGTCGATATTTTCATTGCCGACACTAAGCTCAACATTTCATCCACCTATCTCAAACCTGGTTTCGCCTTTGGCGGATCATGTCTGCCCAAAGACGTGCGTGCACTGAACTATCGCGCCAAGGAACTGGACCTCAAGCTACCGCTACTGGAATCCGTCTTACCCAGTAACGAGGAGCATCTAGAACGCGCCGTAAATATGATCCTCGGCACCGGCAAACGCAATATCGCCCTGCTGGGATTGAGCTTCAAACCTGCTACTGACGATTTGCGTGAGAGTCCACACGTGCATATCGTAAAGCGGCTCCTCGGCGAGGGCCGCCAGATTCTGATTTGGGATGAGAATGTCTCACTCGGACGGCTCATCGGATCCAATCGCCAATACATCGACGAGGTCATTCCTCATATCGGCTCATTGATGTGCTCCAGTCTGGAACAGGTCTTGCGTAGTGCGGATCTTGTCATTGTCGGAACTCGTGCGGTCGATCGTGAGACTTTGCGCCGCAGTCTGCGTCCAGAACAGGCAGTGATTGACCTTGTTAACCTCGAGAAAAACCGCCGCCTCACAATGCATACTTCCTACGAAGGGATTTGCTGGTAGAACGTTTCGGCATGAGAATTCTTTGGATAAAAGCGGGCGGACTGGTTCCTCCTGATACGGGCGGCAAAATCCGCAGCTATAACATCCTTCGCGAGCTGGCCCGCCATCACACGATCACATTCTTCTCTTTTTATGGGGTACATGCCCACGATGTGCATCGCGAACTGGAAACGCTCTTCTCCGTAGTTTGTGTTCCTCTTAAGCTGCCTCGCTCAGGAAGTGCTGCCGAATTGCGTGGCTATATCGCCAATTTGTTGTCATCTGAACCATATAACGTGAACAAATACTGCCGCCCGGAAGTTCGCAAGCAATTGACCGGCGTCCTTCAGCGGAAGAACTACGACGTAATCCTCTGCGACTTCCTGATACCGGCGGCTTTGATCCCATGGGACTGGCCTTGTCCAAAAGTGATATTCACTCACAATGTCGAAGCCGTGATTTGGCAGCGCCACTATGAGGTTGCGCGCAACCCCTTCTGGAAGGCGCTTTCCTGGTATGAATGGCGCAGGATGAAAGCGGCAGAGGAGCGCTATCTGAAACGAGCCGATCATGTCCTAGCCGTGTCGGAAAACGATCGCAACACCTTTAGTAGTTTCCTGGGCCCGAGCAAGCTCACGGTCATACAAACTGGCGTCGATGTGGATTATTTCAAGCCGCTGCCAGAGGTGGAACAATCCAATTCCCTGGTCTTCACCGGCTCCATGGACTGGCTGCCCAACGAAGACGGAGTCATCTACTTTGCCAGAGAGATTCTGCCCCTCATCCGACAGCAAATACCCGACGTTTCGTTTCAGGTTGTAGGGCGAAAGCCCTCGGCTGCTCTGCAATCGCTGGCCGCGAGACAGGGACGCGTTGAGCTTACAGGATGGGTCGAAGATGTCCGCCCTTTCCTGGCGCGCGGTGCGGTTTGCATCGTACCGCTTCGCATCGGTGGCGGCACGCGACTTAAGATTTTCGAAGCCATGGCGATGGGCAAAGCGGTGGTTTCAACATCGATTGGCGCTGAGGGGTTGCCTGTGCAAGACGGCGAGAACATTCTTCTGGCCGACGATCCCGTCACATTTGCCCGAAGTGTAGTGTCCCTTCTTCGAGACCCAATTCGGCGTCGTGAAATTGGACTCGCTGCCCGCAAACTGGTGGCCGAGAAATACAGTTGGGCGAAGGTTACTGAGGATTTTGCCACAGTGCTGGCCAACGTTGTTGCCAACACGAACCGCGAAGCAATGCAGTATTCACCCACCGTTCACGCCGCGGAGCGGTAGAACGCCAAGATTTTTTGCACCGCTTTTCTTGGGTTGCGCGAACTCTGGAAGCGGCGCCTCCGTGGGATATTGTGCTCACCAACCTGGCACGAAATCCATACCAGAACCCGATGAAAATCGCTGGATTTACCCCGCGTCTGGCTTATACTCACAGTAATGACGGGGCCTTCCTTGGAGAATGTGGTCGCGATCGCGCGCACCACAGCTGCCTATGAAGTTTGCGATGATCTGAGCCGGGCCCCTGAGATTGGTGGCGCCAGCAGTTGGGCTGATGTCGCTCTCCATCAACTGTTCCGGACCTGGCGGCTGGACTTGGAGCATTACGGTACATTGGCTTGGAACCCACTTGCCGCACTGATCCCCCCCGGCGCCCGGATTGTTATTAAGCCGAACTGGGTATTCCATCACAATCAGTCCGGCGCCGGCTTGGATTGCCTTCTCACTCACAGCAGCATCATTGAGGCAGCGGCTAAATATGCTGATATCACCCACCCTGCACAGTTGATCATTGGCGATGCCCCCATTCAAGGATGCGACTTCGAACAATTGCGAAGACTCGCAGGCATCGATCAACTAACCGACCACCTGCGCCAACAGGGACGGCAATTCAGCATCGCCGATTTTCGGCGCACCATCCTCAAAGGTAACTCTCTGGGCCATGAGAGGTCTGAGGACGTGCGCAAGCTGGATAACTTTGTCCTCTTTGACCTTAAGCAAGACAGCCTGCTCGAATCGCTGAGCGATGATGCGAGCAAATTCAGGGTAACCATGTACAACCCTGACCTATTGCAGCGCACGCATGCAGCAGGCCTCCATCAGTACCTGATTGCCAGGGAAGTCATCGAAGCCAATGTAGTGATCAATCTTCCCAAGCTAAAATCCCACAGGAAAACTTGTATAACGGGCGCACTGAAGAATCTGGTCGGAATCAACGGCAACAAGGAGTACTTACCCCACCACCGCAAGGGCGGCTCGGAAAATGGCGGAGACTGCTATGTCGGCCAACCTGGGTGGAAGCGGGCTGCAGAGGATTTGTTAGACGCGGCGAATCGTCGTCCGCCCGGTACAGCCCAAGCTGCCTTCGCCTGGATGGCTGGAACAGCTGAAAGAATCGCCGCCAAGCTCGGAGCGGATGAGAATCTTGAGGGATCGTGGTACGGCAACGACACGATTTGGCGAACCTGTCTCGATTTGCAGAGAATCCTTCGCTACGGCAGGCTCGACGGCTCCCTCGCCATCACGCCACAGCGAACCGTGATCTCAATCACTGACGCGATCATCGCCGGCGAAGGAGAAGGCCCACTGGGTAACACCCCGGTGCCCAGTGGTTTTGTAACGGGTGCGTTAAATACTGTGGCCGCAGAATGGGTTCACGCTCGCTTGATGGGCTTCGATCCCGAGAAGATACCTCTGATTCGCGAGGCCTTCGCACGTTTCAAATATCCTTTAACGAATTTCTCTCCCGACTCCATTCGCGTCTGGATCGCCGATACGGAGAAGTCCGCGCAAGAAATTCTGCCTTTCGACGGACGGCCCTTCTTGCCGCCCCGCGGCTGGCGCGGCCATTGCGAGCTAATTGAAGCCGGTATTCCGCCACAGGCAGAGTCCACCGAACCACTGTTTGGTCGCGTGACTGAGTAAAGCATGATGCCGAGCGCAATCAGCAGCCTGTGGTGGCGTAGATATCTACGGCGAAACGCAACCTCCTGGGCCGACCTCGACCGCTTCCCTCAGCTTCGCCCCGATGAGCAGCGCAAGATATTGGGAGAGCGCTTACTGCAGCAGATTCGTTACTTTGGAGCTCGGGCGGATGCCCTTCCGGAATGGCGAGAGGCGGCCCGAATCGAAAAGCCTGACGATTTGCTTCGCGTTTGGCCCGAGCTGCCGGTCATTACCAAAAATGATCTTCGCACCCGTTTTCCAGCCGAGGAAATTGGGAGACGGTTCCAGATTCCCGGTCAGGCGAACTGCACCGGTGGTTCTACTGGTGAGCCGGTTCACTTCTTTCACGACGCGGGAATGCTGAGGAGCATCCCTGCGGCTGTGCACTTTAGCGCCTTTCGTATGGGATGGCTTCCGGGGATGCCCACCATCATTGTTTGGGGATCCGAACGTGATGTTAAGAAGGCTACTACTTTGCGCAATCGCGTGCACGCTCGACTCCGAAACCAGTTCTTGGTCGACGGTTACCATCTTTCTGAGGAGACGGTTGACCGCGTGTGCAGACATATCGGCGGTGAACCGGTTGCCATTTACGGATTCACCTCTATGCTGGAATTCGTCGCGCGGCGAGTACTTGAAACCGGAAGAGGTATTCGTTCCGGCGCGGTTCGGGTTGCCTGGAACGGTGGTGAAATGCTGTTCCCCGAGCAGAGTGAAATTTTCCGGCAGGCGTTCGGCGTACCTCTCTTCAACAGGTATGGAGGACGCGAGCTTTCGGTAATGGCCTGTCAATTCATCGAAGACGGTCCGCTGAAGGTGATGCGCCCATGGCTTTTCCTGGAGGTCCTGGACGATCGCGGCCGACCGGCTGCGCCAGGAGAAATTGGCCGCCTTGTGTGGACGAGTACGGTTTGTCGCGGAACTCCCTTTCTCCGTTACGATGTGGAAGATCTCGGCACTTTTCGCGCGTCGGATTCAAACGAGTCGGGCATAACAGCTATCGCTCAACTTCACGGCCGGGTCGGCGGAATGCTCGAACTCCCGGGGAATCGGAAGATCAGCAACCTGTATTGGAATCATTTCTTCAAGGAAATAAAAGAGGTCGCGCAATTTCAGGTCATCTTGCGCAGGGACCGTACGATTCGGATTCTTCTACGAGGAAGGGGCTTTTCTCAAGAACGGGAGGCCGTGGTTCGCGACTTGCTTGCCCATTTCCTAGGGGATATACCGGTCCACCTCCAATGGGTAGAACACGTTCCTCTGACCAAGGAAGGGAAATTAGTTCAGGTCTATCAAGAGCTTTGAGCAAAGATTTATTCAGTGAAAATATACTGACAAGGCGTAGAGACACGCGCGGTGCTGAATTAATTGTGGCGCCTTATGGTCCCGGGGCCCTCACATGCTCAGAGGCGCGATGCGCATAAAATCGCATTAAGGGTCAACAAACATGAAGATTTCCAGCTGGGGAACGGATGGGCGGTGGGTTGGGTTTCTTTTGCTGGTCCTGGTATTTGCTCTTCGTGCTGCGACTGCGACTCGCGGCCAGTCTTCCACAGCATCTAATGGCAAGAATTTTGATGGCCCCGCTGAGCTGCCGCGGGAGTATGTGAAGAGCTCCTTGAAAGATACTCCCGCGAACGGAACGACTCAGATGGTACGCTCTGGGCAAAGCCTCGAACAGGTTCTCTCTAGCGCATCCTGCGGCGACATCATCCAATTGGAGGCGGGCGCCACGTTTAGCGGCAACTTTGTGATACCAGATAAGAACTGCGATGACTCGCATTGGATTATCATCCGTACGAGCGCGCCAGATTCCAGTCTGCCTCCCGAAGGCACTCGCGTGAACCCTTGCTCCGCGGGCTGTTCGTCCCTGGCGGGCAGACCTCGATGGAATTGCGCTTCCGCTTCCAGCGCAAACGTGCTAGCCAAGATTGAATTCGACGGCAAAGGCGGCTCGGGGCCTATCACTTTCTCTTCCGGCGCCAATCACTACCGGCTGATCGGTTTGGAGATAACGCGAACCACCTCCCCGGCTGCCGTTTATAATCTCATCCAATTTAACGGTCCAGCTGACCACCTGGTATTTGATCGTCTGTGGATACACGGCACTCCCCAAAACGAGACGGTCCGGGGCATCCTCTTGGGTCCGACCCGGTATGTGGCTATTGTGGACTCCTTCTTCACTGACTTCCACTGCGTCTCGATCACCGGATCTTGCGGCGATACACAGGCGATTGCTGGCGGGTTGGGTAGCGACCCGATGGGACCCTACAAGATCGTAAACAACTTTCTTGAGGCTTCAGGGGAGAACATCCTGTTCGGCGGAGGTGCGGCAAATGCGACTCCGGCTGACATTGAGATCAAACGAAATCACATGTTCAAGCCTTTAACCTGGATGAAAGGACAGCTCGGGTTCGTGGGAGGAACAAACGGGAACCCGTTTATCGTCAAGAATCTCCTTGAACTCAAGAACGCGCAGCGCGTCTTGATCGACGGCAACATCATGGAGAACTCGTGGGGAGGTTTCTCTCAGGTGGGCTTTGCCATCCTGCTGACGCCAAAAAATCAGGCGGGCAGCCACGGGAGCGATCTCTGCCCTAGTTGTCAGGTTACCGACGTCACGATCCGGTATAACTCCATTAGCCACATAGGCGCCGGACTACAGATCGCCAATGGCTTGTCTGACAAAGGCGGCGCTCCACTCGATGGGCAGCGCTACAGCATCCATGACATCACCATCGATGACATGGATGGCGCGAAGTACAATGGCCCAAGTGAACTCGCACAGATCTCCGTACAGGCAGGCGCTCCACTCCTCCAGAAAGTGACGATCAACCACGTCACAGCCTTCCCGTCGCCCCGCCTATTCATCGTTGGCGATATGGTCGCAACTACGGGGCCGATGAAGAACTTTGTCTTTACCAACAGCATCGTGAGTACCGGCAACTACCCAGTATGGTCCACGGGTGGTGGGCCGGCGAACTGTGCCTTCCACAATTCTCCACTCATTACTTTCAACGCTTGCTTTAGCAAATATACTTTTGTCGCCAACGCTATCATCGGTACTCCCTCGAACACTTCTGCGGGGAGCTGGCCTGCAAATAACTTTTTTCCGCCCGCGGCGGGAGCGGTCCGATTCGTCAATTACAAGGGCGGTAATGGCGGCGACTATCACCTGCAGCCCTCGAGCCGCTATAAGGGCAAAGGGACCGACGGTAAGGATCTCGGAGCGGATGTGGACGCGCTTGAGTCCGCTACCGCCGGCGTGGAATAAGCCTGCGAGACAACTAATCAGTTTGCCCGTCAGTGAAAACGACACCGTTCGCGACTTGAGAGGCAATGACCGCGATTTTCTGGAGCTGATAAAGAAACTTCTTACAGGCTGGAGTCTACGATTTAATCTCGATGCGCTCCAGGCGCACAAACCGGCCCAGCGGCGTGTTGCCTCTTATCCATTGCTTGGCCTCGAACATCGCCCGGTACGTGGCGCGAAGCCGTACCGCCCGAAGGCTTGTCCTCCGCTTAATTTCGGAACCCGGAGAATATGCCAGCTCTTGGAGAAAATCGCCAACCAGATCTTCGAAGGCAGCAAGCTGCTTAGCAAGCAGTTTCGTTTTCCAGCGAGCAACGGGATCAAACTTCCCTTCAGATTCGCCGGCAAACGAGGAATTAGGCTCGCTGACAGATCCAATTCCAGCGCGCTGAATCCGATCGTAGTCGAGATCGTGATCGATGAACCGGCCGAGTCGCGACAGTGTTTCCCGGGGATTTGCGTTCAGTTCTTCAAAGCGTACTTCCTGGTAGTCTGCCCCTAGGCGCCGTCCCTGTTCTCGCCCTCTGCGCACGGCCCACTCCCAATACAATCCTGCGACTCCAAGAACTTCATGCCGATCCCACGGCAGAGGATGGGACCACCCTTGCTTGGCATAGGAAAGGGCAACATCGCGGCCGTCTCGAATGATGTGGATGAAGAGGGCATCCGGCATCTGACGCTTGATCTCCTCCATGTAGAGAAGATGGTCGGGCGTGCAGTCGGCCCAGCGTCCGACTCCCTGTTTTCGCGCAATCTCCTGCATAACAATTCGCAGGAAATCGCCTCCACTGCGACACTCGGCAATAATTTTGGCGCTGATTTCTCCGGCGTCTAATCCTGAGACTCGAAATAGTTGGCTCCTCAGCCAAGTTTCCAGAAGGTCCTGTCGGTCCGCTGCAGAATGCATTCCACGAAACCGCGGGACTAGTAGATTGAAAACATTGGATTCTGCCCGGTAAACCGCGAAGTCTCCGGCCGAGAGCAGCATGTGATAAAGGACGGTAGTCCCGGATCGCGGGCAGCCCAATACAAAAACTGGCGCCTTATTCTTCTCTGCGACAGATTTAAATCCGCCTTGAGTCGCCGCTTCTGCCGGTAGTTTCACGATGGTTTCGTATCTCTCTGGCAATCTATTTCAGCACCCAGCGGGGACACCATCGTTGGCGTCACTTCTCTTTTCTCTTTGTGATTCTGGCACCAGCGCGCGGTACGCCTCTAACCATTGTTCTCGTACGGCCGTCCACCCGTAGCGACTGCACTCCTCGTAAGCGGTTGCAGCGAGCCGCGCGCCCAGTTCCTCATCCTTCAGCAAGCGCAGGATGTTCTCCGCGAGCGGCCCCACGGCTCCAGGTTGCGACAACAGCCCCGTCCGCTCGTGATCCACAAGGAAGCGCATTCCTTCCGGTGCAGTGCTTACCACCGGAGTACCAGAGGCGAAAGCTTCGAGAACCGAAACTGGCATGTTGTCCAGGCTTGATGCATTCACAAAAATATCTGCTTCATCGTATACTCTGCCGATTTCGGCCCGCCGTACCGCCCCCAAAAACCTGACTCCGGAAAGCTTTAGTTTATGTACCAGTTCGCGAATCTGCGCCTCCTCCGGCCCTGCGCCGGCCAAATCCAGGCGTGCCCCGGGAAAGACCTTCTGTACCTCTCCGAAGGCTTGCACCACCAGATCTACTCTGTAGTAGTGGTGGAACCCACGCGTGCAAACCAGATGAGGACGAAGCGGAATACGAGCCCTGAAGCGAAACTGGGAGAGGTCCACGATGTTAGGTACAACTTCCGCCTTCAGCCCAAACTCAGCAAAAACATCCTTCAGGTATCCCGAAGGGACGACCAG
>JBAPQU010000257.1:0-2288 GCA_049280795.1 Candidatus Sulfotelmatobacter sp.
GGTAGCAGCCTGCTTAAGATGGTGGGCATAAACCGGCGCGGTAAAGAACACGCCGAGAATGAGGACGCAGATCGAGCGACGCATTAATGTCTCCGGAGATAGACGCTTTGGGGGGGGAGAAATACGATTGCAGAGTAACATCGGGTAACCGGGCGAACTAGTGACGAAAGACGTACGACGGTTGGGGTGGAAGCAAACAAAAAGCCCCTGCCGCGAGCGGCAGGGGCTTGAAGTTGAGAAACCCGACTAGAAGGTGAACTTCGCCGCCAACTGAATGCCGCGCGGTCCGCCGCCACCGAGGAAAGGATTGCCAATACCTACGTCGCCGGTAGCAGTGATGGGATAGAAACCAGTTCCGACTTCGCGGTTCCCTGCCGCTTGGAAACTACAGCCACATGCTGGATTAGTAGGGCCGATTCCCGGGTCGGCGATGAAAGCCGGAAGGAACGGATTTGCGAAGTTGGGATGGTTGGGAATGTTGAAGAAGTCAGCGCGAAGTTGGAGCGCAATGCGTTCGGTGAGAGGAGTATTTTTGTAGAGGGCGAAGTCAAATTGACGGAAATTCGGACCCCGGAACTCGTCACGTCGCTCTGTGCCGTAGTGCCGCGTACCGATTACGCAATCAGCCGCAGTACCACTTATAGCGCTGACAGTGCAGGGAATCGCAAATGAACTCAGCGCCATGAACTGATATGGATTGTGGTTGTTCTGGGTCACCGGTGCTACAACGTCGGGACGATCGTAGCAATCGCCGCCGCCGCTAAAATCATCCTCGCAGTTGTAGTTGAATTGGAACGGCTGGCCGGTTTGAATTGTTAGAGTGCTGTTGATTCCCCAGCCGTTTTTCAATTTCTGCAGATCCCCGCCCATCTTCGGAATGTCGTAGGCGAGTATCCATGAAGCGCGCCGCGGCAAGTCAAAGTTTGACGGGCCGTATTCAGCTTGCGGATTGGTGCTGTCTTGCGGCTGAGCGGCATTAGGTTCGAAATCTTCACCGTCGCTGGAGTTGTCCAGCGATTTCGACCAAACGTAGTTCAGGATCGACGTGACGCCGTGCCAGCCAGTGATGCGGAAGCTGCCCTGGAGCGCGTTGTAGTTTGACTTGCCCGTCGAGTTCTCCTGCAGCACATAGTACGAACAATATGGGTTTCCTGTGCAGTAACCACCGTAGGGGCGGGCCGCGCTGCCGAAATCCTGGAATCCAACGGTCTCGTCCACGAGGTTAATGGTTTGCGCGCTCGGCTGATTAATGTCAAAAAATCGCCACAAATGATGGCCTTGTGAACCCACGTAGCCTATTTGCACCATCATCTTGGTTCCAAGCTGTTGCTGCAGGTTCAGGTTGTAGTTCTCCATGTACGGAGTCTTGATATTCCTGTCGAAGGCGAAAGTATCGCATTCCAAACTGGCGCAGCTTGGGGCTTGGTAAACCGGAGAGTTCGATACGATCGATGCTCCGGCGACGGCCGAAATAATCTGGTCCTGGCTGGGGCCAACGGGGTTATAGGCCGGTCCCGGATCGAAGTAGGGAGGATACGGCAGATGTCCCATGACCATATCCTGCGAAAACGCGTCAAAGAAAATTCCGTAGCCGGCGCGAAGCACCGTCTTCCCTTTGCCAGTGACGTCCCAGGCTACGCTGGCGCGGGGAGCGAAGTTTTTGTATTGCGGATTATAGAGGCCGCTCAATCCTGGCTGCCCGACTTGCGTCAGAGTAAAGGTTCCGTCTCCGGTTGCAGGTGAGAAGCTGGTGATGTTGCTCAACAGGTTATTCTTTTCTCCAACGACACCCGCATAATCCCAGCGCAGACCGTAGTTGAAGGTCACTCTGGGGCTCGCGCGGAAGCTATCCTGAACATAAAGTCCGTAGTTGTTTTCAGATGTCGTACGGTCTGTATTGCCCGAGTATTGCAGCCCGCTGTCGATGTCACCAGCCAGGAAATCACCGATGGCGCTACCGGTAGCGTCGCCGTTGAATTTGAGTCTTCCCCGGAACCAGTGGCCGTCGATGCCCTGATTAACACTTGTGCGATGGAAATCGAAACCAAACTTCACGTCGTGCTTATTGAGCTTCCACGAAAAATTGTCAACAAATTGATTATTGCTGTCGACACGATGACGCGGGTCGCTTGAACTTGCGCCGAGCTGAGCAACACCGCTCACAAGGATAATGGGCAGGCCGGAGTCGGAAACGCCTGAGCCCGGGCACTCGGTCAGAGTACTGGCCGCACACAGGCCGATCGAGCTGGGATGAAAGCTCTGGTCCGCCGGGAAGAAACCTTCTGCAA
>JBAPQU010000258.1:0-3819 GCA_049280795.1 Candidatus Sulfotelmatobacter sp.
GGGTGCACGCAAGCCGCTCGAACTTACTTCGCTACATCCGCGTACTGTCTTGTGAGGGATTGTCCTGCGCGTTAGACGAGTGACGGCAGGTTCCTCACCGCGCCTTCGGCGCGATTCGGAATGACAAAGATGGGATATAGGTTTTACTGAAAGCCAAGAGCTGATAACTAACAGCCGATTTCCCGGGAGCTTTGGGTTGGAAGATGTCCAGGTAGTTGCGATGCTGGTCCGCCGCTGCGTTGCCGGCGACGCCGCTGCCTGGGAAGAAATCGTCCAGACCTACAACCGGCGCATCTATAACATTTGCTATCGCTTCGCTGGTTCTGCGGACAACGCCGAAGACCTCACTCAGGAAGTCTTCATCAAGATGTACCGCACGGTTGCGAGCTATGACAGCTCGAAGGGTGCATTCGTCACCTGGGTCACGACGATCACCCGCAACCTGCTGGTGGATCACTTCCGCAAAACCAAGCAGGATCGAATCACCGACTCCCTCGACGCTGCAGCCTCTTCGCATGAAGACGCCCAGCCCCTCAGTGAGCAAATTCAGGACCAATCCGCGCCTCCGGACGCCCGTGTTCGCAGCCGGGAGGTCGGAGAAACCGTTCATGCCGCTCTTGCGAAGCTCTCACCGGAGCTTCGTGAGGCTGTCATTTTAAGGGACTTACAGGATTTTGACTATCGCGAAATCGCAACCGTTTTGAAGGTACCGGAGGGGACTGTGAAAAGTCGAATAAATCGTGGCCGCGCGGAACTAGCCCGGCTATTACAACGTACCTATAGGCAGGTGATGTGATGCCAGATCACACCAAACCCGATCACATGGGAAGCGACCATACCAGTAACGGAATGCAGTGCGCCGAGTTTGACGGCCTGCTCAGCGATGCCCTCGACGGCATCCTGACCGGCGTTCGACTCGGCCAGTTCCAGGCGCATGCGCGGACTTGTTCCACGTGCGGGCCGCTGTTCGCCGAAGTTGAGGCGGGCCGCAACTGGCTGAAGGATCTCACGGAGGTGGAGCCTCCAGCCGGCCTAGTCACGAATATTCTGGCATCCACGACGGGCGTTGACACCCAACGCCTGCGGGTGAACGTGTCCGCGCCTCAGCCACGTATCGGCTGGATCGAGCGTGCGCAAGCCTGGGCCTCAGCGGCAATACAGCCGATTTGGGGAACAGTCCGGCAGCCGCGGTTCGCCATGTCGTTCGGCATGGCGTTCTTCTCGCTGTCGGTGGCATTGAGCGTACTCGGCGTCAAGCCCGCCGACCTGCGCTCGGTGAGCCTGCGCCCGGCGGCCATACGGCACACGTATTACAACACGCAAGCCCGCGTGGTGCGGTATTACGAGAACATCCGGTTCGTCTACGAGGTGGAATCGCGCGTCCGCGAACTCAGGCGCAACGTTACCCCCGCCGAACCGGGCTCGTCCGGACACGGTTCCGACTCCGCACCGGTAAAGAAAGACCCCAAGGACGACACAACACAACAGCCCGAGCAGAAGCAGGAGCGCAACTATAGCCAGACCGATAGCGGTATTATTCTGGCCAGCGCTCCACTGGGTCCATCTGTAAACGAGCCGTCTGTAGACGATCCGTCTGTAGTGTCGGTGACCACGTACAGGAGGTTCGTATGAACTGCGCCACACACAACGATACCGCCGCGGTGGCTTTCTGCCGCACCTGCGGCAAGCCGCTCTGCGGCACATGCACCCGAGACGTTCGCGGCGTGATTTACTGCGAGCCTTGTCTTGCCGCGCGTTTGGAGGGCACTGCTCCGGCAGCCGGATTTGTACCTCCTCAATCCGTGTACCCGGCGGTAGGAGCGCCAGCGCGGCCTTTATCCAACTCCGGCCCAAATCCCGCAGTCGCGGGCATTCTCGCTGGATTCTTTCCCTTCGGCGTGGGCGCCGTCTACTGCTCGCAATACGCCAAAGGATTGGCGCACCTGCTGATCTTTGGGCTGCTCATCTTCGCCTCGGGCCACGCCGGCAATTGGGATGCTTTGTTCGGCATCGCTATCGCATTCTTTTACGTCTACCAGATCATCGATGCCGTTCGCACCGCCCACGCTCTTCAAGCTGGCCAGCCCGCACCAGATCCATTCGGCCTGGCGCAAGCCTTCAGCATGGGAGACCGAACTGAGTCCAGGAATATTCCCGCCGTTGCGGTCATTTTGATTGGACTCGGCGTGCTCTTCCTGCTGCACACCATGAACATCTTCGAGTTCGGCCTCGACCGCTTCTGGCCGCTCATTCTGATTTTCTTCGGGGGATGGATATTCGCCAGACAATGGGGACTGATCGGATCGCATCGCTTCGGCTGCCCCTGCGATCGCTGCCGCATGCGCAAGTTGATGGGGCCAGCCATACTGATCACGGTCGGCACTCTCTTTCTGTTGCAGAGCCTCGACGTTGTGGACTTTGACCGCACCTGGCCTGCGATCCTGCTCGTAATTGGCGTGGTCAAGCTAGTGCAGAGTAATGCTTCGTCGGCTGGACACGTTGGTTCGCTTCCATCCGCGCCGCCCGTCGCTCCGCCAGTGCCGCCGCCGGCTTCCGATCCACCCTCTTCAAATCAAGGAGCTTCCTCTTCCGGAGAGGTGCGCAATGTCTAGCCCCGTGTCTTATCCCGCTCTACCACCGGTTCAACCACCGCTGCGCCCTCGCCGCCGCTCGTTCGCGGGACCGATCGTGTTGATCGTCCTGGGCATCGTCTTCCTGCTCGGCAACCTGCACATGTTGTCGTGGATGCGCATTGGAACCTTGTTCGCTCACTACTGGCCGCTGCTGCTCATCCTCTGGGGCGTGATGAAGCTGATCGAGCACCAGCAAGCGCAGCGCGACGGCCTGCCCGCTCGCGGCATCGGCGCCGGAGGAATTTTTCTGGTCATCTGCATCGTCGTCTGCGGTCTCATCGCCACCCAGGCCCAGCGCGTCAATTGGTCGGGCATGCGCGATAACTTCAACATCGATGATGAAGACCTTAATAACCTCTTCGGCGAGAGCTACAACTTCAACGCTAACCTTGAGCAGGACATACCCGCGGCCGCGACCAGCCTGCGCGTGAACAACGATCATGGCGCTGTACGAGTCACCGTCGCCGACGATAATAAAATCACCGTCACCGTCCGCAAACGCGTCGGCGCGGAGAACCAGAACGACGCCGACAAATACAACGCCCAGACCAATCCAACGATCACCGCAACTGGCGAGCAGTTGACCCTCGATGCCAAAACCCAGGCTGCCGGCGACCACGCCGTGCAGAGCGATCTCGACATTGCGATTCCCCGGAAGATGGCGCTGCAAATCACTTCGCGCCGGGGCGATGTGGCCGTCACCGGCCGCAACGGGGAAGTAGAAGTCTCCAACCAGCACGGCGATGTTTCCGTGGAAGACGTCGTCGGCAACGTCAAGTTGACGCTCGATAAAAGTTCCGCCAAGGTGGAGCAAATCACGGGCGACGTTCACATTGGTGGCCGGCTCAATGAAGTCTCAGTGACTGACGTGAAAGGCGGGGCCGTGATCGAAGGCGAATTTCAGGAGAGCGTTAAGCTCTCCAGCATCACCAAAAGCGTGAGCTTCAAGTCTTCCCGCACCGACATGGAGTTCTCGCGCATCGATGGCGACCTCGATCTCGATTCCGACGACCTGCACGCCGATCAGGTCACCGGCCCCGTCCACCTGACCACGCGCTCCAAACAAATTCGCCTGACAGATGTATCCGGCGATGTGCGCCTGCAGAACGACAATGGCGGCATCGAAGTGTCGATGCGATCGCTGGGCAATGTGCAGATCGACAGCCGCAATGGCGACGTTCAGTTG
>JBAPQU010000259.1:0-10949 GCA_049280795.1 Candidatus Sulfotelmatobacter sp.
GCCTCATACTCCTCTTCCAGTTTGCGTTTGAAGTCTTCGGCTTTTTCCCAACTACGGGTCTTGGCGCTACGTCGGATGAAGGGGCCATCCGATCCGAGAATGCCGTTGATCCACTTCGGGCAACGACAACGCTTGTAGTTGATGTCGTCGGAAGGGCAGGGAGGATAGTGGCGGGAGTAAACCGAGAGCATGGAATCAGCACCTTTGCCGAATCCATTGTACGTTTATTGTACGATTGTTTCTACTGTTTTATAACTACTGTATTATCAGTAGTTTATATTGGTGGAGGCGGCGGGAGTCGAACCCGCGTCCGAAAATGTTACTGGTCAAGAGACTACATGCTTATTCCAGTTCATGCCCTGGGCATTACCCCAGGACGTTCGCGACCCACGCTCAGAACGGACAAGAAACGCTAGCCGCTAGCCTGAGATCTTAACCTCTCCGCCCAGACGTAGCGGAGAAGAGCAGCCCTCTGTGTGACGTTCGCTCACCGCCCAAGGGCAAAGCGGTGGAAAACGGCTGCCTAATTAATTAGGCTGCGTATGCCATTTGTTGATTGGCAATTATCATTTTGCTCACGATTACGGGTGTGTGCACCCCGGCATGCCTCTTGGCCGCAAGCATCTCCGTCGAAGCCGTGACGCCCCCACTGGTGGGTTTGGCCAACTCTAAAGAACCACTTCCAGACTAGGTTTCACCAGCCCAGAAGTCAACCAGTTAGATGATAGCCTAGCCCGAATTCGATTGTATTTACGACCAGCTTGAGGATTACCGACCGAGGGTGCCCCATGTCTCGCGTCTTTTGCGAGACGTGGGATTCCACAGGCCTGTCCCTCTAAACATTTGTTGCATCCCCCATTCCTAATAGCCACTTGACCACACTGCTATAATAGCTATAGGAAATACCATAAAATTTCACAAAATCAAGCGGAGCCGAGCGGGTGCCCCGTCCTCGTCCCTGCGTTCTTTGCAGGGACAGAGCCTGCCCTGAGCCCAGTCGAAGGGGCGGGGATTTTGATCTCCGCCTTTTCGCTCTACAACGTTCTACCCAGGAGTTCCGATGTCCAAGCCCCAGCCGCCCAGCCGTCCCGACAATCCCAACCGCCCCAACACCAAGCGCACCGGAGAGCGCTCCGAAGCCGCCTTCCTCTACCAGGCCAGCCAGCGCCGCTTCGCCATCTCCAAGCCCTGGGGAGACAGCGAGCGCTACGACTTCATCCTCGACAACCGCCCCCAGCCTCAAGTCCATCTCTTCCGCATCCAAATCAAATGCACCGACTGCCTCCGCGCCGACGCCTACGAAACCCGCGCCACTTACGAATTCTCACACCGCCACATCCCCTACACCAAACGCGACATCGACTTCATCGCCGCCCACGTCGTCCCGCTCAACATCTGGTACATCATCCCCGTAGAAGTCTGCACGCCCCAACCCATGCTCCGCTTCTACCCCCACCGCCAAGCCAAACAAATGCGCCTGGAAAAATACCGCGAAGCCTGGAACCTCCTGGATCCCCCACTCCCAAATCCCACAATAACCATCCACGCCTGCATCGATCCCGATTACCCAGACGAAGATTATCCCGAACAAGACTATCCAGAAGAAGCGCACCCCGAAATCCGCGACCGCGAACCCACGCTTTGAAAGGGCGCGGCTGCAGCCGCGCCGCGCAGGCAAAAGGAAGGGAACCGGGCTTTAGCCCCCGAGGTACATGTGGGGACAGCCGCCCTCGACTGTCCGCCGGGCAAGGCAAGGCTCGTGTGGAGCGGACACTCTTGTCCGCTGCCTTTGACTTTGTTTTTGATCTTTAGTCTTGATTTTTGATTTTGACCTGAACGAATGGAATCACCACCGCCGCTAGCAGCACCGTGGAAGAGCGGTGCTTAAGCGCCGCGTAAAGCCACCCTAAACAAACCCGTTGTCATTCCGAACAGGGCCAAAGGCCCGGTGAGAGCCTGTCCTGAGCGAAGCCGAAGGAAACCTGCTGTTGACTTTGCTTGAGCGCTCAACGAACTCACCCGCGAAAAGATCGGGAAGGGCGCGAGTTTCATTCGTGCCGATCAGAACCAGAAAAGAGGGAACCGGCCTCAGCCCCTGAGACGGCCCGGGATGCACAATTTATTGATCACGCCTGAGAGGACTGCTACGATCTACCTACTACGGTGCTCGATCTAACCGTGATGGCAAACGATTTATGCTGCGCATAGTTCTGGTTCTCTGGTGTTTGCTCCATGTCGCATTCGCAGGGGAAGTTCCCAATCCTGTCCTCACAGGCACTGTCAACATTGTTCTTGCAAATGCAAATGGAATAGTAGTTCTGACTGACAGCAATCAGACGTGGAAGTCTCCCACTGGTGAACCATTTACCAGTTCTTCGCCCGGACAGAAGCTGTTTCGTTTAGACGACAGGACAGTCTGCACTATCGCGGGTTTTGGTGCTACATACCTTCCAGGTTTTCCGGGCTTTACCAACAGCGCAGCTGGCGTTTTGGACAGCTACGCGGATGAGCTAAGAAGCAAAGGAGGAGCGCACAGTTTTCGCGAGAAGCTTACAACTTTGAAGTTTATGTTTAGCTTTCAGTTGGCAGGCATTGGCAATTTACAAACCCCCAGCCAAGCGCAGGTTGGGGACTATGAGTTCGAATTAATTCTTGCTGGCTTCGACCTGGACGGAACTGCAAAGCTCGGCAAAATTGTATTCAGCGCCAGCCTCTCTCCAAGCGGCATATTCTCGCCTTTGCTCCAACAAGTCAAAGAAACAACAGTAGGACAAGCATTGGAACACGAGACAGCGGGAATTGGTGACGCTTCTGTGGAGAATATTTTGAAGTATCCTGCGCAACTAGCCGACGAGCCGGAAATTGGAGAGTATGCGGCCTCGAAGGCAGCTAATCTGGGTAGCTCTCTTAGCACCGCCGCTATGAAGGCCTTGGCGAAATCCCTTGCGCGCCATTCTGCAATAGTCAATCAACATTATGTCGGCGCCTTCCGAAAATGGTCACCCATAGGTGGGCGAGATCAGATCGCGATCCTAGAAAAGGGGACGATACGGGAAGTTGATCAACAGCTGTTCGAGCAGCGTAAAGTTAATACGACTCCCTTTGCCATGCTTCTAGGTATGCAAGTCGACATGCGAGGCGCGCCGCCCGGGAGCACCTCCGGGATTAGTGTTAAACCGAACGTCGCACTCGTCCTGAAGAGCGAGTTCCTAAGCGGCTCAATGGAACTGGATGACGCATATTATTTCGATGATGATTTCAGAGATGTGATTTTTTATTATAACGGCGGCGTGCTGGGATTCGACCGGAATAACCGACTAACCCAACTGCGTTCTCAGGCTTGGCCCCCACGTAAACAGAAACTCCGATGCTATTCAGAAATTGATAACCGAGTTTCCCTGGAAAAAGGTGGAGTAATTTTATAACGAACACCCAGCGAAAGAAGAGACTCTACTCCTCACCCGGGGTGCCCCATTTCTCGCGTCCCTCGCAAGAAGTGGGGAAGGCCATTACACCCGTCCCTTCCAATATCCTGGTCTTCGACGCCCATGTGCAAGCGCCAGCACAAACGTCCGCGCCGCATCCCATCGATAATAGATGCTGTAGGGAAACTCATATAGCGTGTATTTGCGAAAGTGCGAATGAGATAAAGGCCAACGGTCAGGCGATTGTTCGATCTGGTGTAAGGCGCGCTCAACCGCGTTTTCGAACTTTTCGGCGGCCGGGCCGCTTCGCTCCCGATACCAGGAGTACGCGTCGCGGTATTCTTGTTCCGCCTCGGGGTGAAGCAAGAGCGGTTCTTGCGACATGGCGGGCTACTTCGGTTGGAACATTTCGCGTGCCCTGCGTTTCACTTCCAGCCATGGAATGGGTTTCACCTTGCCTGACTCGATTTCTTCCATGCGGCGAACGACCTCCAGCTGCCATGCCGCCTCGACGTCCAAATCGGGTTCTGATGCTTCTTCTAGACTATCGATGAGGGAAGCAGCCAGGGCGCCGCGTTCGTCTGGCGGGAGCGCCATCGCCTTTTTCAGGAGTTCGTCAACTTCGGGAGACATACAAAGATTCTAGTCCCGCGGACCAATTCTTTCCTAAAGGAAAACCAGAATTCTGATAGCAGATAGTCCACATCTGGGTGCCCCATTTCTCGCGTCCTTTGCGAGAAGTGGGCAAGGTTACTACTACCGTACTCACAGCCGATCCTTCCAATATCCCGGCTTCCGCTTTTACCGTGCGCAACCGCCACGATAGAGACGAATTCGGATCATGAAGGTAAACGATCGAGAAAGGGAACCGCCGTATAACCAACCGTCGCGTACCGTAAAGGTATTCCGGCCACCGTTGCGGAGCCAGCGAGATGTCTTCCACCGCCGCGTACAGAACGCTGAGAAATTCCACGCTAACGTGGTAGCTGTGCGATAAGTACCAGCTGTCGGCCTCTTCCACCTCCTGCCACGCCAGGGGATGAAGCCGATATTCCTTAGCCCCGCGCATTCCGCAGCCGAGCCTTCAATCGGCCAAGCACCTGCTCGCCCGGAATCATCTTCACTCGTCCTGAACGGATGTCATCCACGCGCCTCTTGATCTCTTCCTCCCAAGCCGCTTCAACGCCCTCTTCAGCCGGCTCGTTATCCAAGGTCTCAACCAGACGATCAATCAACAGACCGCGTTCCTGCGCAGAAAGTGTGAGTGCTTTCTCCAGCAACTCCGAAACCTGCGGCGTCATCTGCGCCATGGAACACCTCGCTATCGGCTCATCTTACACCCGCCCGCAACCCACGCCGGGTGCCCCATTTCTCGCGTTCTTTGCGAGAAGTGGGGGAGACTACCACTGCTATTGATCTACAAATCTTCCACCCTCAACCCAGTATGCTTCGCGATCCGCGCCAGCATCTTCGGACCGATCTCCACGCGGTCGTGAAACGCCCACACAAAATCCGCGTGACCGGCTCTCTGCAATGTGATGTGGGAAGAACCTTTGTGCGCCTTAGCAGACCAACCGATGCGCAACAGGGCCCGATACACGCGGCTTGCTTTCGAACTTGGCCACTTGCTCACGCCGTAGCAAAACTGATTGTCTTCTGTCCGACTTTCTCCGCTTCAATCCGGTCCGCAATCACGCGCAAGGCAAGCGCCTCGACGGCTGCTTCAGCTTCAGCCTGGGTCGCTCCGTAGGCCATGACGCCCGGCAGTTCGGAAATCTCGGCAATCCACCGCCCGTCGTCCTCACACTCAAATTCGATCTTAAAGTTCATGTGGCCTCCACGACTCAACCCTGCAAGGTCATCTTACACCCACCCACAACCCGCGCAGACGTGTGCCTCCCGTTTCCTTTCAACAACTTACCCCCACCCAATCCCCCAAACCACCGCTAAACCCCATTTTTCTCCCATTCGTTGAGATAAAGATGCGCATCTCCTTACCCTCCAATAACATCACTACATATCAATACCCAGGGAAAAGTGTACGAACCAGATTGTACGAACTAGGTTCAACTCCCCGGGAGAGCCACAGGTAATCGGTTTTGTGGGTTAGGATTCTCAGGTGAAGCCAAGGCATATTCCGCCAAAGTGTTTCCTGAAGATGAAATCCCAAAACCTGATGAAAGAACGACGAAAGGCTGACGCCCGAAAGCCGAAGCCTGAAGCCCGAATTTAGGAGCCAGAAGCCAACATGCACAAGCCGATCAAGTACGTAGAAGCCGCCGCCGTCGCCGCTGCCAAGGCAACATGGATGGTCTTTGACCGCGTCAACCGCGTCAAGCCCAATGCTTCGCCCACCCCGAAGTGGTCCGACAAGCCTCTGCTCAAGTCTTACGAAAAATCGAAGCCGCCTCTCGGCTGGCCCCGCTCCACGGATTCTCTGTGCCCGAAGTGTGTCCCGGAAATTCGCCAGCAGATTCTCGACGGCAAACTTCCGCACGAAGTTCTGATGAATGAAAAAGTCGGCGAGATCAAAGCCACCATCGTCGAACGCGACGGCAAGATTTTGATGGTGAAAGACTGCCCCAAGCACGGCCACTTCGAAGACGTGATGTCCATCGACACCGATTTCTCGAAGCATCTAGAAGACGTATTTCCCGGCCGCGACATTCTCGCGCATAACGACGAGAAGCTCCATCATCACGGCTCATCGACTGTGAAGTATGGCCGGGGCTCGGTGCTGACGATCGATCTCACCAACCGCTGCAACATGATGTGCGATCCCTGCTTCATGGACGCAAACCAGGTCGGTTTCGTCCACGAACTGCAGTGGGAAGAAATCAAGACCATGCTCGACAACGCGATCACCATCAAGCCGCGTCGTCAGATGAGCGTACAGTTCTCCGGTGGTGAGCCCACGTTGAGCCCGTACTTCCTCGACGCCGTTCGCTACGCGCGCAAAGTCGGATACAACTCCGTGCAAGCCGCGACCAACGGAATCGAATTCGCAAAAAGTTTTGAGTTCTGCCAGCAAGCCGTAGAAGCTGGCATGCGCTACGCCTATTTGCAATTCGATGGCATCGGCAACGCCGCCAACGCTCACCGCATGGTAGGAAACTTGTTCGACGTAAAGTTGAAAGCCATCGAGAACCTGCACAACGCCGGAGTAGAAATTGTTCCCGTAGTAACCATAGTTAACGGTATCAACAACGAACAAGTAGGACGCATCATCAAGTTCGCATTAGACAATCCAAAAACAATCAGCTTCCTGAGCTTCCAACCAGTAAGCTTCACCGGCCGCGACGAAGCCGTAACCGACGATCGCCGCAACGCGCAACGCTACACACTCTCTCACCTAGCCCACGACGTAAAAAATCAAACCGGCCTAGGTGAACCAAGCCGCGACTGGTTCCCAATAAGTTTCATGGGTACCTTCTCCGACTGGGCAGATTTAATGCACGCCAACGACGTAAAAAACGACTGGGGCCAACTATCCTGTGGTTGTCACCCTAATTGCGGGACTGGGATGGCGGTGATGATTGATAAGGAAACTAAGGAAGCGGTACCGGTTACAGCGTTTCTGCATGGGGATCAGTTGGCGAAGGATATTGCCAAGGTGAATGATGCGGCGCGCGGGAAATTTCTTACTGGGTTTGGAATGGCGTTGTGTTTGATGAAGAATTACGATCCGTTCCAATCGCCGACGCATTTTAAGCTGATGGATCTTTTGAAGAAGTTCGACAAAAACTATCACATTACCGGGAAAGATTACGGCAAGGTTGGTCCGGACCGGACGGTCGAGGATGTGATGAAGCGGCGTACGACCGATCGGTGGAATTTCCTGTTTATCGCGGGGATGTGGTTCCAGGATCTGTTCAATTATGATTTCCGACGGACGGAGCAGTGCATTATTCCTTACGCGACTCAGGAAGGCGAGATTTCGTTCTGCGCTTACAACACGGGCGTGGGCTGGCGGAACATCATCGAGAAGATGCACATGACGGCCACGCTGACCAAGTGGTATGAAGAGCATGGGCGTCACGAGATTTTTGCGGGCGGCAAGAAAGTGAAGATGGAAGACGAGACTCACGGATTGCTGCTGCGCGATGATCTGGTTACTAATGAGTTGCAGCACGATTTGGACAATCTGGGCATCGCGAAGAACGCGCGCGAAGAGAAGAAGCGGGCGCGGGATGCGAAGGCGGCTTTGGCAGTTGACCATTCGGAAACTCCGATTGCGGGACATCGTGGGCCGCAGAAGAATGACGAGGCTTACAATGCGCGCATGGCTGCTATGTACCGCGAAGTCGTGTTGAAGGAAAAACCTGCGGTCGCCGAAAACGGATTCATTCCGCTGGGTGCGCTGAGCAAGCCAAATGGCGGAATCGCTCCGGCTCCGAAGCCGGAAGTGGGCGAGCCGGTGGCGGGGGACTAGGGCTTCGGGCTTCAGCTATCGGGCTTCAACTTCTTACGGGCCGCCTGCGGGCGGCCCGATTTGTTTTTGCGTGAACTCAGGGTGCGGAGAGTTAAGGCAACTCGCCCAGGAGAGTGCGAAGTGGATTCCCAAGTGTCAGATTATATAGCGGGAGGTTGCCGATCGGCGCTATTGACAGGGGATGGAACGTTCGCTAACATCTCGTTCCAATTTCCCCGGGCGTGCGGAATCTATTCGGCATTAAAGAGGGATTGTATGCGTACGTTTTGTTTTGCGCTCGCTCTGGCCACCCTTGCGAGCGTTGCCTGCACCGTTTCCACCTTCTCCTCAGCTCAAACTCAACCTGCGGCGGCAACTGCGGCAGCGGATAAAAAGCCAGTTGCTGCTGTGACGCCGAAACCTAAGCCTCAAACCAACGCGAAGGCCGCTCCTTGCGACGAAGAGATCCCGCTCGGCGTGCTGACGGGGAGTGAAGCGGACTCGCTGGCTTCGACTTTGAGCAGTGTCTTCAGCGACAGCTACATTGTGACCAGCAGCGCTGCAGATTCGAGCAGCAGCGGGAGCGACCCGGCTGGCGCGGGGGCTGGTTCGAAGGCCGATTCCGGCAGCGCCCCCAAGCATCTCTGCCTTGCGTTGCGGACAAATGCCGACTCCAGTTTAGCGAAGAAGTCTGCGAAAAAAGGCGCTAAGGGAACGCAGGCGGCACGCGGCGCAAAGGTACCGGCACGCGGCGAGTTTGATCATGTGCTGGCGATGCTCGATCAGGACAACTTCAAGGGCGTAACCCTGGATTCGAATTTCATCATTGCGGTCACGAATCCGAGGCTGCACGCCTCGACCTTGGCGAAGGACTTTCCGCACCCTGCTTCGGATCTGGATCTAAAGCAGGTAAAGGGCGACGCCCTGGACCAGTATCTGATTGCGGTACCTTCGGCGATTGTGGTAGGGCAGCCTGCGGCGACGAGCGTGTTGACGAAGCATGCGGCGGAGTTGAAGCAGGATTTGCAGCTTCTCGTAGCACTGGAGGCGGAAGGGGACTCGAACGCGGACGCGCTGCGAAGGGCGGTGCAGGCGTGTCCGCACTTGTGTGCTCCGCCGACGGAAGGTTGCAGGCTCGCTTCCACGAGCTCTTTCTGCAAGCTTGAGTGGGAATCGGAGCGCTGGCTGGCCGGGCACACAATAGTGCTTTCCATTCTGGACCCCAGGGATGTGGTGCTCCAGTTCGGAGGTGTTTTTCTTCCCAAGCGGAAAGTAGTGGCGAGTATGAGAAACCATGCTGTCATCATTTTGCCGGAGGAGGTTGAGCTCAGCGACGGAACGTATCTGGTAGCGGGGGCTATTGAGCAAGACGTACTCTACCGGCGAGACCAGGCGGATAAGGCGGCGGAGGCGGCGGCCGATAAGCAAGCGGCGGGCGCGAAGGCAGCGGCGACACCAGCTCCGATCACGACTACTTCCACGACCAAGACTTCGGTCACGTCGAGCGCAGCGTCCGGCGCATCGCCGAGCACAACGAAGGCGCCGGCTCCGACCACAACTACAGAGACGACCACTACCATCACGCCTCCGCCAGCTTCGGGATCGGGCGGTGTGGCTGCCGGAAAGAGTGCATCCGGGTCGGGTTCTGGGTCTGGAAGTTCGAGTGACGCGGGAACTGGGAGTTCGGGCGGAAGCGGGAGTGGAAACAGTAGTGGCGGTGGGCAGAGTTCGTCGCCGAGCACCGGCTCGACTGCGACTCCAAAGGGCTGGCCGATCGGGCAGCCATTCCCGATGGACCGGGTGCAGCGGCTCTACCATTTTCGTCATGCTACTGCAATCGCTGCGGCTATCAACAAGGCTTCCGGAAGCAAAGATGTGGACCTGGTGGAACCCCTGGGCGACGCCGATGACCAGTTGCTGATTCTGCCGCCCACTACTGCCGATGGGCACGACCCCTACAACGACATTCATCGGGCGATTGCGATGATCGATTTGCCACGTCCGCAGTTGTCGTTGCAGGTGTGGTCGTATGAGATCAGCTCGGAGATAAAGAACAAGAACCGCGACAATAACTCGATTGAAAAACAGGGAAAAGCGCTAAATAAGGTACAGAAATATTTTGAAGAAGTGCGGCAATCTGTTCTTACGGCCAACGACAGGATGACTCTTGCATTGCAGGATGGATTCGGGGCAGTTCTAGATAGAGTGTCTGCGGATGGGCGCGACGCGTTCTTCGACCCTACCTTTGCTGGGTATCTGTCGGGACGCTACCAGAACTGCGTGGGTGAGAACCATTATTGCCTGGGTTATTACGGAGCGCTGGAAGCGCCAGTCTCCTGGGCGGCGGGGAATCGGGTGATGGACGCGTCGCTTAGTCGTATGTTCCTCTTTCTCATTGCCGCGAGTGATGATCAAAATGCTGCCGGCCAGACCATGGCAATGGAAGCTGCACAGGCGGCATTAAAGGCGATGGAGGACCATCGGTGTAAGGGAAAGGGGCCTTTCGTCGGTCCCGACTATAAGGGGGCTTTCATCGGTCCCGACGAGGAGGAACCGTTGTGTTTTCCCGGTTTCCGAAACCAGCTGGAGACCCTTGTCCAGCCGCGTAATTTGCGGGCGATGCGGGCGGCGCTCCTTGATTTCTTTTTTCAGTACAAGCAGATTTATGTTTATTTCAACGATTTTGTGCCTTATGACCTACAGCGGACAGCCCACGAAGTAGATAGCCTGCTGAGCCCGATTGTGAATGCATTCAATCAGGACGTGGACAATTTTGTGGGACGCACAATGGGTTCAACATGCGCGGACGGGAAGGATGAGTGCGGGAAGGAGAAGATCAAGGGACTAGCGAACAAAGGCGTGGTGCAGGTCTCCGCGATCAGCGGCACGAAAGCCCAAGTTTCGGGAGCAGTCGATAACTATTTTGATATCACACCGCCGATGTCGTTAAGCGACATATTGAATCCCAACCAGAATGCCGTGTCCGCATTGAAAGGAATTCTGGAGCCCAAGGAAATCACCTTGCTGACCGCAGTGGCGAATATGGGGTCGCAACCTAGGATACATGCGCAGGTTTCAGAAAACGCGAACCTGACCATCACTCCGACGGCACT
>JBAPQU010000260.1:0-6027 GCA_049280795.1 Candidatus Sulfotelmatobacter sp.
CCCGATTTCTGCCCGCGCGTCAGCCACGAATTCGCCACCATCGACCACGAACTCCGCGCCAATCCCGCCCGCTACGGCAAGACTCACCTGCTCAGCATCAGCTTCGACCCGGAACACGACACACCGAAAGTCCTTCGTGCATACGGATTCTCCTGCGCTGGAAGTAAAGATTCGGCGCTCTTCAAGCGTTGGGAATTTTCCGCGATTCCAGCGGAAGAGTTGCCTGACTTTGCCGATTACTTCGCGCTGACCTACCAAGAAGAAGGCGGGCAGATCACCCATTCGCTTAGCACCGCAGTGATCTCTCCAGATGGCAAGATCTTCAAGTGGTATCACGGCGCAGACTGGCAGGCCTCCGACCTGCTGCAGGACATCGCCGCTGCTGGAGGATTGGCGCCCAGGAACGGCGCTTGACGATAGCCCGGCGCGTTCAGCGCCGGGTGAAAGTCGTAAATCGAGAAGCGTCCCATCGGGACGCCTGAAATTCTCCTGCGTCTCTTGATCTATGGCCGACGCAAATACGTCCTCGATAACTACAATGAAAGAAAGTAAGAGGATCACCTAATGAAGTATGTTCTAGTCATACTAGCCGCCCTGGGAATCGTAGTTTCCGCTCTCGCCCTCCGCGAGCATTACCGCACCGAAGGCGACTCGCCCTGCAGCATCAACGAGCGTTGGGATTGCGGCATCGTCAATCACAGCCCCTACGCAATGGTGAAAGGCACAGGCATTCCAGTAGCGGACCTAGGCATCGCCGGATACCTCCTTATGGCCGCGCTAGCCTGGCGTCGATCATATCGTCTCCTGCTAGCGGCAGCCGTAGCCGGATTAGCCTTCTCGCTATACCTGGCCCGTATCGAAGCGCATGTACTCGGAGTCTGGTGCATCTATTGCGCCATCTCTCTCGGCAATATTTCGCTCATCACATTGCTGGCGCTCGCGAGCTCCATCTTCAGGGGATCACGCTCTATCGCCAAGACGTAGCTAAGCCTCACTGGTGACCGGAAACGAACACGAATCTCAGTGGCAAATTCTTTCACCCTGTCGCGAACCGCAAGGCAGGCGTAAAATAGTATCGTTTTCGAAGCCGATGTAAGGGGCCCCAAGGTAAGTTGTCCGCCAGAGTAAGGAGGTTCCCATGCTGCGAACAAAGAGCAATCTGTGGTTGTGTTTGACCGTTGTGGCCGCAACGCTGTCAATTCTGTTGGATGGATGTGGAAGCGGTTCCAACCCCGCCATGTCAAACAACAACATGACGTCCGCCCAGGCCCAGGCCGTGACGGATCAGGTCGTGCAAGCCCTCACTCAATCTCTGACAACTGTAGTGCCCTCTACCGCGCCCCCGACAATCCACAAAAGCCTTGCGACGGTGGTGAGCGACCTTCACCCGGATACGTCGAGCGGCTGCACCTCAACCTCGACCGGGGTTACCTGCAACTGGCCGATCTCGTTGATGGGCGACCCATGTGGTGGACCTTCAGGCGGAACGATCTCCGTTACCGGCGATGTCAGCGGCACTCTGAGTAATAACGAAAGCGGCTCTGTGAACGGTCAGTTCACAGTTACGCCGACCAACTGCTCCGTATCCAACCTGATCGTCAACGGCGATCCGAGTATCGGACTCAGCGGAAAAATAAACTTCGACGCCAACTTGAATCCCGCATTTCCGGTTGTCTTTACGGAAACCGGCGGCATCTCCTACGGCCCGACTCCTTCTGGAAGCTGTCAACTCAACGCGACCTATACGATAAATTCGTCGCTTGCCTGTACGGTCAGCGGGATGGTGTGCGGGCAATCAGTCAGCGGAGTTTGCTAGCGTAAAACGGCCCGCGCTTCTAATTGGACTTCGGCGAAACTGCGGGCTGCTGGCAATACCGTGGAAGAGCGGCGCTTCAGCGCCGCGTAAAAGGATCTAGAACCAACGAGGGCTTCAGCCCCGGCATTCCGCTAAATATCCAAATTCTTCACATCCAGCGCATTCTCTTCGATAAATTTACGCCGGGCTTCCACGTCCTCGCCCATCAGCGTGGTGAAGATGGTTTCGCACTCCGCAATGTCTTCCAGCTTCACCGAGAGCAAAGTCCGCCGCTCCGGGTCCATGGTCGTCTCCCACAACTGCGGAGCCGTCATCTCACCCAGACCTTTGTACCGCTGGATGATGAAGCCTTTCTTACCCTGTTCCAGCACGTAATCGAAAAGCTCGCGCAGAGAAGCGTTATCAAACGCATTCTCGCCAGCATTTAAAAAATCCTTCTCGGCCGCCTGCTCCGTCTGTTCCTCTTCTTCATCGGCTGCGGGCTCGGCAGCGCCCTTCTTCGCCTGAGGCTTGGACTCGACCACGTAAGGCGGCTCCATGTATTGCTCGATCAGCTTGAACTTCGCGGTAAGCTGCCGGCATTCCGGAGTTGACGCCAGCTCCCAGTTCACAATGTGCTCCGCGCTCTGCGAGTCGACGTAGCGCACTTCCCACAAATTGTGCTCTTCGTCAAAACGGCTCTCGACTTCTTTCAGAGCGCGCCGCGAACCGTGCTCGCCATCCAGACGGCCAAGCACCGCCGTAGCTTTCTGATCTTTCTGCAGCTTCTTCAGTTCTTTTTCGAGCTTCTCAATTTTCTTCGACGGCGTGTTCTTGTCGCCCTCGAAATCCGCGTGCTTCGAAAAATCGAGCCGGGGCAACAGTTCGGTAATCCTCTCATCCCGCAGGCGCTTGTTCACCTTGTCGAAGAAGTTGAGATACTCCTTGAGCACGCTCATGAATTTCGTGAGCGCCGCACCCTCAATTTTGGCCGCACCTTCGCCGTAGCGAACCACCAGCCCGTCAGCTGCGCGCTTCAGCATAACTTTGTCGAAGGCATCGTCGTCTTTGATGTACTGCATCGACTTGCCCTTCTTGATGGAATAAAGCGGCGGCTGCGCGATGTAGACGTTGTTGCGCTTGATCAGCTCCTGCATGTGACGGAAGAAAAACGTCAGCAGCAGCGTGCGGATGTGCGAACCGTCCACGTCGGCGTCGGTCATCAGAATAATTTTTCCGTACCGAACCTTCGTCGGATCGAAATCATCTTTCGCAATGCCCGTGCCCAGCGCCGTAATCATGGCGCGAATTTCTTCGTGCGCCAGCATCTTGTCGTAGCGGGCTTTTTCGACGTTGAGAATTTTTCCCTTCAGCGGCAGGATCGCCTGAAAGCGTCGGTCACGCCCCTGTTTCGCCGTACCGCCTGCCGACTCGCCCTCAACCAAAAACAATTCGCACCGGTTCGGGTCGCGCTCCGAACAATCCGCCAGCTTGCCCGGCAGACCGCCAGAATCCAACGCGCCTTTGCGCCGCGTCAAATCACGCGCCTTGCGCGCCGCCTCGCGCGCCCGTGCCGCATCCACAGCTTTGTTTATAATCTTCCGCGCTACAGTTGCATTCTGCTCAAAGAACGCTCCCAGACGCTCGTTGATGAACGCCTGCACCACTCCGGCGATATCGGAATTCAGTTTGCCCTTGGTCTGTCCTTCAAACTGCGGCTGCGACAGCTTCACGCTGATCACGGCGACCAGACCTTCGCGTACATCGTCGCCGGTCAGATTTTCTTTTACATCCTTGAACAAGCCCATCTGCTGCCCGGCGTAATTAATGGTCCGCGTGAGCGACGTGCGGAAGCCAGAAAGATGCGTGCCTCCATCGACGGTATTGATGTTGTTGGCGAAGCTGAACACCGACTCCGAATAGCCATCGTTGTATTGCAGCCCAATCTCCATGGCCACGCCATCGCGCTCGGCTTCCATGTAGATCGGTTTGTCGTGCAGCACTTGTTTGCCGCGGTTCAGATGCTTGATAAATTCCGCGATGCCGCCGTTGTACTTGAAGTCGGCGTGCTTGGCCTCGCCTGTTTTCGCGTCAGTCGAGCGCTCATCGGTGAGCGTGATCACCAATCCCTTGTTTAGGAACGCCAGTTCGCGCAACCGCTGTGCTAGCGTGTCATAGTTGTATTCCGTCGCGGTGAAGATGCTGCGATCAGGCAGAAAGTGAACTTTCGTTCCGCGCCGCTTGGCTGCGCCGGCCTTCTTCATCTTGCTGGTGGGGTCGCCCTTCGAGTAGGTCTGCTCCCAGGTCGCGCCATCGCGCCAGATTTCCAGGCCCAACTCTTCGCTCAGTGCGTTCACGCAGGAAACGCCCACCCCGTGCAATCCGCCAGAAACTTTGTAGGTGGACGAATCGAATTTCCCTCCCGCATGCAGCGTGGTCATCACCACCTGCGCGGCGGAAACTTTCTCTCCGTCGATCACCATGTCGTCCACAGGTATGCCGCGCCCGTCATCGATGACCGTGATCGAGTTGTCGATGTGGATCGTAACTTCAATCTTGGTCGCGAAGCCGGCCAGCGCTTCGTCGACGGAATTGTCGACCACTTCATAAACGAGATGATGCAGTCCAAGTTCACCGGTCGAGCCAATGTACATGGCCGGACGTTTGCGCACCGCCTCCATGCCGCCGAGGACTTTGATGGAGTCGGCGTTATAGTCGCCATTGCCTCCGCCATTCGCAGCGGTGATCGGTGTCACAATTCCGTTTTTTGTTTTGGTTTCGACGATGGGAGTATTGATCTCTTTGGTGGCCATTCATCTCCGTGGAGAATGTCCCGATATTTTGCTGCACTGTCGATCCGCTCACGCTTTAAAATGCAAAGCGGGATTTACTTCAAGTTGTTGAAATACCTAAACTTAGGATCGATTGCTGACTATAAGGATTATACCACGAACAAACGCGTTTCATCGAGGCGTCGCAAGCCCGGAATCGTGGCAGTTAGCGTTGTTTTGTGCAAATAAACTTCGTGAAATCAAGCGCATTATGACACTCTTTCCTGCTTGGTTGATGTGCTACAATCTCTATACATTTGTGCTACGGAGGCTTTTGTGGCAAAGCTTGCTGTTCGCTCATCGAACCGGACGCGGTCAGGTCGTTCGAAGGTCAAGTCGCACAAGTTTCAAGATTTACTGGTAATGGCGGAACGTGAGGGTTTGCTCAACGGTGGGCGTACCCAAATCGTTCGCGGTCGAATGCCGGAGGCGCTAGTTTCTCAAGCCAAGAAACGAACGGGAATCAAGTCCGATACAGACTTAATCGAGGTCGCGCTAGCCAACATCGCCGTGGGAGATGATTACGTCGAATGGCTGCTTTCGCGTCGTGGTTCGATAGATCCAGAGATTGAACTTGAGTTCTGAGCGCTTGGGGCTCTGGGCAAGCCTCCGGCGATTCAAGCCTGAGAAGCGCAATCGGCCGCTTCAACGGCGCCCCGACACAGAGCTGGACTTCATCGAAACGACTAGAACCAAGCCTGCCAAACTGCTCTTCGACACCACAGTTTATATTGATATTCTTCGAGGCCGCTTTCCTGAAACCGGGTTGCTTATCTTGCGCGCAGTGCAAGCGTGGCATTCACCCGTTACCGAAGCGGAGCTGGTTGCCTCCATTGGGATGCTAGATCCGTCTCATCCTCAAAGTCGCAAAATTGTCGAAGAGATCGCAGATCTGATCGATCGAAGGCCGATCCCGCGAACCATTACACCGGATGTAATTATTTGGCGCGAGGCCGCGATCGTCTCCGGAATTTTGGCACGCTTGCAAAGTTACAAAAAAGACGAGCGCCGGCGGGTATTGAACGATGCACTGCTGTATATAACAGCAAGGCGCCACGGCTGCACGCTGCTAACACGAAATATCACCGATTTCGATTTTCTGCAGCAATTGGACCCGTCAGGCCGCGTCCTCTTCTACCGCGTCTGAGCTCTGACTGGGCGAAGCCGAAGCAAAGCTGTTGGCTGCTCGAACCCCGACGAAATCCTGGGGATACTAGGCTACATGTCCCCAGGCTGATAAAATAAGGCAATGGCTGTTCCCCTTTCACAGATGTGGACTGTGACGTCATACGTCCTGCGCCAGAAACTTGCCGGGCGCAAGCAATACCCGCTCGTGCTCATGCTCGAGCCGCTGTTCCGCTGCAACCTGGCCTGCGCCGGATGCGGCAAAATCCAATACCC
>JBAPQU010000261.1:0-11455 GCA_049280795.1 Candidatus Sulfotelmatobacter sp.
CTGTTAGTGCGGTGACGGCTCAATAGGACCACCAAGGTAGCGGCAGACTATGTCGTCCCCCGTAGCCACAACGATTGTGACCGAGCCGGCAGCGGCGGGTGGCCCAGCTTTCCGCGTTTTTCTTTCCCGTTCCGGAACTCTGGGTGCCCCGTCCTTGCGTTCTTTGCGAGGGCGGGTACGATGCTGCCTATACCATGTTGCTTGTCATGCCCAGCGGCCTGCATCGCACCTACGGCGCTCATCACCTGCACTTTATCACCTGTTCCTGCTACCAACGACTTCCTTTTCTGAACAGCGCGCGCAGCCGTGACCGCTTCCTCTCGATTCTGGAACAGACGCGCCAGCGCTATCGCTTTGTGGTGGTCGGCTATGTGGTCATGCCAGAGCACATCCACCTTCTTCTGACCGAGCCCGAGGTCGCGAATCCTTCCACCGTGATGCAAGTGTTGAAGCAGCGCATGGCGTGTGCGTTGCTGCCGAAGCGCAAGCGCCGCGACCCGCGCCAGCGCAGTTTATTTGCCGGGGAGGTGCAACGTCGGGCGTTCTGGCAGGCGCGCTTTTACGACTTTAACGTGTGGACGGCGAAGAAGCGCGTCGAGAAGTTGAGGTATATGCATCGGAATCCGGTGAAACGAGGACTGGTGGAATCGCCGGAACAATGGCGCTGGAGCAGTTATCGTTTCTATCTTCTGAAGGAGGCCGGGCCGGTTGCGGTAAACGAGGGATGGACCAAGATTTCATTTCGAGATCGAGCGGCATAAGACCGTTACGGCGAATGTTCGTGGTACCCGCCCTTCGCACAGAACGCGAAGAACGGGGCACCCGCTGTGTTGTTGATACCAGCAAGATCAAAAGCCTCGATTGCCTAGGCTCGTTACTCGTAGCGCAAACTCTCCACCGGATCCAACTGCGCGGCGCGGGCGGCGGGGACTGTGCCGAAGATTACTCCCACTAGCGACGACACCAGGATGGCGATGATTGCTGAGAGGCCGGAGACGGGGACGCGGTATTCGGTGAGGTAGCGGACCGACCACGGGATGGCCAGACCGATCACGATGCCGACTGAGCCTCCGATGAGCGAGATCAGGATGGCTTCGGCTAGAAACTGAAAACGGATTTCGCGGTTGGTGGCGCCGACGGCTTTGCGGATGCCGATTTCGCGGATGCGCGAATTTACCGTGACCAGCATGATGTTCATGATGCCGATGCCGCTCACCAGCAGCACGACCATGGCGATGCCCAGCAGCATCCAGGTGAGGCCAGTGAAGATGCGGTCGGTCATGACGAGCAGCGCGGTTAGATTTGAGACGTTGTAGACCGACTCGCCGCGGTGGCGCGACTGCAGCACGCGTTTGATTTGTGCGGTCGCGGCGTTCACCATCGACGGGTCTTCCATGGAGAAATATAGAAGCTTGACGTTGGGCGTCTCCATGAAATAGCGGCTTACGGAGTAGGGGATGAGCAAGGTATTATCGACGATTTCGGACTGGCCGAAGGTTTCCACGCGCTCTTTGAAAGTGCCGATGATGGTGAAGGGCAGGCCGGTGAGCTTGATGACTTTACCGACAGCGGCTTGGGCGGAGCCATAGATGTCGATGGCCATTTTTTCGGTGATCACGCCGACTTTGTTGTGGGCCTGAGCATCTTCCTGATCGAAGAATCTTCCGGAAGGAATGACTAGATTGCGCACCTGCCGGTATTCGGGATTGACGCCGAGGATGGAAACGTCTTTTTCTTTGCCGTTGCCGACAGGAACGCGGTCGGAGAGCGTGGTGACAGGCGAGGACGCGACGATGCCGGGGACGACTTGCTGGACGGCCTGGAGGTCGTCGATGGTGAGCGGGTCGGGGTTGGAGTTGCTGATGTGCGGCGCACCGCCGAGGTATTCGGCCCAGATCTCGTTGGTACCGATGGCCTGGATCTGGTTGAGCACGAATTGGCGACCGGTCATTCCGATGGTAACTACGAGGATGAGAGATGCGGTGCCGATGACCATGCCCAGCGCGGTGAGGATGAAGCGAATTTTATTGCTGCAAAAAGTGTCGTAGGAGAAGGCGAGGATTTCGCCGAAAGCCATTTGCGGGCGGAGGCGGGTTGTGATAGCTGCGGACATGGGCGCTTAGTTAAAGATGCTACGGCTTGACGGTGGGAGCGTGCAAATTTGCTGGCGTTCTAAAGTCTTAAACACGGAGGGCACAGGGGTGCACAGAGGAAGTTCTGGCTCTTTTTGGCAACTGACCCTGCCAACCGTTTTGCCTGCGCAATGGTTTTTCATGCCTATCCCTTATAGAATTGCCCGAGAGGCATCGTGGAGCGTGCAGGTTCCTCAAGCGATTCCGCAGGCTAAGCTTGCTCTGGTTTTTCCGCCGCTACATGAGGCGGGCAACATTCAGGCTGTTCTGCAGCGAGTTCGTGGCAGTCTGTATCCGCTTGTAATTCCGTATGAAGTGATCGTAGTGGACGACGACAGCCGGGACCGCACCGCGGAGATAGTACACGCAGTCAGCGAGTCCGATCCCCGAGGGGGAAGTGAGATCGGCGGTAGAGATTCCGTTTTGTTTTGGTGTGCGCAAGGCCGGCGCCAGCAAAGCGGGAATCAAGGAAGGGTTGAACTATATTTTCCTGCTGGGACGGCCGTGGCGGGATACTTGTGCTCCATGGCGTGCGGCTCAGGCTGCCAGGAACCACGTCAATCACTGAGCTCCCTGAAAGTTGCGTCCTCACCGATCTTCAACCCGTGATGCCCAACCGCGACAGTCGAGTGACTAACCCCTCTTCTAACAAGCTCAAGACGCTGCCGATCCTATTGTTGCTGACGCTGGGAGCGCTGCTTGTGGCCGGTTACCATCCTTACGCGGAAGACGCGGAAATCTATTTGCCAGGAGTGGAGAAGATTCTGCATCCGGAGCTATTTCCTTCAGGGCAGGAATTTTTCCGGTCGCATGCCAGCCTCACGCTTTTTCCAAATCTAGTGGCGTTCTCTCTGCGCGTGACTCACGTGCCTATGGAGACTGGCTTGTTCGTATGGCATGTGGCCTCTATTTTCTTGTTGCTGCTCGCCTGCTGGGAACTGAGCGGGATCTTTTTTTCGAATGCGGCGGCGCGGTGGGGCGGCGTGTGCTTAGTGGCGGCACTCCTGACGATTCCGGTGGCGGGGACTGCGCTGTACATCATGGACCAGTATTTGAATCCGCGGAATCTCGCCGCGTTCGCGGGCGTGTTCATGGTGGCGCGGACTTTGCAGAAGAAGTATCTTAGCGCGGTGTTGTGGCTGGTATTTGCGGCTTGTATGCATCCGCTGATGTGGGTGTTTCCATTTTCGTTTTGCGCATTGCTCGCGATGATGGATACCCTCCAACGCCGGTGGAAAAATATTACTGTGGCCGGATTTGCGGAACGCGCTTGGTTGGGCATCCCTCTGGCGCCCGGAACTTCCGCGGCTTATCACGAGGCGGCGAAACGGCATGCGTACCACTACATCCAGCACTGGGCCTGGTATGAACTGCTGGGGATTGTCGCGCCGCTGGCATTGTTCTGGTGGTTTGCGCGACTCGCGCGAAAGCGGCAGTGGTCGGCGGTCGAGCGCGTCAGTCGTACGGGCGTAGTTTATGGACTTTGCTTTCTGGTTGGGGCGCTCGTCGTGGACCTGCCGGCGCGCTTTGAAACTCTCGCGCGGCTGCAGCCGCTGCGCAGTCTGCATCTGCTTTACATGTTGATGTTTGTTTTAATCGGCGGCTTTCTCGGCGAGTACGTGCTGAAGAATCGTATGTGGCGCTGGCTGTTGTTGTTCGTGCCTTTGAGCGTGGGGATGTATATGGGACAGCGGTCGCTCTTCCCGGCGAGTGCGCAGGTGGAATGGCCCGGCGTCGAATCGCGAAATTCATGGGCGCAGGCGTTTGTCTGGATTCGGCAGAACACACCAACGGATGCAGTGTTCGCTCTCGACCCGGAATACATGCATATCGCCGGCGAAGATGAGATCGGGTTTCGCTGCCTGGCGCAGCGCAGTCGCCTGGCCGACGCGGTGAAGGACAACGGTGTGGTGAGCATGTTTCCGTTGCTGGCCGAGGAGTGGTGGGCGCAGGTGCAGGCGCAGACTCCGTGGCAGAGTTTTCGCACCGAAGATTTTCTGCGGTTGAAAAACAAGTACGGCGTGAGTTGGGTGGTAGTGCAGCAGTCTGCGATTGCCGGGCTCGACTGCGGCTATTCGCATGGTGGAGTCAGTGTTTGCCGGATTCTCTGAAGGCAATAGCGGCGTGGATTTCGGTGGCAAAATTCCCCGCCTGTGGCTTCCGATTCGATACAATCGCAAGAATAAGGAGATTTTCCTTCATGTCGACTGCGCGGGCTGTGCAGGATCCCGTCCGGTTGTTTCCCTACGAAAGGTGGGAGTCGCCGCTGCGTGCGCTCGCCCGGCAATACCGGGAGAACAAGCCTTGTCCTCACATTCTTCTGGAAGATTTTCTCGATCCCGATGTTGCGGCAGAGATGGCGGCGCAGTTTCCCCAACCCACCAGCGATGCCTGGACGCAGTACAAGCACGCCAACGAAAACAAACTCGGCATGCCGAAGCGCGAAATGTTTCCAGAGACGATCCGGGCCGTTACCGACGAGTTGAACTCGCCGGAATTTGTGGCGTGGGTTTCGGAATTGACTGGAATTCCTAATCTGATGGCGGACCCTATGCTGGAGGGCGGAGGGCTGCATCAGTCCGGGCCGGGTGGATATCTGAATGTGCACACGGACTTTTCCATGCACCACTTCCACACCGATTGGCACCGGCGCGTGAATCTGATTCTTTATCTGAATCCGGGTTGGCAGCCGGAGTGGGGCGGTGCGCTTGAGTTGTGGGAGGCGAAGATGGCGCGTTGCGGGGCGAAGTATTTGCCGCTGCTGAATCATGCGCTCATTTTCACGACCGATGAGAGATCGCTGCACGGCTTTCCCGATCCCCTGACGTGCCCCGAAGGACAATCGCGCAAAAGTTTGGCTTTGTACTACTACACCGTCGAGCAGGGCAGGAATGTCAGCGGGCACTCCACCGATTATTTTGCGCGGCCGCAGGATGGGTGGGTGAAATCGGCGCTGATCTGGCTGGACAAGAAGGCAGTCGATCTTTATTCGCGGGCCAAGGCGCGTTTTGGCTTCTCGGATGAATTTGCCAGCAAGGTGTTGGGATTTTTGTCGAAGAAGAAGTAGGATGGAAGTCCCTTCTACCCTGGACGTGCGGTTCTGCGGGCGTAATAAGTAGTCGGAAGGCCAGCCTCGAGCTTACGGCCTTGATCGCTGAAGCGCGGCAAGTGAATCAATCCCGCCCGCTGCAAAGCAAATTGCAGCGCAGTCGCGACGACTCCGAAGCCGTACTTCACGCTGCGCCGGAAGTTGATCGACGAAGCCTCTTCGAAGTACTTCGTGGGACACGACACTTCTCCGATGCGGAAGCCGAAGTACACGCATTGGGCGACGACCTGGTTATCGAAGACGAAGTCGTCGGAATTTTCGAGCAGCGGCAGTTCGGTGAGCACTTGCCGGCTGAAGGCGCGGTAGCCAGTGTGGTATTCAGAAAGTTTCACCCGTAGAAAAAGATTTTCAAACGCCGTGAGCACGCGGTTGGAAATGTATTTGTAGAGCGGCATGCCGCCGCGTAGCGCTCCTCCGCCGATAATGCGCGACCCCAGCACAACGTCATAAACGCCATAGGCCACCATGCTCGCCATCGCCGTAACCAGCAGAGGAGTGTACTGATAGTCCGGGTGGAGCATGATGACCACGTCGGCCCCGGCGGCCAGAGCTTCGCGGTAGCAGGTTTGCTGGTTGCGGCCGTAACCGTAGTTGCGGTCATGCTGGAAAACCTGCAGGCCGAGGCGGCGCGCGAGGTCAACCGTTTGATCGGAGCTGTGGTCGTCCACCAGAATGCGGATATCCACCAGCTCTGGGATCTCAGCCACCGTGGCCTCGAGGGTCTTCTCCGCGTTGTAGGCGGGCATTACCACCGCGATGCGCTTTCCTTGAATCATTGTTATTGGGCTCGGTTAATCCATGATACCCGAGAGTGGCGAGCGACCGTCACCGATTTCCCAATCCGGGCATTTCCACAGAGAGATTCACTTTATGTTTTCCATCACCAACGCCCTGGTCGTTACTCTGTAATGTGATCTGGAGGCTGTGTTCATGGAAAACTCAGAGACGTTACGAATCGTTCGAGCGCTGGCGGACGGGGTGAACCCGGTGACCGGAGAAACCCTGGCAGCCGAATCGGTCTTTCAGCAGCCTCAGACGATCCGCGCGCTAGAAAGGGCGGCAGCTGCGCTTGAGACTTGCTCCGATACGCAAGACAAGAACTCGCTCCCGGAAATCGAGCACATACGGCTGGTCGATCCGACTCAACCGTGGGGCGCTGAAGAAGACGAGCGACTTTATATGGAATTTTATCGCTCCATCGATTTTGAGATCATCGCGCAGCGTCTTGGACGCTCGAAAAATGCAGTCATCTCACGCCTGATGAAGCTCGCCAAGAAAAAGCCGAGGGCAGCGAAAGCGGCATAACTGCTAAAATTGTTCTTGACGCCCTCCTCAGTCTCCGGGGAGCTCGGCTTCAGGGACCAAATGTCCGCACCGCGAACACTCTTCGAGAAGATCTGGGATGCGCATCTGGTGGCGCAGCCGAGCGGCCGCTCGCCGATCATTTACATCGATCTACATCTGGTGCATGAAGTTACTTCGCCGCAGGCTTTCGATGGCTTGCGCGCCGCCGGAAGAAAAGTTCGGCAGCCCTCGCGCACCGTGGCTACCGTCGACCACAATATTCCCACCGAGCCTCGTGGAACTCCCATCACCGATCTGATCGCCGCCGCGCAGATCGCGGCGTTGCAGGCCAACTGCAAGGAATTCGGCGTGCATCTGTTCGATATGGATTCGCCGGAGCAGGGGATTGTGCACGTGATCGGGCCGGAGCTTGGGCTAACCCAGCCGGGTTTGACAATTGTCTGCGGTGACAGTCATACCAGCACGCACGGGGCCTTTGGTTCACTGGCTTTCGGCATTGGAACGTCAGAAGTGGAGCACGTTCTGGCGACGCAGTGTCTCGCGCAGCAGAAGCCAAAGACGATGAAGATCGACGTGCGCGGCCGGCTGGCCGAAGGCGTGACGGCAAAAGACCTGGCGCTGGGGATCATTGGACAGATTGGTACCGATGGTGCCACCGGGTATGTGATCGAATATGCGGGCGATGCGGTGCGCCGGCTTTCGATGGAAGGCCGCATGACCTTGTGCAATATGAGCATTGAGGCGGGCGCGCGCGCAGGAATGATCGCGCCAGACGAAACCACGTTTGCTTACGTGGAGGGAAGGCGATTTGCTCCGCGCGATGGTGAATGGGAGAAGGCAGTGGAATACTGGCGCGGGTTGCCGACCGATGAAGGTGCGCGCTTCGATAAAGTAGTCGAGATGGACGCGGCGCAGTTGTGCCCATTTGTGACCTGGGGAACGAATCCGGGAATGGTGGCTCCGGTGACGGGACGCGTGCCTGATCTTGGCAGTTTGAAAGAATCCGATCAGCGCGCAACTGAACTGGCTCTGCAATACATGGGGTTGGAGCCAGGAAAGCGCATTGAAGATATTGGCATCGACCGGGTATTTATTGGATCGTGCACCAACTCACGCATTGAAGATTTGCGGGCGGCAGCGCAGGTGGCGAAGGGGTATCACGTGAGCACGAAAGTGCGAGCTATGGTGGTGCCGGGATCGCAGGCCATCAAGCGGGCGGCCGAGCGGGAAGGTCTTCACCGGATTTTTCTGGATGCGGGATTCGAGTGGCGGGAATCGGGGTGCTCGATGTGCCTGGGGATGAATCCCGATATTTTGCAGCCGGGCGAGCGTTGCGCTTCTACCAGCAATCGGAACTTTGAAGGTCGGCAGGGACGCGGTGGGCGGACGCACCTGGTGAGTCCGATGATGGCGGCGGCGGCCGCGATTGAGGGGCACTTCACGGATATTCGAAATTGGAAGTTTCAATGATGAGTTTTTTCCTGCGAGAGCCGTAGAGATCGAGATCCTTTGCTGCGCCTGAAAAAGGCTGCGCTCGGGGTGACAAACATGAGGAAAGGGATATGAATCCGTTTCGTGTACACAAAGGCCGCTTGGTTCCTCTTGACCGCATCAATGTGGATACCGACCAGATTATTCCTAAGCAATTTCTGAAGCGGATTGAGCGCACCGGCTTCGGGCAATTTTTGTTTTATGACTGGCGTTTCGCTACTGACGGAAAGAAGAACGCCGGTTTTATTCTGGACGAGCCGCGTTACGCCGGCGCGAGCATTCTGGTTGCGGGGAAGAATTTCGGCTGCGGCTCTTCGCGAGAGCACGCGGTGTGGGCGCTCACGGATTTCGGATTCCGTGCCGTCATTTCATCATCTTTCGCAGACATCTTTGCCAATAACAGCACGAAGAATGGTTTCCTCACCGTGCGCTTGAGCGAGAGTGAAGTCGCGGAGTTGATGAAGCGGGCGGCGGGTGAGATGAACGATTATCAACTCACGATCGATCTGGAGCAATGCGAGGTGCGCGACGATCAGGGTTTTCGCGCCAAGTTTCCAATCGATGAATTCGTGCGGCACTGCCTGCTCAGCGGCCTCGATGACATCGGGCTCACCTTGCAACACGAGGCGGAGATTACCGCCTACGAGGCGCTATACCCAGCGCCAGCCGCCGTGGAAGCGCTTCGACCGTAAACATACGGTCAAAGCGAGTAAAGAATTGTAAAACCTGCGGCCTTGCCCTTGACCTGCCACGGCACCGCAGTTGATGCTGGTTTTGTACGGTTTTAGTATTACAGCTGCGTTTCGGTTCCTACCTGAGCCTCCAGCGGGAGGACCCTGGCGTAAGACGTTTTTCTCCTTCTTTCTGTGTGGGGTTTTCGCAACCGACTCGAAATGCATACGTCTAATGAATGGCAGATCCAACGCCGATCTTGTAAAGATAAAGAGCCGCAACGGGTTAATACCTTGAACATGATCGCTTCGATTTTTCTTAAAGACAGAACATTGCGCGCGAGCCATCGTCAGTCTCGATTGGCATTGGTGGTTGTGCTGGGTGTGCTCTGCGCGTTCCTCTCCAGTTGCACCAGCGACCCCAACCAGAAGAAAGCGCAAGCCGCGGGACCACGCGCGGTTTCGGTTGCCGTGGCCAAGGTCCAGACGCAGGATGTGCCAGTTTATCTGGTTGGATTGGGATCGGTGACCGCGTTTTATACGGCGAATATCAAGAGCCGCATCGATGGCCAGATCATGCGCGTCAACTTTCAGGAAGGGCAGATCGTGAAGGAAGGCGACCTGCTGATCCTGATCGATCCGCGTCCCTATCAGGTGCAGCTGGAGCAGATGCAGGCGCAGTTGTTCAAAGACCAGGCCACGCTGCGCGACGCGAAACTCAACCTGGACCGCTATACCACGCTGATTCCATCGGGAAGTATCGCGCAGCAACAGGTGGACACGCAGAAATCGTTAGTGGACCAACTCGATGGGCAGGTACGCACCGATCAAGCGCAGATCGATAACGCAAAATTGCAGATCGTCTATTGCAACATCACGGCGCCGTTCACCGGCCGCGTGGGCTTGCGGCAGGTCGATCCGGGGAACATTGTGCATGCGGCTGATACGAATCCGATGCTGATCCTCACGCAATTGCAGCCGATTGCTGTGGTCTTCACTCTGCCCGAAGATGAATTGCCGACGGTGGCGCAGCACATGAAGAATGCAACTCTGGCGGTCGAAGCTTATAGCCGGGACAATGCAACCAAGCTGGCAACGGGCAAATTGCAAACGATTGATAACCAGATCGATCCGACGACGGGGACGGCCAAGCTGAAGGCCGTCTTCGACAACAAAGACAACCAGCTTTGGCCCAACCAGTTCGTGAACGCAAATCTTCTGCTCGAAACGCGGAAGAACAGTTTGGTGCTGCCTGCGGCTGCGCTGCTGCGCGGTCCGCAGGGAACCTTCGTCTATCTGGTCAAGCCGGATAACACCGTCGAAGCGCGCCCGGTGGCCGTAGCGCTTACGCAAGGAAACATTACGGTGGTTAGCAGCGGCCTGAATCCTGGCGACACGGTGGTGACCGACGGCCAGGACAAACTGCAAACCGGCAGCACTATCGAGCTGCGGAGCAGCGGCCCTGGCAACAATGCAAGCGGAACAGGCGACGGCAAAGCTGCCGCGTCAGGAATTCCAGCTTCATGAGTCCTTCACGATTATTTATTCTCCGTCCGGTGGCGACCACGCTGTTGATGGTGGGCGTGCTGCTGGTGGGGTGGGTCGCTTTCCTGCAGTTGCCCGTCTCAGCTCTGCCGGAAGTCGATTACCCGACAATTCAAGTTGAGACGTTCTATCCGGGCGCCGATCCCGATGTGATGGCGTCGTCGGTGACTTCCCCGCTGGAGCGGCAGTTCGGGCAAGTCCCCGGATTGAGCCAGATGACCTCAACGAGTTCGTTTGGCAGTTCGGTGATCACGCTGCAGTTTGGGCTCGACCAGAATATTGATGTGGAAGAGCAGCAGGTGCAAGCCGCGGTGAATGCGGCCGCTACGTACCTGCCGGCAGATCTGCCGAACCCTCCGGTTTACAACAAGGTCAATCCGGCCGATTCGCCGATTCTCACGCTGGCGATGACGTCGGACTCGCTGGCTTTGTCCAAGGTTGAGGATCTTGCCGACACTGCGCTGGCGCAGAAAATTTCTCAGTTGCCTGGCGTAGGTTTGGTTTCGATTAGCGGTGGACAGAAGCCCGCGGTCCGCGTTCAAGTGAACCCGACGGCCCTCGCTTCGTACGGGTTGAGCCTGGAAGATGTGCGAACGGCGCTTGCCGAAGCCAATGTGGATCAGGCGAAGGGCGTCATCGACGGCTCGCGCCAGTCGTACACCATTGGCGCCAACGACCAGCTTTTTGCCGCCGCGCAGTACAAGCCCATCGTGGTTGCTTATCGCAATGGCGCACCGGTGCGGCTGAGCGATATCGCGAACGTGATCGATGGCACGGAAAATACGCGTCTCGCGGCATGGATGAACCAGACTCCCGCCGTCATCGTAAATATTCAGCGGCAGCCGGGGGCGAACATCATCAGCGTCGTCGACCGGATCAAGAAGTTGCTACCGCAGTTGCAGGCGTCGCTGCCGTCGGCGGTGAAGGTAGAAATTCTTACCGACCGCACCACCACGATTCGCGCATCGGTTAAAGACGTTGAATTCGAATTGGCGTTGACCATCGTGCTCGTGGTCATCGTTATTTTCTTCTTTCTGCGAAATCTGCGGGCAACATTCATCCCCAGCGTCGCTGTCCCCCTGTCCATTGTGGGAACGTTCGGCGTGATGTATCTGCTGGGATACAGCCTGTACAACCTGACGCTCATGGCGCTGACGATCTCCACCGGATTCGTGGTCGATGACGCCATTGTGATGATCGAA
>JBAPQU010000262.1:0-2695 GCA_049280795.1 Candidatus Sulfotelmatobacter sp.
CATGGTTGAAGTGATAGCTCCCCCACAAGCCAAATATCAAAATGACGCCGATAAGGCCAACCTTGTGCAAACGCTCCATGATTGCTTTCTGGCACAGGCGGGTAGAGGGGGTGGGGTAACGGACGTAACCAGGTCATGGAGTTGTGGAATCCCACTTCTCGCAAAGGACGCTAGAAATGGGAGCCCGGCTGCTAGAGAAATCCCTAGGCGAGAAGGCTTCCCGTTGGGGTGTATAGTTTCTTGCATTCCGTATGCGCGTTTTGATTGCATTGTTGCTTCTCCTTTCCGCTGTAGGCGCGGTCGTGCAGCAGAAACAGACCAAACCTGCCTCGCCATCCCATTGGACTCATCAGCAAGACCCAGCCAATCGCAAGAATGATGAAGCTAAGGGCAACGCAGCCCCGGTTTCATCTGTAGTCATGGTTAATAACTTTGAAGGAGGCCAGCAGGCTGCCGCCGGAGGTGAAGGCGAAAGAAAGATGCCGCACTATTGGGAAAAAGTAATAAGTCCAGAAGTTTTACCAAATTGGATACTGGCCTTCATCGGAGTCTTCGGAACTTTGGCTGCTTTCTCACACTCAAGGTCATTTACAACCAAGCGCGGGATGCGAGAGATCAGGCGAGGGACGCGCGCGCAGATAGTCAGAAGGCGATCGAACTTACTAAGATTTTGGCGGAAGCCGCTAGGAGCAGCGCGGATGCAGGGAAGGAAACTGCCAAGGCAACAGCGACCAACGCTGATGTTGCCAAGCAGACTGCTAACGCTATCATGCGCCGCGAACGTGCTTGGGTGTTGATTGAGAGGGAGCCAGCCACTACTCAAGACAGAATCCAAGAGCCGTACCTTCCAACGGCCGAGCAAATGATGGCCGAGCAGCATATGCCTCACTGCATTTTCTTTTTTAGGAACGAGGGACGGACAGCCGCCAGGATAATCACGTCGAGGGCTGAATTACAGATTAGTGCAAACCCGAATGTATTGCCTGATGCGAGCATTTATGACACGAGCGAGACGTTTAAATTCCCCGATATACTTCCGCCGTCCCAATCCTCGGCAGAAGAAGCTACGTTCAGAAATTTGGCCGGAATAGAAGACCTGATAGCAGTTAACAAGCACACCGAATTTCTGTGGCTCTGTGGAATCATCAAATACGTGGACATTTTCGAGCAAGGAGCCGAGAGTGAACACGAAACTAGATTCTGCTACCGCTGGGAACTAGGATGAACACACCTCGACCCGTTTGGGTTGTCGCTGGTCTTCGCGAGCACAATAGGGCAACCTAACAGAAAGATTAGGCAATACGTTCCCCACTTTTTGGGCAGGGACGCTTTGTTGGACGAAGCCGTGGGTATACCTGGAAACGTGCGCTGAAATGCAAAACGCTCGCGCTCAGGAGGGACAAAAAACTTTATTTCAACGCGAATTCCACAACACGCGAGAGGTCAAGATCCAGTCCATCCACCGCAGGAAACGACCAGTCTAACAAGATAGTTTTCTGCGGTTTGTAGGCATCTTCTTGCGCATTGGATGAAGGGATAATCCGACAGTGCGCGGCGAAAACCCTGCAAAACGTGGGTAATCCGGGCTAAATCCGCGGAATCGCTGGGCTGGCACGCGACCTGCTTCCTTGGCACTGGATAGGTTTCCCCGGAGGTGGGTATGCGTGGATTTGTGGTGGGCTTAGCAGTAGTGGTTTTCTCGGCACTGTCATTTGGGCAGGACGGCGGACGAGGCGTGGCAGGGTACTGTCCGTATGGGTGCGGGCCTTATGTTCCGCTGTTGACCACGCCCAGCGTGGCGTTTGAAACGGTTTCGTCTTCACCGGTTGGAGCGAGTGACGCTACGGCCGGATTGCAGGCGGGCGCGCGGAATTCGACGATGTCGATGATTCCGGCGGACACGGACTCGGTGCACACCGAAGTGGTCTGGTATTCGGGCGGAGGCAGTCCTGCGGTGGGGCGCGCGGTGTGGTTGCCGCATGCCGAGCCCATGCATCCGGAGGGAATGCGTCCGGACATGATGGGAATGCGCGACGGACGTATGGAGCGTGGCGCTGAAAGAGGAGAGCGCGCGACCTGGACGTATTACGTAGGCGTGGAGCAAAGCGCCAGCGCGGTGGAAGCGTCCGCGGCGGCGAAGAGCGGAAAGCATGCGGCGCGGACCTATACGAACGCAGATATCGATCGCGTAGCCGCGAAGAGCGAACCGTTTACGAAGAAGTAGATTGCATGCGTGGTGGAAGTTTAAGGCCCGGCAGAGATGCCGGGCTTTTGTTTTGCGGGGCGCAATGGCGGCGTTGTGCGTCGAACTAAGCGAGAAGTTTTGCCATCGGCTCCCAGTAATGAGCTTTCCATCCCGATGCTAGAGATTCGGCCTCGCCTTTGGGGAAGCCGGTGTGGTCGAAAATGATTTTTGTGCCAACGCCTTGCTCGACGAGCTCGAACCTCGCAATCGAATAGGCACCCGCAGGCCAACTGCCGGCGCGCCAGGCTTGCACGATGCGCTGGTTCGGAACGAGCTCGACTTGGCGTCCGGTGATGTAGCCGCCGAAGAGTGCGAACGCGCCTCCGGGTTCGCGATTGATCTCCGCAGGCTTGTTGCCTAGATGCATGGACTGCATGACTCCGCTGAGCTCGATGACCTTATCGAATTGTTTCGCGTCCATGAGCGCTTCATAGACGCGGCTGCGGCTGG
>JBAPQU010000263.1:0-12363 GCA_049280795.1 Candidatus Sulfotelmatobacter sp.
AAAAAGCAAGCCTACAATCCTCTCGCCCCCGAACGCATCACGGAAATCCTGCATCGTCTCGACCAACTCTATCCCGATGTAACCTGCGCTCTCCATCACGCCAGCGCCTGGGAGCTTCTAGTCGCAACTATCCTCTCCGCCCAATCCACCGACGTAAACGTCAACCGCGTAACGCCGGAACTTTTCCGCAAATATCCCACCGTCCAAGCCTTCGCGGCGCTTACGCCGGAACAACTCGAGCCCGACGTTCGCTCCACCGGCTTCTTTCGCAACAAATCCAAATCAGTGGTAGGTGCCGCGAAAAAGATCGTCGCCGACTTCGGCGGCCAGGTTCCCGACGACATGGAAAAGCTGCTTACCCTCCCCGGCGTGGCCCGCAAGACCGCCAACGTCGTTCTGGGCAGTTGGTTTAAGAAAGCCGATGGAGTGGTCGTCGACACTCACGTACACCGCATCTCTCGCCGCCTGGAACTCACCACGAACAACGAACCCCAGAAAATCGAGCAGGACTTGATGCGCATCATCCCGCGCGAGAAATGGATTCTCTTCTCCCACCAGATCATCTGGCACGGACGCAAACTCTGCATCGCCCGCAAGCCCAAATGTGTGGATTGCGCGCTCGAAAACCTCTGCCACGCCGCCGACAAAACCTGGAGCACAGTCGAGATGCACAAAAACGCGAGGGCATGATGTGTCCGCTGAAACTGCAAATAAGTTGTCATCCTGAGCGAAGCGAAGGACCTATGTAACTTCCTGTCACCGGCACAGACGCACGCGTTCTCTGCTAAACTCTCCCCTTTCGAGGCACGAAAACCATGCGCAAGTTGATCTCGTTTGCTATCGTCATACTCATGAGCACAGTCGTTGAAAACGTCGCTGCCGCCCAGACCCTGCCCGTGCCCCAGGCCATCACCGATCCGAAAAAGGTCGCCTCCAAGCCGAACGCTCAAGTTGAGCCGAAAAGTCTAACCATCGAGAAGCTCTACATGACGCGCCAGGTGGGCCGTCCCACATGGTCTCCCGACAGCAAAAGCATCGCCTTCATCTCCAATATGAGCGGACGCAACAACCTCTGGCTAGTCCCCGCCGAAGGCGGATGGCCGCTGCAACTCACGGTGAGCGATCAACGCCAGACCGCACCCGCGTGGTCACCCGATGGCAAGTGGATCGCCTATCAGTCCGACTTCGACGGCGACGAACTCTGGGATATTTTTCTAGTCTCGCCGAAAACCGGGAAAGTCGTGAACGTCACCAGCACGCGCGAGATCGCGGAGATGAATCCAACGTGGTCGCCCGACGGCCGCTACCTTGCCTACGAAGTAAAACCCAAAACCTCTGCCGCCTTCGAAATCGACGTCTACGACATGCTGATGCGTGAGGTGAAACACATCACCACCGCCACGCCGCAGGATCTGAGCAACTCTGATCCCATCTGGTCGAGGGATGGCAAGTACATCGTCTATACGCAAGAACAGGCCAAGGGCACGGACTCGAATATTTTTATCGCCGAAGTTGCGACCGTAAAAAGTACGTTACTCACCAAGCATGATGGAGAGCAGCGATTCTGGGCCAATGACATTTCGCCGGATGGAAAGAACATTCTATTCACGTCGAATGCAGCCAATGGATACGACAACGTCGGCATGCTCGACGTAGCTGCGAAAAAGATTTCATGGCTAACCAAAGATAAATGGAAGATTCACGGCAGCGAGTTCTCGCCCGACGGCAAGCACGTCACCTTCACGGCCAATGTGGATGGTAATGAAGATATTTATTTGCACGACCTGGCAAGCGGAAAATCGACTGAGCTGCAAATTCCAAAAGGCGTGAACGAACCGACTGGCGGCCGCTCTGCCTTCAGCGCGGATGGTACTCGACTACTCTACGACCACAATGGCCCCACCGCTCCCGGCGATCTTTGGGTTTACTCGCTGGCTTCTGGCAAGTCGCATCAGGTTACACACTCACTCGTCGCCGGTGTGCGCTCGGAAGATATGGTCGAGCCCTATCTCGTGCACTATCCCAGCCGCGACGGCAAGTGGACCATCTCCGCGTTTCTCTACGTTCCCTTCAATATGGCGCGCAACGGGCAGAATGCCGCCATCGTTTACATTCACGGCGGCCCCACCTCGCAAACCGTGAATTCGTTCAACCGCTTCATCCAGTACGCAGCTAATCAGGGCTACATGGTGCTGGCTCCGAACTATCGCGGCTCAACCGGCTACGGCAAAGCGTTTCAGCAGGCAAATCTGTTCGACATGGGCGGCGGTGATCTGCAGGACGTGCTCGCGGGAGTCGATTGGATCAAGCAGACCGGCCATGTCGATCCCAAAAAGATCGCCGTCATGGGCGGAAGCTATGGTGGCTATCTAAGCATGATGGCGGTAACGAAAGCTCCGGACGTTTGGGCCGCGGGTGTGCCCATCGTTCCTTTCGTCAACTGGTTCACCGAAATCGAGAACGAAGATCCCGTGCTGCAACAATCCGATCTCGCGACCATGGGTGATGTGGTCAAGAATAAAGCGCTATACGAAGACCGCTCGCCCATCAATTTTATCGACCAGATTAGAGCGCCGCTGATACTGCTCGCCGGAGGCCACGATCCTCGTTGCCCGAAATCAGAAACGCAGCAGGTAGTCGATGCTATCAAGAAACGCGGCGGCACGGTGGACTATAAGATCTACGAAAACGAAGGCCACGGCTTCGCCCGCGTCGAAAATCAGATCGACGCCTACCAGCGCGTCGCCGACTTCCTGCTGGCGCACGTTCCGCCGGCAGATTGCAGTTGCTCTCTGACGGAGTAGCTAATTAATCACAGCAGTAACAATGGCCCTCACGAGCCCAGAAATGGTGAACTCTTTCGCGGCAATATCCACACACAACCCGAATTCTCGAAGGGTTGAAGAAGTAACCGGACCGATGGATGCGAACCGTATCTCATCAAGGTCCGCCACGGGTGCCCCATTTCTCGCGCCCTTTGCGAGAAAGCCTGCCCTGAGCTTGTCGAAGGGTGGCGATTTTGCGCTCAGCAAAGCCACAAAGTTTCGCACCGTCGAAGAACTCGTGAACGTAACCACATGCGGTCGCCGTCGCGGATTCCGCAGCACACTACGCAGTCGCGCGCGCGAAGACTGAGGCACAACGGTCTCATAAGCTTCCACGACATCTACCTGCGCCCCCGCTTTACGCAACTCCTGCGGAATCACATCACGAGCAACCTTGGCTCGCACCAGCAGCACTAACTTCCCCCCCACTCGCTTCCGCAAACTGCGCACTACCGACTCCGCCACGTACTCCTTGGGCACAACATCAACCTTAGCGGCGCGCTGCTCGATCGCCTTTTTCGTGGCCGGGCCAATGGCCGCGATGCGCAAATGCTTGAGACTTGCCGGCCCCAGGCCCAGCTTCGCGAACCTCCCCCACATGGCATCGACTCCATTAACGCTCGTAAGGATGAGCCAGTCATACCCGGCAAGATTCTCAAGCGCGCCATCCAACGCTTTGAAAGATCGCGGCTTGCGAATTTCGATAAACGGAATTTCGATCACTGTCGCGCCTAGCTTGCGCAGTTCGCCCGAGAGCGCACTCGCCTGATGCCGTGCTCGCCCCACCAGCACGCGCACGCCCGCCAGCGGGCACCGCAACGGTTTTGCGAATTGCTTGCTACCTTTTATTCTCACCATCAAACACCCAGCCCTTGCTTCTCCATCAACTTTGCAATTTCCACCGCGGCCGAGTCCGTGCTCTCCCCCAAAGACGCGATCACTGCTGCCTGATCCGCCTTGCTGCGATTTTGGCTGATCTTGAACTTGGCTTCGACGCGCGTGGCAACCATCTCAAAACCAATGATGTGTTTCAACATTCCATCGCGAAACTTATCCGTAAGACCGGTCCATTGCTTGAAGTAGTCGGGATCGAATCGATGAATGATGTCGTTCACTTCTTCCAGAAGATGCTCAGGTTCGTTAATCGCGCGCGTACACCCGTACACATGCACCGCGGCATAGTTCCACGTAGGAACGCTCTCCCGGCTCTCATAGAGACGCGGGGAAATATATGCGTGCGGCCCGTGAAAAATCACCAGCGACTCTTGATCACTTTGCAGGAGAGCACAATGCGGATTGGCTTTGGCAAGATGCCCATGCAGCACCATCTGATTGTCCACTTCCCGCACGAGGATCGGAATATGAGTAGCGAACGGACCGCTCTCCGAAGGCGAAACCAGAATTGCAAACGGATTCGCCTGCACAAACGAAATTGTGTCCGCGTGCTCGCGAACCCGGTTAAATTCTGGAATGTACATGCTTCGGTTCTCCTGAAAGATTTGCAGAACTACGCCAAGTATGCCGTTCTAGGCTGCAGTCATTTCTTTCGCACGTGCAGCAGCTTCTCTACTTCAGCAATTATCACGCCCGCCTCATCCTTCACTTCCACCGAAAACACCGGCTCATATTTCGGGAGCGTCTTTAGTTTCTCGCGAATGTCCTCGATCTGGCTATCCGCCAAGCGGAACTCAGCCCGCATCGTTCCCCGGCCCGGCTTTTTGTACCGAATGCTCCCAGCTTTGTCCCACACAATATACTTACGTCCGAGGTTCGCCATCAGCATGAGCATATAGAACGGATCAATCATGGCAAATAGCGATCCACCGAAGTGCGTACCCACATAGTTCGCGTTCCAGAAGCGCAGCCTCATCTCGACATCGACGGACTTCATGTCAGGAGCGATATGCCTGACTCGAATACCCGCGCCTAAGAACGGCGGCCAGAAATTGACGAGGCGGCGCAGCGCATGAGACTCCCTGGTCCCGCCGAGAAGTTGGAGGAGAACTCTGTGGCTGTTCATATTTCCGTGTGATTGCGATCGGAATTCACGGTTGCGGTGGGGCGGCTATCCCGCGGCCGTAGACGGCTTCCAGAATTTCGTCGCCGCCACGGCTAAGTAAAGTATCTCCGACCTCATTGCCGAGTTGTTCGGGATCGTCGAGATTTCCGTCGCGCGATTCGCGAAGCAGTTTTGAGCCATCGGGATCGGCAACGATGGCTTCGAGATGCAGCTTTCCATCGCGCGATTCTGCGAATGCCCCGATGGGCACCTGGCAGCCTCCGCCCAAACGATTAAGTAGTGCACGCTCACAAGTAGTGGCGGCGCGTGCGGCGGGGTCATCCAAAAATTCCAGGAGAGTGCGCGTGGCAGCATCGCCTTCGCGAATTTCGATACCGAGCGCTCCCTGCCCGGCCGCGGGACACACGATTTCGGCGGGGATGATCTGCTTGATCAGGTCAGTCTTGCCCAGGCGATTGAGTCCGGCCGCAGCCAGGATGATGGCGTCGTATTCGCCTTGCTCCAATTTGCGCAAGCGTGTATCCACGTTGCCGCGCAGGGGATGAACGTCGAGATCAGGGCGGATAGCCTTGAGCTGTGCTTGTCGCCGCAAGCTGGACGTGCCCACGCGCGCGCCTTGCGGCAGGTCTTTAATTTTCGCATACAGCTGCGAACAAAAAGCGTCGCGCGGGTCTTCTCGCTCCGTGATGGCCGCGATCTCGAATCCCGGAGAAAGTTCGGTAGGCAAATCTTTCAACGAATGCACGGCGAGATCGACCCGGCGGGCAGCGAGAGCTTCTTCGATTTCTTTCGTGAAAATTCCTTTGCCGAGTCCGCCCTTGGTGCCGACCTGGGCTAAAGGAACGTCTGTGATTTTGTCGCCAGTGGTATAGATGATTTCAATTTCCACTTCGTGCCCGCGTGCGCGAAGCAGCGAAGAGATGTGATTAGCCTGCCACAGGGCGAGTTGCGACCCGCGGGAGCCGATGCAGAGTTTAGGCACTGTAGACGACCCGAGGCAGGATATCGAACAAAAGGCGGCTGATTAGGCCGCCTCGAAAAATTGATACTGTACCGCGCTTGAGAACCAACATCAGATTACTATCCGACGAAGGGCTCGTCAAGAACCATTCGCGGATTAAGCAGCTTTTAACGTCCCGTAGGTCGCATAAGGCGGCGGAGAGTAAGGGATTTGAACCCCTCGCGGCTGCATGCAGCCGCGACCCACGGTTCTCAAGCGCGGCCCAGTACCCACACTGGTAGTACTCTCCGAAGCCCCACTTGAGCAAGAACAGCGTACTACGCTTGCGGCACCGAATCTTCGCGAACCGTTTGAATCTCGAAGAATCCCGTTCCATTATGGTCTCAGCCCTGTCGTCCAGTGGTCTCCGTGTCCGATGATTCTTTGCTCGCTTGCGAGGCGGGGCCTTTTTCCTTGTTGTGCAGATTGAATAACCGTCGCACAACATCAATCACCGTCGTAGCTTCTGCCTCCCGCGCCGCCGTCTTCAGCGTGGTGATCGGCGTGTGCATCACTTTATTAATGATGCCCCGTGTCAGCGCCTCCACAGCCATCTCCTGCTCCGGAGTCAACGGACCCATCCGCCCGCGCACGCGGTCGATCTCGGCCTGACGAATGGTTTCTAAATGATCCTGCAACGAAACAATTGTCGGCACCACATCCAGCGTATGCAAGCGGGCCTCGAAGCGCTCAACTTCACTCGCAATAATGGTCTCGGCAAGTTCCGCCTCGTGTCGCCGGTCGGCAACGTGACTGCTCACAGCCTGCTGCAAATCATCGATGTCGTAGACGAAAATGCCGTCAAGCTTGGCCATCTCCGGAGAAACATCACGGGGAACAGCAATATCAATGAAAAACATGGGCCGATTCTTGCGGCGGGCAAGAAACTGTTCTCCATGCTCGCGGCGGAAGATGGCCTGCGGCGAGCCGGTCGAGGTAATGACGATATCGGCGCGGTCACAATTTTCGTAAAGATCGTCGAAACGGATCGCTTGCCCTTTGAAGCGATGCGCCAATCCCACAGCGCGGTCGTAGGTCCGATTCGAAACAAAGATCGACTCGCAGCCATGCGCGATCAGGTGGCGGGCCGCCAGTTCGCTCATCTTGCCGGCGCCAACGATGAAAACATTCTTACCTTGCAGCGTGCCAAAAATCTTCTTAGCCAGTTCCACCGCGACCGAGGCAATGGAAACCGAAGACGATCCCACGGCAGTTTCGCTGCGAACCCGTTTGGCAACCGCGAAGGCCCGCGTAAAAAGCTGATCGAGCTGGCTGCGGACCGAACCCACGGCACGGGCCGTGGCATAAGCTTCCTTCACCTGCCCGAGAATCTGAGCTTCTCCAACGACCATCGAATCCAGACTCGAAGCCACGCGGAAGATGTGCCGCACAGCATCTTTTGCTCGAAACTCATAGAGATGCGCATCCAGCTCATCAGCGCTCACGTGAAAGTGCTCATGCAGAAATCCCCGCAGGTCGGCAGAACCGTTCGTGGTATGAGTGATTATTTCCACGCGATTGCAAGTGGAAATAATCATTCCTTCTTCAACCCCAGGATGCGCGGTAAGATCACGGCAACAATCGGGTAGCTTTGACTCAGGGATCGCGAGGCGCTCGCGCACTTCGAGCGGTGCGCTATTGTGATTCACGCCGATGAGTTGATATCTCATGAAGCGGCAAACCTGTGGATCGTGGAAAAATAATTTGCAGCCCATGCCACAATCGCGGCCACAAACGCAAACGTAGCCAGCACCGCAGCGCGGCGCCCGCGCCATCCTGAATTCCAGCGGGTGACCACCATCACCATATAAACCGCCCACATTAGGAGCGACAACAATATCTTCGGATCCTCAAAATCGATGTGCCCATAGGCTGACATGGCGACGACCGAACCCGTGATCAAACCCAGCGTCATGAATGGAAAACCGAGCAGCAGCGAACGGTAGCCGATCTGATCAATCACTTCGAGAGCGGGCAGGAAAGAAATCAAACTGCTCGGCTTCTTGGCCTTCAGCCGACGCTCCTGTAGCAGGTAAAGCAAACTTGCGCCGAAGCTGAGTACGAGTGCGGCGTATCCGGTGAAGATCAGGATAATGTGCGCGATCAGCCATCCCTTGTGCTGCACAAAAGAAGTCAGTAATACAGGTTGCTGGTCTAACGCCGCAACAAACGTCAGGAAAAATACAATCGGGAACACGACCACGCCGGGCGAAGTAGTCTGATAGATGGCGTAGATGATCATAAAAAACGTCATCGAAAAGAAAGCCAGCAGCGACTCTCCGTTGTGCACAGAAGCCCAGACCACCTGCCCGGAGAGGAATAATTCGGACAGCGAGACGAAGTGGAACACCATGCCCAGGCTGGCCGCGTGCAGCGCGATCCGGCTGAAAAGGTCGCTGGTGCGGGTGAGCGCAAAGAAGGCGTAGATCAGCCCGATGAAGTAGCAAGCCAGCGCGAAGCGCAACCAGAGCAATGCCATAAGACAGGTAAGTATCGGAGTCCGCTGAGTTTAATGCAAGTCAGAAGTGAGCGGTATCGATCAGCAACCCGGCAACCAAATCCTTCAACGCATTATATTCTGCACATCACTGCAAAGCGGGAATGACAATGTCACGACTCATCGTAATCTGGATCAAGATGAGTCGTCGCAGTCTGTCGAATGGCTGAAATCCTAGGTTTCGGACCTCCGGACTTGGGCACACTGATCGAGGAAAGACCGGCTCCGCCACTCTCTTCCATGCAGCACTTCTTGAACTTCTTTCCGCTTCCGCAGGGGCATGGCAAGTTCCGTTAAGCTGCATGGCCACCAGGAATGAGCATGTTAACTCCGTTTCTTATTCCACCCCAAGGCTGGCAAGAGCCTCTTCAAGCCCCGCCGCTTCAATCACCAATCGCCGCCCTTGTTCCTTCACGTTCTCCAGTTCGTCAAATGCACGGAACAATCGAAGCTTCGCGGCCCCATATTGCTCCGCTTCAGTAAGCGAACGATTGTGAGCTTTTGCCCAGGCCATCACCGACTTTTCCGGCAGAAAAATGCTTACCGCATACGTCAGTTTGCGATCGGAGGTGACGTCAAATACGAATTCCTTAGCCGGCGCTTCAGAATCGTTCGCCAGCGCGGCTCTCTCTCCGACGAAGTAATACTGATAAACGTATCCCTGAGCGCCGGCGTAGGTCTTCAAGCGTCGCACGGTCTTATCTGCAGACATGCCGACATTATGAACGGTTGCGGCCAGTTTGTCCTCCCCCGCAAAGTCCACAATTATTGGATTGCATTGCGCGCATTGCGCGTGATGACAATTACCCAAGTTCGAATATGAACCGTACCCAGGCTAAATCTTCTGCCCAGATTGCCGATATCTCCTCAAGAGGTTGCTGGCCACCCGTGTCTCCGGGCCCGCGACTCCCAGGTACAAGAATGGACTGGAAATGGTTCGCGCTCGGAGCGTTGTTAATTATCGCAATCTACCAGCAGATCCGCGTCTACCAAATCCACCAGCAATCGAAGAAGCGCGAAGAGTTGTTTCAGATCGTCACGGAAAATGCGGCCGACATGATTGCTCTGGTGGATGTTAAGGGACGCCGCCTCTACAACAGTCCTGCATACAAACGAGTCTTAGGCTATTCTGCCGCGGAACTCAGCGAAACCTCCGCGTTTGAGCAGATTCATCCCGACGATCGATTTCGAGTGCTGGAAGCGGCGCAGGAGGCGCGCAGCACGGGAATCGGCAGGCACGTAGAGTACCGCATCCGCCACAAGGACGGCAGTTGGCGCGTTCTCGAGTCCGTGGCCGGTACGATCCGGGACGAGAAAGGCGAAGTCGCCAAGCTGGTCATCGTGAATCGCGACATCACCGACCGCAAACGCGCCCAGGAACAAGCGGAGCACAATTCTTTTCACGACGCTCTGAGCGGCCTGCCTAACCGGCTTCTCTTCCTGAATCGCCTGCAGCACTTATTCGATCAGGCCCAGCGCAATCCGGAGCGCCAATATGCCGTCTTGTTCGTCGATCTCGATGGTTTCAAGGTAATCAACGACACGATGGGTCCTGTGGCCGGTGATCAAGTAATCGTCGAGATTAGTCGCCGCCTGGAGACCAGTCTCAGGCACGACGATACCGTATCCCGTTCGCATGAAACGCGGCCAGCAAAAAACATGATTCTGTCCCGCATGGGCGGAGACGAATTCACCGTCCTGCTGGAGGGAGTGACCGATCCGAGCGATGCCATGCGGGCGGCAAAACGAATTCTTTCCGCGATCGCCGAGCCTCTTCTCGTGGAAGGGCGCGAGGTGCGGACATCGGCGAGTGTGGGCATCGCTTTGAGCACACCTGTGCACCAGCGGGCCGAGGAACTGCTGCAGGAAGCGGATGTCGCGATGCGCCGGGCCAAAGCTTTGGGAGGTTCCCGTTGTGAGGTGTTTGACGAAGCCATGCACACCCGCGCCCTCAATCGGCTGAAGATGGAAAAAGAGTTGCGCGAGGCAATCGAGAAGCACGAGTTCCGCGTCTATTACCAGCCCATCGTCCAGCTGAGGACAAACCAGATCGCTGGTTTCGAAGCGCTACTGCGCTGGCAGCATCCGGAGCAAGGTTTGATCTCCGCCTACAAATTTCTCGCAGCTGCCGAAGACACCGGGCTTCTCGTTTCCACCGGCCACTGGGTGATTCTGCAGGCCTGCCAGCAATTGCGCGCCTGGGACAATGAGATTCCGTCGCTGGTCGAAGCCGTAAGCATAAGCGTGAATATTTCGACCAAGCAGTTGGCCGATTCACGCTTCATCGCTGATCTCTCGGCGACTCTGCGGGAGACCGGCATCGACCCATCGCGACTGCACATCGAAATCACCGAAAGCGTGGCCACCGCCGATGCCAAGCTGACTGCAACTGTTCTTCCACACCTCAAACAGCTCCGAGTAGGCGTAGTGCTTGATGACTTCGGGATGGAAAGCTCGTCTTTGAGCAATTTGCAGCAATTCGCCGTAGAAGCGCTAAAGATCGATCGATCGCTGATCGGCGGAATGCTGACCGACCGCGCCGCGCGTGACATGGTGGAACTGATTGCCTTGCTGTCGCAAAAACTGAAATTCAAAATGATCGCAGAAGGCATCGAATCCGCCAAGCAACTCGATCAACTCCGCGAGCTGGGTTGCGAACTGGGGCAAGGATATTTATTCTCCTCGCCGGTCGATGCGAAGGCTGCAGAAGAGCTCTTGCGGCAGCGAAACACGGCGCGCACTAAGGTCGCCGGAGCGCAATGAACCTCACCTGTCTCCGCGACTGGAAGCGGATTGTTACCTGCTGCCGTTGCCCGGGGAGACGACTCGACCGTATTCGGAGGCGCGACTAAGGCGATCGAACATTCGCCACGCGGAGAGTGAAATCTTGCTGATGGCCTGTTCTCCATCCCGTTCGTTGGTCAGGAATGTGGTCATCACGCAAATCACATACGGTCGGCCCTCGACAAAAACAATACCGGAATCGTTGCGCACGCCTTCGAGTTCTCCCGGCTTGTCGGCGACCCTTACGCCGGCGGGCAAATCGCGAGGAATCCACGAATCTTTGCCCGTGCTCAGGATTTTGAAGAAGTCTTCAGTCGATTGCTTGTTAAGCAATTTCCCACGATAGATCGCTGCAAGCAGCATCATCATTTCGCGAGGAGTGGAAATATTCTCGCGCCCCTGCTTGGCGGCTTCAAGGTCCATCATCTTGCGGCGCAGGCGCGTGTGCACCAGTCCCAGTGAATCGAGCATGGCATTGACGTTGTCCATGCCGACGCGGTCGATGAGAACATTCGTGGCAGAGTTGTCGCTAACCGCGACCATCATGGTGGCAAGATCACGCAAGGTGATGCGGGTCACGCCTGGAGTGAGTCCTCCCATAATGTCACTATCAGGAACAAGATCGGATACCTGCACGGTGTAGAGGTCGGTGAGCTTCAGCTTGCCTTGCTGCGCCTGAAGATAAAGATCGGCGAGGACTGTGATCTTGATCGAACTGGCCTGGGCAAAGATTTCATTTTCGTGAAGGAAGAACTGATTACCGGTCTTGAGATCCTCGATTGCCACGCCCATCACGCCATCGAGATGCTGATCGACATCCTGAATGTCGGATTCGAGTTTCTGCCAGAGAATCTTTTGCTTTTCGGTTGAAGGAACTGCCGCGGGCGAATTGCTAGTCTGCGCAACGCAAGCAGCCATGAATAAGAAGACACACACCAGATGTTTCAAGCGGATCGTCTCCTGAGGGCAGGATTGTAGCAGGCTGCGGAATCTTAAGACCCCTTCTGGCCCCGTTGAATCCACCAAGCAGCTCGAACAGCTCCGAGCAACTGAGACGACGCTTGCATGAAGATTTACTGGTTGCGGTTACAAAAGAACAAATCGGGTGTATAGTTTGAAGCGGTTTTTGATGCGAGCAGCAGATATGGTGACGGCGCCGCCAAGCCCGTTCCTGCATAGCTTCCCCGGCTAGCTTCGTTCCAAATGCCGACCATCTCCACGGGGCTCCAACCTAATT
>JBAPQU010000264.1:0-2312 GCA_049280795.1 Candidatus Sulfotelmatobacter sp.
TCGCGATGGCCGGTGCGCCCGTGCGGGCACAGCGCCTTCGCCTGACTCCACTGCAGGTCGGAGCCAGCATTCGCGTGAATGATTCTTTGCAGGAAGGCAGTTCACGCTTTTACGCCGAAATCACGCGACTACGTAAGCTCTTCGACTTTACAGCTGCTAACCCGCCATTGTTGTTCTTGCTGGATGAACTCCTGCAGGGTACAAACTCAAATGATCGCCGCATCGGAGCGGAAAGCATCGTGCGCGCTTTGCTGAATCGTGGAGCGATTGGATTGGTGACTACGCACGATTTGGCACTGGTCAATATCGGCGAAGCCTTGAACGGTCAACTGCGCAATGTGCATTTTCAGGAAGATTTTGAGAACGGAAAGATGCACTTCGATTACAAGCTGCAAGAAGGCGTAGTCACAAAGAGCAATGGGCTGGCACTGATGAGGTCGATTGGGTTGGATGTGTAAATGCTCCGCCCGAAATTCCTCATCCTAGGATTTTCCGAACGCTTCTTTGTTCACCACATAGGGCATCTTAGTGACGTCGCCGCCGTAGTTGGCTTCGAGCACGTCGATCAATCCCTGCACGCAGCGTCCTGCCATGCCTTTCTCCGGATCGGTAGAGAGCCGCGTGATACGCGAGGCGCTAGCGAAGTGTGGAAACAGACGGCAGCGGTCGGCAATTGCGGGATCACGCAGCGGCGAATCGGCAGGCAGCGGTTCTTTCTCGTACACATCGAGCGCAGCACCAGCAATCCAGTTCGCCCGCAATGCCTTAACCAGCGCTGCTTCCTCAATTACCGGCCCACGCGAGTCGTTTACCAGAAATGCTGTCGGCTTCATCATGCGCAAGGTCTGCTCGTTAAATAGATGGTATGTGGGCGTCGCGCTTTCTCCCGGACGCAGCAGCGGCACATGCACGCTCACAAAATCGGCCTGGCGCAGGGCATCTTCGAACGACACATACTTGATCCAGTTCTTTTCTCTGGAAATCCCGCGCGCGTGGCGCAAATCCATGTTCTCTTGAATCGCTCTGATATACCCGTGGTTCTCATAAGCCGGGTCATAGCACAACATGTTCATGTCGAAGCCGGCGCACTTCTTGATCATGGCCAAGCCGATGCGCCCGGTGCCGATAATCGCAATCGTCTTCCCCGTTACCTCGTCACCCAGAAACGGCAGATAGGGATGCCAGTATCCCCATTGGTTGTCGCGCGTGAGATGCTCGGCGGACCACATTTTGCGCGCCAGCATGCCCAGCATGAAAAATGCAAACTCGGCGGTCGCTTCAGTCAAGACATCCGCGGTATTGGTGAAAGGAATCTTGTACCGGTTGGCATCAGCGCGGTTGATGTTGTCGAAGCCAACCGCATACTGCGCCACGACTTTCAGCGTGTTCTTGCCGGCTTCAAAAACCTCACCGTCAATCGGATCCCGTAGGGTGGTGATCAGACCGTCGATGCCAGAGCTCACCTTTTCGAGAATCAGCTTTTTCGGCGGAGCCTGCGGTTGCGGATAAACCTCGACTTCGTACCCGCGCTGGCGCAGAAGTTCAAGGGCTTCTCCGATATCGCATGTGGCAAATACGCGAAATTTCTTAGTCATGCGCTCCTTGCAAGAAAGTAAAGTCAAGGTTCAATGAATGCTTGGCTAGTTTACTCGAACTTCCATCGTGTGGACTTGCCAACAAATTCCTTCTCCCACAACCCAAAGACCACGCTTGGGCGCACCGCGAAGACCGGTTCTTTCATAGAGAGGATGTCCTGCTTCATTCCTTTCATGTCGAACTTGTACTTGCGCTCGTACTTGGGCAGGAACTTGCGTCGCGCCGGCAAGTCGGCAATTTCAGCAAGGCCTTCGACGATCACCGCTTCGTGCGCGTGTTCGGTGCAAACTATGCAGTTGGGATTTGCCGCCAGATTACGCGCTTTACGTGACCTGCTGCCGGTACTGAACAAGAACCGTCCCTCTTGCCACAGTCCCCACACGACCATGGTGTGGGGCGAAACGTTGTGTGGAGAACCATCGAGCTTGACGGTGGTGATCCAGTAGTTGTGCGATTTCTTCAAGCGCTGCTCGGCCCAACTCCACGGAAGCAAGCCTTTGACGCCCTCGGCTAGGCCATAGCCGGGCATATGTGGCCGGCTTTGCTTAGGGTAGCGATTTGTTTTCGATTTTTTCTTCGCTGATTTCAACCGGAATCACCGCAGCGGCCGGATGTGGCATGGCGTTAGAGATTTTGTTTGGTCCACTGATCAATGCGATCAAGCGCCTGTTGCAGGCTCTCCAGCGAATTGGCCACGCTGAAGCGCAGGTAGCCTT
>JBAPQU010000265.1:0-13412 GCA_049280795.1 Candidatus Sulfotelmatobacter sp.
GCGATGGGTAATAGTGGAGAACGGAAGTTTGTACCGTTGCTGGAGAGGCTGGCGGCGGATGAAGATGAAATTGTGAGAGAGAGTGCAGAGTGGGCGGTTAAAGAACTGCTGGGCGCTGGCAAATGACAACCGGTGAAGAGACAAGCCGTTTTCATGTACTACTCGATCCCGCTCGCTTACGCAATTCAGCGTACTGATTCTGCGGCGATTTTTCCTTCCGCATTCATCGGGTCCACAAGATTAACCTTCTGTTCACACACCCGTATCTATTGAATTTTCTATCGGGTAGACACTGTACTCCGAGGTAGTTTGTGGGCGTCCAACTTCGGTAACTCGATTTCCTGATTTTAGGCAACTAATCTATGAGTGAGGGGTTTTTAAGTACGTGGTTCATAGTGTGGAATAGCTATGCCTTGTCTAAGGGAATTGCGGCGCACGCTGGGCACGTGGTTCGTGCTGGTAGTGGCGTGCGCTTCTTTGGCGAGTGCATCGGCGACTCTGCTGCTGGAAGAGCCTTACGGCAAGCTCGGGTTTTTCACGGCTACGGGACATGCCGCGGTTTATTTATCGGGCGTGTGCGCGGAGACGCCACTGGTGCTGCGGCCGTGCGCTCCGGGCGAATTTGGAGTTGTGATCAGCCGCTATGACGGAGTTGGTGGCTATGACTGGGTCGCGATTCCGCTGATTCCTTATCTTTATGCGGTTGAGCGAACGGATGATATTCCGCTCTTTGTGGATCCGAAGGTCGTCAACTTTTTGCGCGATCAATATCGCCGCAAACATCTGGAGGCGGTTACGCCCGACTTGGGTGACGGAGAAACTCCGGGCGGGAATTGGTATGAACTGGTGGGTTCCGCTTACGACCGGACGGCGTACGCGTTCGAAATTGAAACCTCGAGGGATCAGGATGAGGCTTTCATCCGCTCCTATAATGCGGCACCGAACCGATCACACTTCCGAACGGTTTCGCACAACTGCGCTGATTTCGCCAAGGACGTGATCAACTTCTACTATCCAAAAGCCCTGCATCGCAGTGTGGTCGCCGATATTGGCATTACTACGCCCAAGCAGATGGCAAAGACCATGGTGAAATTCGGTGTCCGCCATCCTGATCTTGAGTTCTCGCGGTATGTGATTCCGCAGGTTCCGGGTAACGTGGCGCGGAGCACGGCAGTGCATGGAGTGGTGGAATCGTTTTTGAAATCGAAGAAATACATCGTTCCCAGCGCCGTGGCCAGTCCGATTTTTGCGGGATGCGTAGTGGCGGTTTATGAAGGAACTGGTACAGGCCGTTTTAAACCGGCTCAGCAAGCTCTGGTGTACAACCCGCAACGCGAGCTGGAGCCGCCGATTGGAACGGAAGATCGGCGATCCTTTGAGATCGAGCTGGACCATCTTGTGGCAGCGGAAGCTACGGAGACCGGCACCACGCGCGTGCAAAAAACATTGGGACGCGAGATGGGGAGTGCGGCGCCGGGCTTTGATTCAGAGGGGCACCCGGTTCTCCGGGTAGACACGGGGGATCGAGTTGTGAGCGTGGGTATCGCCGCGGGAAATATTTTCGCTAAAGATTCGTCCGGGCAATTTGCTCAGCAGATTCTGGAGGCTCGGCTGCAGGCTGAGTTGCGTAGAGGGAATCCGCCCAGGGTTTCCGAGAGTGATGTCGAGCACGACTGGAATCTACTGCAGAAAGCCATGAAGACTGGTGGTAATGAAGTGGCCACTGGATCGGCTAGAGGATTGCAGGCTGGCGCTTCGCACTGGGAGCGGGGAAACCGGCCGTAAGAATCCTAGAATTAGGTAACGATTCGTATTGAAGCGAGAGGGTAAAGGCTGAAGTCCTGGTTAATTCTTAAGGCGCTCTACGCGGCGCTGAAGCGCCGCTCTTCCACGTTACTGCCAGCCGCTATGCGTTTCCTCAGAATCCGTTGCGTTTCAGCAGCCCTCGCAGTCGCGCGCTTCGCATAACAACTGTAAAAAACTATGCGTCCGACTCTATTGCTGGTCGGGCGGGGGCTGTTGCTGTTGAAATGGACGGCCTGGAACCGCTGCCCCGGGGGGAACTGGCGGGTATACGCCCTGCGCCCCGGGTTGTTGCTGCATCTGCAGTTGGCGCTGCTGCATCTCTTGCAGCATCTGTTGCGGAGTCTTGACGGCGGGCTGATCAGGGTTGGCAGGCGGTTGCTCGGCCTCGGCAGCTGCGCTCTGATCGTCCTCCACCGTGGTATCATCCGCGGCATTGGAATCATCCGCGGCAGCGTTGGCTGCTACTGGCGGAGTAGGATTGCCGGGCTGGCCTGGAGTTGGCGTGTCGGGCGTTTTGGCTACCAGCACCACCCGCGTTAATGCGTTGGCGTCTTCCGGAGAGCCCAGTAGGATGTAATTGAAACGCGATCCATTCAACAACTCGGCCATTACTTCACGGGCGGGTGCCGGACCCAGGCGCGTTACTACCCGCTCACTGGCGGAGGCCGGGATTTCGATCTCGGCTGATGTCTGCTTGCGGACACTGCGCAGAATATCGCTAAGTGTGGAGTTCGGAGCGACAATCGTAAGAAGTCCATCGTGGAAGCTGACTTCTGGAGCGACGGCGGGGATGGCATCGAGAGGAATCTGAGGCACCGGCCCCTGTGGTCCTGAAGGCAGCGGAGGCGGAGGCGCGGGCAACTGTTTCTTTACCTTGTGCACACGATGCGGAGTTTGCGTGTCAGCCCGCGCTGCAAGGGGCAGACACAGGAGGCCAGCCAGCAGCAACCCCGTAAGCTTCATTCCCGCGTTCATGCCAGTACCTCCACTGCGAACTTTCCCTGCGATCGTTGCTTCGGGGAGACCAAGCTTATAGAGCAATTCTAGCACCGCTATTGGGCGGGGGTGCCAGGTCCCGGGTGCTCCATAGCGTCTGCCCTACCTTATAGAACGTATTGACTTTGCCTCCTTGCAGGATGAGATTCGATAATAGCTACGGCTCCGGGTGTGCAATTCCTTGCACCTGCGGGTAGCCCAAAGCTTACAATTTCTCCCTGGGAGCGAAACCAATGCTTGATGCGTGCTGCTTCCTGAAACGCTATTTTCTGGCCATGAACGGATTCACCATGTGGCGCAGGCGCCTGACCCTGGGTTGTGCCATCGCCGCAGCGCTGGCATTTTCAGTGGCAAGCGCGATGGCGGAAAGCTGCGCTACCTCCAGTGATATGGACGCTGCCACCCGCGCTGCTCTCACTGCCGCGGGCGTGCACTACTTCGACCTGGTCAGCAAAGGTGATGCTGCATCTCTGCGGCAGAGCGCTATCCCCAGCCTGGCTTCCGATTTTTCCGCGATCGAATCCACCGTTAAGACTAACCAGGCGACGCTCGTGGGGTCCAAAGCTACGGCGCGTCCGCCCTTTGTGCTGGACGCGGAAGGAACGGCGCCTATTCCGCGCGCGGAATTTTTCTGCGGCGTTTTTGGGAGCAAAGGTCAGACTGCCGACAGTGCCGTCTTCTATTTGAATAATCTGCCGCCGGGAAAATACGGAGTTGTCATCCTGGATGCGGCTACGCCCAAGGGAGCGTACACGGTCTCGTTCATCGTGCAGCAACTATCATCGGATTGGAAGGTCGGTGGACTCTATATAAGAGACACGCAAGCCGGAGGGCATGATGGCGGCTGGTATGCGACGCGCGCCCGCGCCTTCCAAAGTAAGGGACAGCCACACAACGCATGGCTCTATTATTTGCAGGCACGCGCGCTGGCTTCGCCTTTGCCGTTTATGAGTACTGCAGCGACAGACAAGCTTTACGACGAATCGCAGAAGCTGCAGCCGGCCGATTTTCCGGCAAACGGCAAGACCATCGACCTTACAGCCGGCGCCACAACTTACAAGGTGACAGAAATTTTTCCTGAAGTTGTAGGCAGCGATCTGGATCTGATTGTGAGATACGAGACGGCGAATATTTCAAATACCACGCAGACTTACCAGAGCAATATTGCGGTGATGAAGGCGCTGGTGGCGAAGTATCCGGAGCTGCGCGATGCCTTCGGTTCGGTGGTGGCACGAGCAGTGGACCCTGGCGGGCATGACTACGGAACACTGCTGGCGGTGAAGGATATTAAGTAGCAGTTCTCAGTTTCCAGTTCTCAGTTTCCAGTTTTGGTTTTCGGGGTTTCCTCGAGCAGGCAATCTTTGGGATCTTTGTCGTCGCGGAGGCCCATGAATACTGGGGCTCGCAGCTTGGGTCCGCTGCCGGCGCTGGTTCCGTCGGTCCATTCGGCGTACTCGATCTCGGCTACAAGTTCCGGTTTTACCCAGTAGACTTTCCGCAGTGCTTCGACCTCGCCGTAGAACGGATTCTTTTTTGTCTCGCGTTTATTCAGCAGCTTCCAGACTTCGTCGAGCGACTTCTGGTCGAATCCGCTGCCAGCCTGGCCGATGTGAATCAGCCGGCTTTGCTGGTCATAGAGTCCCAACACGATTGAACCGAAGTGGGCTCGGCTGCCCTCCGGTTCGGTGTAGCCGCCGATGACGCATTCGAGGCGATGCGTGATTTTGATTTTTAGCCATTCGGTGCTACGCCGCTCCTGGTAGATGCTGTCGCGCTTCTTGGCCAGGATACCTTCCAATCCTTTTGAGCGCGCGATTTCGAACAAGGCTTTTCCTTGTTTTTCGTAATGATCGGAAAAGCGCAGGGAATCGCCGGAAACCAGCAGAGAGGCCAACTTTTTTTTGCGCTGTTCAAGCCGCACGCGGCGCCAATCGTAGCCATCGAGATAGAGCAGATCGAAGGCGTAATACAACACCGGCACCTCCGACTTCGCAGCCGCACGACGCCCACCGGCGCGAAATCCCGTCCGCTGCTGCATCAGGCTGAAGGATGCACGTCCTTCTTCATCGAGCGCAACGACTTCGCCATCGAGAATTGCGGTTTTTGCTTTGACGAACTGGGGCATGTCTTTGAGTTCGGGATAGCGCGCGGTCAGTTCGTTTTGGTTTCTGGAGACCAAGCGCAGTTTTCCATCTTCAATGAACGCCACGGCGCGGTAGCCGTCCCATTTGATTTCGAATAACCAGTCGGGGTTGTCGAAGGGTTGGTCTACGGACGTGGCTAGCATGGGATGGATGGCCGCGGGCATGGGGCGCTTGGTTGGAGTTGGTGAGGCGGACGGGAGTGCCTTTAACACAGAGGACACGGAGGTCACAGGGTAGACCTTGGGCTGGATTGGGTCAGCAGGCTTTACCCTGTGTTCCTCAGTGTCCTCTGTGTTTATGTCTTTCGTTTTTTTTTAGCTGTTGTCTTCTTATTCTTAGCAGGATTCTTCTTGTCGAGATTCTTCTTATCCAGCTTCGCGACCGCAGCGGCGAGCCAGGCGGCTTTCAACTTGCCTCGGCCCGAGGGACGGCTTTTCCATTCCTCAGATCCGGCGTCGCCCGCGATTTCGGCTAGGCTGCGTTTGCTTAGAACGGATTCGTCGTAGGCATCGATGTCATAGCCTTCGACTACATAATCGTCGTGCTTCTTAATTAGCAGCCATTCATTTCCTTTGCTTCCGGGGCGGCGGCCTTTCATCTTTACGAGCGCGAAGTCTCCATTTAACTTTTTGCCTTCCAGTCGAAACTTCAAATCGCCTTTGGCCAGCATTGCGGCAGTTTCGGCCTCTGTGCCCGGCACATATTTCCCCTGCACCGGAATTGGAGAGAGCGGCTGCCATGTGCCCACGTCCCAAACCATGACCGTACCCGCACCGTAGTTATCTTCCGGAATGATGCCCTCGAAATCGAAGTACGAAACTGGATGATCTTCGACCTGCATGGCCAGACGCTTGTCGGCGGGGTCGAGTGATGGTCCCTTGGGGACGGCCCACGATTTCAGCACCCCCTCCATCTCCAGGCGAAAATCGTAGTGGAGGCGCGTGGCGTCGTGCTTCTGCACCACGAAACGGTGGCCGGCTTTGCCTTCGACCTTTGCGGGAGGCTCAGGCGTTTGTTCGAAGTTGCGTTTGCGTTTGTATTCTTCTAGAGGCATAGCGAACACTATTTAACCACAGAGTCACAGAGTCACAGAGAAAGTCAAAGTCAGAACCTTAAACACAGGGGGCACTGGGGAACACAGGGTAAATCGAGCTTTGGGATGCTTTAGAATCCTTGCACGATGCAACGTGAATTCCCTGAAGTGCCATTGGTTGGCGTGGGCGCCATTATTATTGAGGACGCTCGCGTGGTGCTGGTGAAGCGGCGTCATCCGCCGCTGCAGGATCAATGGTCTATTCCAGGAGGGGTGCTTGAGGTTGGCGAGTTGGTGCGCGAAGCTGCCGTTCGTGAGGCTCGCGAGGAAACAGGACTCACTGTGGAAGCCGGCGAGCTGCTTGGCGTTTACGACCGCGTGCTGCGTGATGCTGAACAGCGTGTGCAATATCACTATGTTTTGATTGATTTTCTGTGCCAGCGGGTTGCGGGGGATATTGCAGCCGACAGCGATGCGGCTGAGGCCCGGTGGTTTACGCGGGAAGAACTGCCGGATCTCAATCTGGCAGAGGATACGTTGGATGTAATTCGTAAAGGGTTCGTGAAGCTAGGAGTCGGCTGGTAAACCAAGCCACGCGCATCACGTCATGCGCGCGGCTTCTTCCAGAGCCTTCATCGCCGTGAGGTAAGGGCGTGGACCATGGCTCACCCTTGCCACTCCATGCTCTGCTAGTGTGCGCACTGGCGGAGTTGCATCGCCCACCATGATGTTAAGCGGCAATGGCGAGTTTTTCGCTAGACGAGCGATCAAGGTGATATCCGCCAGACCCGGAGCGAAAAGCCCATCCCCGCCTGCTTTCGCATATGCGCGGGCTCGCTCGATCGCCTCATCGACCATGCCATCGTCATGCTGTTCGGGCGGCCGTTGGAAGAAAACATCGGTCCGAGCATTGATAAAAAAACGGATGTTGGTGGCGTCGGCTATTTGCCGAGCGCGCCGGATGCGATCGGCCTGTTCGCCTACCTCGCGAAGTTTTCCAGTCGCCGGGAAGCTGTCCTCGAGGTTACAGCCTACCGCGCCTGCGTCGATCGCCAGGGCGATGGTACGGCCGACTACTTCTGGCGCGTCACCATAGCCGCTTTCCAGATCGATCGTCACGGGTAGCTCTGTGGCGGCAACGATCCGGCGCAGGTTGTCGATCGCAAAGACGAGAAGGATACGCTCGCCATCGGCGAAGCCATTCGCGTTGGCAACCGACCAACTGCCGGTCGCGATCGCTTTAGCACCGCCCGTGACGACCGCCTTCGCGCTCCCTGCATCCCAAATGTTGAAGAGAACGAGCGGAGTTCCAGGAATATGCAGCGCCCGGAATTGCTCGGCCTTGCGAGACTGATCGGACATTCATTCCTCCTGAGAGTACGCATGGAATACGGTTGTTATTGCGCCTTCTGTTGCGCCGCTTGCCAGTGTGCACGTAGTTCCTTGTCGAACTCCTCCCAGCGTTCCTCAGGGAAGAAAATTCTGGCACCCTTAAACTCGACACGACGCCGGGTACCGGGGATGTTCTCGGCCAGCCAGCGCGACCACTTCACATCGAAGTACACGTCATCCGTTCCCCAGACGATCAGCGTGGGCGCCTTGAGCGTCTTTAGCCGTGCTTCGATGGCGAGGGTGTGCTTGTTGTCGAAGGCGGCGAGGAAGCGTTGCAGGTCGCGTGTTCGCTGCTCTGTCCTGACGAATGGACGCAGATATTTTTCGATGGTGTCATCAGTCACCTGTTCCGGATGTTCATATGCCGGCCCCAGCGCTTGCGGCGATCGATAGACATTCTTGTCCGCCAGCATCGCATCGAGCGTTCCCCTCAAACCTCCGGCGGCGGCCATCGTCAGGAACGGCTTGAAGGCCTCGGGCGGCCAGTTGTCATGGGTGTCGCAGTCGGTGAGCGTGAGGCTACGCACACGCTCCGGATACAATGCGGCGAAAATCTGTGCAATCCCGCCACCGCTGTCGTTGCCCACCAGATCCACCTGATCGATGTTCAAGGCGTCGAGAAACTCCTTGAGCATCTTCGCATTGGCCGTCACGGATACGTCCTGATCGGGCGCGATTTCGGTATCGCCATGCGCCAACAGATCCACGGCTATGGATCGCCGGATGTCGGACATGTCCGCCAGCTGATGACGCCACAGATATCCGTTCAATAGCACACCATGTACGAACAACGCGACCGGCCCTGAACCCTGCTCGATGTAACTAATATTGCCCGACGCCGTCTTGACACTATGTCGGGTCGGCAATGACTTGTTTCCATGCGTTGTAGACACACTTGCCTCCTGAATCGAATTCTTGACGCGCATCTGCGCGTCCACGCACCCCAACATCACGGAGCCGGAGTAAAACGCGATGACCATTACGCCGCTCAGCAGAGCTGGGAAGCGCCGTGCAATTCGACGCTGCTCGTCACGAATGCTTGTAGCTTTCTTTTTTGCAGCCAATGTTCAGCTCCGCCTCGCCCCGGCTGAAATCTGCGCTTCTTTTAGTTTTTCTGCGCATTCGTCACAACACACCTCAACCGTCTTACCGCCGATTTTGACTTCGACAGGATTCGCATCCAGCTTGCAGTCGCAAGCCGCACAGGTTTTCTCATCCATGACATTGCTCTCCAATACCCAAGTCTGGGCGAGATCAGTAGGCCATGCAGGAAGAGAGCGCCGCTATCAGAATCTTTAGCGACTTACTGGAGCAGGTCTAACTTGAGCAGAACTAACTTGAGCGAATCTAGCGGCGCAAGGACTGCCTGAACGCTGAGGGTGAGCGGCCATAGGCCTCGCGGAACGCGGCGCTGAAATGGCTGTGGCTGGAGAAGCCGAGGTCCAGGCTTAGAGCGGTCAGGTCGTCATATTGCGCGATAAGATCCAGGGCCCGCGCTAACCGCAGCCTCAACTGATAGCGATACAAGGGCAGGCCTTCCACTTGTTGGAAGACCTGGGTGAGATAAACCGGGGAGCCGCGCACTTCGGTGGCGATTTCTGCCAACGTCCAGCGTCGCGACAGATCGCTCGTTAGCACGAGTTTGACCCGATCCACCAGGCGCTCGCGCCCGAGACTAGCACCCGCTGCGTGTGTAGTGCGTGGCCCCAGCGACCGCTGTACCAGGGTCAAGGCCAGGCTCTCTGCTTCCAAAGGTTCTGCGATGTTCTGGCGCAGGCTATGCCTTAACAGCGCCACGAGGGCTTGGGCGCGCGCGTCAAGCCGCAGGCGATGCCGCCGAAATGCGAGTGTCGCGCCATCGCGCAGAAGAGCAGGCGGCGCCAGTTCACGCAAGAGCGGTTCACTGATAGCCAGCGATAAACTGGCATCGCCACCCGCCACCGGATGGCTCACCCGATAGCCTTCGGTGGCGTTGAAAAACAAAACCTGATTCGCCTCGGCTACGGCCTGATCATGCCCAAGATGGCGCACGTAGACGCCGCGGTACGGAAAAACCAGTTCTGTGGCGGTCGTGCACTCTTCCGCGCTCTCATGCCGACAGATGCCCTGACAGTACACGTCTCGGATCGTACCCGTCGGAGATTTCAGTAGACATTGAGCGGCAAATTCCGGGACATCCCTCTCGGGTTCTGGCGCGATAATCATGACCTTACAAGTCTTACAAAAACCTATCACTCATCATTTAGGGCAGAAGTTTGCCGGGTAGTTACTTCCCATCCTCTTCCCACTCCGCATCGCACGCCTGGCAATGCCAGGCGGGACGCTGCACTGGCAGCGGCATGTGGAGGAATGCGCTCATGTAGGCGATGGGACGATCCAGTTCCTGGAAGTTCACATCCAGCGACTGGCATTTGGGACAGCGCGGCTGCTCATACAGGCCGATGCCGTGGACGTAGAGGCCTTCGAGAATCGGCTCATCGAGAAGATGCTGTGCGTTCTCGACATCGGCGGCGCGGACGTTGAGTTTGATGCCGCCGATGAAATTTGAAATGAACCAGTCGAGGCGAACCAGGTTTTCATCGGCCAGAAAACATTCGATGCCCGCCGACTCGAGACTGCCTTTCGCCAGCAAGGCCTCAGGCAGATCGCGGAACTGGCGAATGGTCACGAGTTCCTGTAATTCCATTTGCTGCCGCTCGGGCGCATCCTCGGGAGAATCGTCATCGGCAAATTCCAGATGCCGGCGGTCCATCTCATCTTCGAGCGCGTCCCAGGCTGGTTCGGTCAGCGAGTCCGGGCTCCGGGCAAGCTTTTGTAGCTCCCCATCCGTCATGCCAGCGTAGGTATCGGCCAGTCGCCGGCGTTCTCGCTGCTCGTTTAAGTGCGACTCGTCTGGATAGGACACCCGCCAAGCATACTGCGGGTTAGTGCGATCAGCCAAATGAGGATATTGGGAAAAAGAGCGGCATGGAAATTCTGGGGAATAAAGCACAGCCTGATCGGTTATCAGCGTAGAGGCGGACATTGGTAAATCCTTTCGATCTCAAGACGGCGCTGCTGGCGAAGCACGCGCAGCATGTGGTGCTCATCCATTTTCCGATCGCGCTGTTTATTTCGGCAGTGGCGTTCGATTTCGTCACGCAATGGACGAAGCGGCGCGGGTTGGAGGACGCAGCCTATTACAACCTGCTGCTGGCAGCGATTTCAACGTTACCGGTTCTCGCCACGGGAATACTCGCGTGGCAATTTCAACTTGAAGGCCAGAGGTTGAAGGGCATTCTTTTGCTGCACCTGGTGTTTGGTTGCGTCTCGAGCTTAGTGATCTGGCTGGTGTGGTGGGTGCATTTTCGCGCGCGACGGCGGACGGAGGGGTTGCCGAGCTATCGTCTGGCGGTGGAATTTTTGGGCATCGGTTTAGTGGCGCTGACGGGACACCTGGGCGGATTTTTGAGTGGAGTCAATGGACCGGGTTAGTGTTCGCAAATCGCGATCACTAATTTTTTTCGGTCACTCGGAATAAAACCAACTCGTTGCAGTTATCAACTGTGAACACTACAAACCACGGAGATCATATGCCGGACAAGAATGATTTTATCGACCAGAAGTTGCAGGACCTCAACAATGACGGCGTTGACCGTCGCGGTTTTCTGAAGTGCATGGCATGGGCGGGTACGGGGCTGGTTTGGACTATGAGCGGCGGCATTCCGGTATCTCAGGCATTTGCAAAGAGCGCCGATCGAAAGGGCGGGAAGCACGGAGATTTCAGCTTTGTGCAGATCAGCGACAGCCATATTGGATTTAACAAGCCGGCGAACCCGGACGTGACCGCAACGTTGCAGACTGCAATCGACAAGATCAATGCGATGCCGCACGAACCGGATTTTATTATTCACACTGGTGATTTGAGCCAACTTTCGAAGCCGAGCGAATTCGACACGCTCGACCAAGTTTTAAAAGGAGCGGCGGCGAAGCAGATTTTCTTTGTGCCGGGTGAGCACGACATGCTCACCGATAACGGTGCGGAATATCTGCAGCGCTATGGGAAAGGCACGAAGGGTACCGGGTGGTCGAGCTTTGACCACAAGGGAGTGCATTTTGTTGGGCTGGTAAATGTTGCCAACTTGAAGGCCGGAGGGATGGGGTCGCTCGGTCACGAGCAACTGGAATGGCTGGAGGACGACTTGAAGGGACGCTCGGCCAGCATGCCGATTGTGCTGTTTGCACACATTCCGCTGTGGACGATTTATCCAGATTGGGGCTGGGGAACCGACGATAGCGAACAAGCTTTGTCTTACGTGAAGCGATTTGGTTCGGTGACGGTGTTGAACGGACATATTCACCAGATCATGCAGAAGATTGAAGGGAAGGTTTCGTTTCACACGGCGATGTCGACCGCATTCCCGCAGCCCGCGCCGGGCTTGGCTCCCTCGGCTGGGCCGATGAAGGTGCCAGCCGAGCAGTTGCAGAATGTGCTGGGCATTACGGATGTGAACTACTTAGTCAGCGGACGCAGTCTGGCCATCGTCGATTCGCCGCTTGCGGCACCGGCTTCGTAAGAAAAATCAGATTTCAAAGGAAAAGAAAATGAAAAGGAAAAATGTGTGGGTTGCGAGTTTGGCGTTGCCGGTGATGATTGCCATTCTGCTGCTGGTGGGATCACCGAGCATCACGGCAACAGCGGCGCCGGAGAATAATCAACCCGCTGCGGCAGCTTCAGCGGTGAAGATTGATAATTTTAGTTTTGGGCCGCAAACGATCACAGTTCCCGTGGGAGCGACGGTTACATGGACGAACCGTGACGATATTCCTCATACCGCGGTCAGCACGGACGGTGTGTTCAAATCCAAGGTGATGGATACGGACGAGAAATTTTCCTACACGTTCACCAAGGCGGGAACGTATGCGTATTACTGCACGATCCATCCGAAGATGACGGGGCAGGTGGTGGTGCAGTGAGAGCCGGACAGCCTGTGACTGAGCCACAGACAACAAACGGTGGAAAACCATTTTCCCCAGGACCAGATTGTATTGACATGAAATCCCCGAGCGGATAATCTGCGTTTAACACCGGAAAGGAGGTGTCCGAATGACAAGTTCTGAAGGCGGTAGTAGATGTACCCAAAGACCAGGTGAGGTGGCTGAGACTTAGAGCAGGTCGCTCTAAGCGGGGCTTCGAACGTGTTCGACGTTCGAGGCTACAGCCCGCATACTATCGGTGATTAAGGATTGATTCCGCCTGACGCAGGTCGGTCAGGAGCCCGGAGTAGCCGTAAGAGGCCACGTAGAGTGACCACCTCTTGGTCAATCCCAAACAGTCCACCCGGCCCGCAGGCTCGCAAGAGCTTGCGGGCTGTTCTGATTTTGTCGTGAATTTTCTGGCGTGAATCGCTCGACTTCCGGCGGTAAATCAGTTTTCGGCAGGATGCACACTTTGCGCATCCTGCCGAAACCTTGAGGCTTGCTTACAGCGAGGCCACTCAGGGCGCCACGCTGCTCCATTGGTTGACCAGGTTGTTGGCGTTTACGGTGCCGAGGCCGGTGGCGAAATCCCATCCGGTGGTGGTGCCGTAAGCTTTCCTGTAAGAGGTATCCACGGTTGAGAGCACACCGATGCTTCCGGACGGCAGGTAACAATCGTGAGTGCCTGCGCAGGGCACATCCATATCGCCTTGTTTGACGTCATAGAAAATGCAGCTGCTGGCGACGCCCTTGCCGAGAGTGGAGTTGCAGGTAGGGCTACCAGTCGTGCCGTATTCGGCGGCGGCCAGCGCGTAGAAGACTACGTTGGGGTTTCCCTGGCGCGAACCGTTCTTTTGGTTTACCAGAGCCTGGATGCCGGCCAGAATCGGGGAGGAGAACGATGTTCCGCCCGCACCTGACCAGTTCGCACCGTCTGGTGCGCCGGTGCAGGTTGAGGCGCCGCTGGCTGTGCCAGAGTCGCAGAAGATGTAATAGTGTCCCCAGAGGCCGTTGGCGGCGAATAGCGAAACGTCAGGAATGTCTCGCACTCCGTCCTTCGCGACTCCCAGTCCGGTCTGCCA
>JBAPQU010000266.1:0-11032 GCA_049280795.1 Candidatus Sulfotelmatobacter sp.
TCAGCATCGCCGCTAATCGCAAACTGGTAGAGCGCCTGCGCGAGGCCGGACTCACGTTGACAGGCAAAAAGAAGCAGCGCGGCACGAAGCTCGCAGGCAAGACATTCGTGCTGACCGGAACCCTGGCACACTTCACCCGCGACGAAGCCAAAAAGATGATCGAGAATGCCGGAGGTAAAGTAACTGGCTCCGTTAGTAAGAAAACAGATTATGTTGTCGCTGGCGCGGACGCGGGATCCAAGCTGGACAAGGCGAAGGAATTGGGAGTGAAGGTGATCGACGAGAAAGAGATAGAGAAGCTGGCTGCTCAGAACTAAAATTTAGATTGCTTCGGGGTGTTCGGATGGGCGGACTGGTCGCCACGTTTCTTGGATTACCGTTCGCGGTATTCGGATTCCTCGTGATGAGGAATCCGATGCGATTGTCGATCCTCGCGCCGGGAGAGAAGGGCTACTACCAGCGCGCCTTCTTCGACCCTTCCTCCAGGAATTTGGTTCGCGGGCTAGGAATGTTTATATGTCTGTTTGGAGCTAGCATCGCTACTGATGCGCTTGGCGCCACATTCAACGCACGCGTGCGGCACGCCGTGTCGAAAGGATTCATAGCCTTGATGGGTTTAACCTTTCTCGTCCTGTGGTGCTTCGGTATAGGTTTCGCTGTTTGGCGGGCTCTTCGGGGAGAGTCGCTTGGCTGGTCTGATTGGTTTCAGGCGCGAAGAAGAGGCATAGAGCTGGGCACAATCGACGTCTTCCCTTCGATTACGCCGCAGATGCGCAGGGAAACGCTCGTGTTTACGGTGGGGTTCAGCATACTTGTCTGTATCGCAGCAGGCCTTGCTCTCATTTGGTAGCGCTCACTGTGGCCAGCGCTTTCGTCATCCGCTCCCACGTCACGTCCAGCGTCTCCGGCAGAATTCTCGTCTCGCACACCACCGACACAAAGTTGGCATCCGCGACCCATCGCGGCAGCACATGCATGTGGATGTGCCCCGCGATGCCTGCGCCCGCAGCTTTGCCAATGTTCATGCCCAGGTTGATGCCGTCGGGATGATAAAGCTCGCGCAGCACCGCCTCCATCCGCTGTGACAACGCGATCATTTCGCTCGCCGCTTCCGGCGGCAACTTCTGTAGTTCGTCGAGGTGCGCATAGGGAACGATCATCACGTGTCCCGGCGTGTAGGGGAACGCATTCAGGATGACGAAGCAATATTGTCCGCGATAAACGATGAGCGCCTTGGCGTCATCGTTTTCTTTAACCGCGTCGCAGAACACACAGGCTGGGCGCACGCTATTCGTAACGTAGGCGTAGCGCCAAGGGGTCCAGAGGTAATCCATAGCACAGGCAGGTTAGCAGATGGAGCCAGCAGGGCGAAACTTACGGCACGCTCTCGCTGGCTTCTTCCGACCGCGCGCTCTCATTGCCGCGCTGATCCACCGCCGATACCGAATAGAAATATTTCTTCCCCGCTTCAACCTGCGTATCCCGAAACGCAGGCGCCTTCACCAGCTCTGAATTCAATTTCACCGCCGCCGCGCCGTCTTCGTGGCGATAAACGTTATAGCCATCGAGATCCGCATCCGTGACCGGTGCCCAGATCAGATCAATGAACGGCTGCTGCCCGGGACCAGAAAATACCGCTTGCAATCCCGATGGCACCGCCGGAGGAAACACGTCGTGCGCGAACACTTTTACTTCCGGCGTGTCATCGCCTTCCACTTCCACCGCCGGCTTTCCCGGCAGTTCTACTACGCTCACCACTGCCCCGTGGTAGAAATATGTCTTCTCCCACTCGAAGGTTTGGTCGAGGAACGAAGCCATAAAGTCATTTTGCTTCTCCGGGGGAAGATCGACGAACGCATCGGATGCGCTAGGACCGTTAATGCAAAGGGCGCCCAACTCGCCGATCTTGGTTTCGGTGTCGCTCCCCTCAAGTCGCCTGTAAATGCGAAATGAATATCGCACTCCGTTCTCTTTTGTTCCGGGCGCCGCAGCGCAGTGCCAGGAGATAAATATTCCCTGGGAAACAGGTTGCGCTGCGAAATGATCGAAAGGCGGTAATGTCGGAACCAGCGGCACTCGCACCTGATTCGAGATCCCCGCACCTCGCCCCGCAACGTTCTGCACTTCAACCCCATAGGTAGCGAAGCCCGCAACGTTTGCCTGCTGGATCGCCGGAGAAAGAACGTCAGTGAAAGTTGCAATGAGCTTCTTCGCGGAAGATTTTCGCGCCGCCGTGAAATTCGCGGGTGGCGCCACATCTCCCACCGGCGTTCCACATTCCTTCGGTCCGCCGGCATCACTAGTCCGTGCGGAAGCAGGCGCTGTGGAAGAAGTCGAGGCGGCAGAAGTCGGCTCCGCAGAAGTAAATCCCGCGCCCACGCTCCTACAGATGCGAGTCTTTCCCAAATACCGCACGCTCTGCCGGTCCGTAGTCCGCGCCGGAATCGTCCAGGTAAGCGTAACTCTGTCGCCTTTGCGCACCGCGTGCAGGTCCGTAGGTGGCTTCGGCAACTCAAGCGACGGCGGCAGCGGCGCACCAATCGAAGCGCACCCGCTGGCCCATACCAATGCTCCTAGGACCGGTAGTAATTTCCCGAGCCGAATCTTCATGCGGAAATACAAGGGTACATCAGCCGTGAAACGCCTGAATTGTGAAATGCACAATAAAAATAGGCAGACTTGCGTGGAGGTGATTAGCCGGTCGGCTGCTATAATTCGCGGAAAACGGGGCGAAGCTTGATCGGGCTAACCATCTCCCACTACCACATCCTTGAGAAACTCGGCGGAGGGGGCATGGGTGTGGTCTATAAAGCCGAGGACGTGCGCCTGCACCGTTTTGTCGCGCTGAAATTTCTCTCTAACCACATTGCCCGCGACCCGCAAGCGCTCTCCCGCTTCGAACGCGAAGCGCGGGCCACATCGGCGCTGAACCATCCTAATATTTGCACGATTCATGACATCGGCGAGCAAGACGGCCAGTCTTTCATCGCCATGGAGTTTCTGGATGGCATGACCCTCAAGCACCGCATCGGCGGGCGTCCGCTGGACCTGGAAAGCCTCTTGCGGATTGCCATCGATATTGCCGACGGCCTCGATGCCGCGCACACCGAGGGAATCATTCATCGCGACATTAAACCGGCGAATATTTTTGTCACCAAGCGAGGGCACGCGAAGATTCTGGATTTTGGCTTGGCGAAGCTGGAGATTTCATCGGGGAGAGCCGGAAGTGAAACCAAAACGATGTCGATTACTTCGGGGGAAGCGGATCTGACGTCCCCGGGAGCAATGATCGGCACCGTGGCCTACATGTCTCCGGAACAGGTGCGGACCAGGGAATTGGATGCGCGCACCGATTTATTTTCCTTCGGCACGGTCCTGTACGAAATGGCGACCGGCAAAGCGCCGTTCGAAGGTTCGAGCGCAGGGGAAATTTGCGCACTGATTTTGCATGAAGCGCCACGGTCGCCGGCGCAACTTAATCCTCAGTTCCCGGCTGGAGTAGCAACCGTCATCGCCAAAGCATTGGAGAAAGATCGCAATCTACGCTACCAGCACGCGGCCGATATACGGACTGACTTGCAGCGCCTGAAAAGAGACCTCGAGAGTGGCAGCTATTCCGGTTCGTCTAACGCAAGCCCGTCAGCACCAAGACCGGCTGTGGCAAGAGTTTTGAAAATTGCGATTCCTGCCCTGCTTGTCGCCTCATTGGCAGCCGGCGGCTTTTACTATCGCTCTCATCGAAGCGACCCCCTGACCGTGAAAGATACGGTGGTTCTGGCTGATTTCGCGAACAGCACCGGCGATCCTATTTTCGATGACACACTGAAAACAGCACTGAACGTTTCTCTTCGGCAATCGCCGTTCCTAAATGTGCTTCCCGAAGCGCGCGTCATGGGAACGCTGCGACAAATGACGCTCGCGCCCGATGCTAGGCTGACGCCATCTGTGGCGCGCGAGCTGTGCCAGCGCGTCGGCAGCAAGGCTTACCTCGCCGGAAGCATCGGCAGTTTAGGCAGTGAATATGTCCTGGCGCTGAAAGCGGTGAATTGCCAGAACGGAAGCCTGCTGGCGGAAGAACAGGTTACGGCCAAATCCAAAGAGAAAGTTTTGGACGCTCTGGGCGAGGCCGCGTCGAAATTGCGTGGCGAACTCGGTGAATCGCTCGCGACCGTCCAGAAGTTCGATGTCCCGCTGGAACAGGCGACCACTGCGTCGCTCGATGCGCTCAAGACTTATGGTTTGGCATTAGCGACATGGGACAGGAAAGGCGACCAGGATTCGCTGCCGATTTTCAAAAAAGCGGTTGAACTGGATTCCAATTTTGCCGTCGCGTATGGAGGGCTCGCGACCGTCTATCACAATGTTGGAGAATCCGAGCTTTCGCGCGAGGCGGCGACGAAATCTTATCAGCTTCGGGATCGAGTTACCGAACCAGAGCGCGAAACCATCGATGCGCGCTATTACTCTTATGTGACTGGCGATTTGGAGAAGTCAACGCAGGTCTACGCTCTCGCGGTGCAAAATTACCCCGAATCCGCAGGCGCTTCTATCCATCTTGCCATCTCATATTCGGAGCTTGGACGAGATGATCAGGCAATTCCAGTATTTCGTCACGCCCTGCAACTCGATCCCTCACGCGCCAGCACTTACGGCAATTTTGCTATCTCGTTGCTGTCGCTCAATCGAATCGACGAAGCGTCCGCCGTTCTGGCGGATGCGAAGAAGCGTGGCCTGAAGACGGACATCCTGCTGCAGGCTGCATATTGGGCCGCGTTTCTTCGTGACGACAAGAACGAAATGGACCGCATCGTCCAGGAATCGCCCAACGTGCGCGGAGCGCAAACGATTATTCTTTCCGAACAAGCTGAAACCGAGGCCTATCACGGCCGTATCGAAAAGTCGCGCGAATTTGCCAGTGCGGCTGAAAATCTGCTCGAACGTAATGGCGATAAAGAATGGGCGGCAATTTATTTGATGCAACAAGCGGTTCGGGAAGTTGAAGTGGGAGAGTTCTCGCGAACTAGGGAATATATAAGCGGGGCACAGAAACTTTCACAAGCCCGTGATGTAAAGATTCTTACTGCGCTCATCGCCGCCCGAATGGGAAATATTGCTCAAGCGCAAGCGGAGTGTCGCGAATTGGATCAGCAATGGCCGGAAGGCACATTTATTCAGAAATATTGGCTGCCGTTGATTCGCGCCCAAATCGATCTTCAACAGCGGCATCCTGCGAAGGCCCTCAACGATCTGGGTGTTCCCACGGAACTGGAGTTTTCGGGCGCAACCGTCTTTCCAGTAGCCAGCCTTTATCCTCCCTACGTTCGCGGCCAAGCCTACCTCGCAATGGGCGATGGGCAGAAAGCGGCCGCAGAATTTAAAAAGCTGAGCGAACATTCGGGATTGGTTTTGAACTTTCCGTTGGGCGCACTGTCGCGTTTGCAGTTAGCTCGTTCTTATAGTTTGTCAAAAAATGCGAATAGCGCGCGCCAGTCCTATCAGGATTTCTTTTCTTTGTGGAAGGATGCAGATACCGACGTGCCCGTGCTCAAACAGGCCAAAACGGAGTACGCGAAGTTACATTGAAGCACGGTGTTGCGGAACGACGATGTTGCGAACCATGTTCCGAACCAACGAGTCGCCCGCTTCTTTACAGATTTAGAGGATATATCGGCTGAGATCCTGATCCTTCACAATATCCGTCAACATCTTGCGCACATAGTCCGCATCCACGACAACATGCTCGCCTTTTCGCTCCGGAGCATCAAAGCTAAGCTCATCGAGCACGCGCTCCATGATGGTGTGCAGCCGCCGTGCTCCAATGTTTTCCGTGCTCTCATTCACTCGAAACGCAAAGTGAGCGATCTCCTGCAGCGCCTCCGGAGTGAACTCCAGCTTTACGCCTTCGGTTTCAAGCAGCGCCGTGTACTGCTTCACCAGCGATGACTTCGGTTCGGTAAGAATGCGTACAAAATCTTCCATGGTGAGCGACTGCAACTCCACCCGAATCGGAAACCGTCCCTGTAACTCCGGAATCAGATCGCTCGGCTTCGAAACGTGAAACGCGCCCGCCGCAATAAACAGAATGTGATCCGTCCGCACCATCCCATAGCGCGTGTTCACCGTCGTGCCTTCCACAATCGGCAGGATGTCGCGCTGCACTCCCTCACGTGAAACATCTGGACCATGACCGCCCTCGCGCCCCGCGATCTTATCGATCTCATCCAGAAACACAATTCCCGAGTTCTCCACGCGATCAATCGCCATCCGCGTAACCTGGTCCATATCGATCAGCCGTTGCTCTTCTTCCTGAATCAAATATTCGAAGGCCTCGTTCACCTTCATCTTCCGCTTTTTGGTGCGCGCGCCGAAGATGTTGGGCAACATGTCCTTGATGTTGATGTCCATCTCCTCAACACCCTGGTTGGTCATAATTTCAAAAGATGGAAAATTCCGCTCCCGCACGTCGATCTCAACCTGCCGCTCGTCGAGCTTTCCTTCGCGCAATTGTTGCCGCAACTTTTCGCGGGTGCGCGTTGAAGATTCGGCCAAGGCTGTGCTGCCGTCGATCACCACGCCGCCCGCAGTACTAGGCTCAGCAGGTTTCGACGGTGGAGACGGTGGCAGAAGAATATCGAGCAATCGCTCCTCTGCATTCAACTCAGCCTTATCGGCAACGTCTTCAAGTTTCTCTTCCCGCACGTTGTCGATCGCAATCTCCACCAGATCGCGCACCATCGATTCCACATCCCGTCCCACATACCCGACTTCAGTAAACTTCGAAGCCTCCACCTTCAAGAAAGGTGAGTTCGCCAGCTTCGCCAGCCTCCGCGCAATCTCCGTCTTCCCCACGCCGGTCGGTCCGATCATGATGATGTTTTTGGGAATAATCTCTTCGGCCAGCTCCGGGGTTAACTTCTGGCGGCGGGTGCGGTTGCGCAAGGCGATGGCCACAGCGCGTTTCGCGTCTTTTTGCCCGATGACGTGTTTGTCGAGTTCGACGACGATTTCGCGGGGCGTAAGTTCGTCGAGTGCGAGTTGTTCTTCTTCGGAAGTGCTGGGTAAGTAGATGGCCATAAAAAGTTCTCAGTTCTCGGTTCCCGGTTCTCAGTCTCACCCCAAAAGATCTGGCTGAGAACTGAGAACTGGGACCTGAGAACTACAGTTCCTCAATCGTTACCGCATCATTCGTATAGATGCACATCTTGCCTGCAATCTTCATTGCTTCTTCAGCAATCTTGCGGGCGGAAAGCTCGGTGTGGCGCGCCAGGGCTTCGGCGGCGGCCTGGGCGTATGGGCCTCCGCTGCCGATGGCAGCCACTCCGCCGTCGGGCTCGATCACGTCGCCTTGACCGCTGAGCAGGAACGTCTGCTCTTTGTCGCACACCAGAAGCAGGGCTTCCAGATGACGAAGAAATTTATCCGTGCGCCAATCTTTGGCGAGTTCCACGGCTCCGCGCCCCAGGTTGCCGTGGTATTGCTCGAGTTTCGATTCGAAGCGGCTGAAAAGGGTGAACGCGTCGGCGGTCGATCCGGCGAATCCGGCGAGGATTTTATCGTTGTAAAGGCGGCGGATCTTCTTCGCCGTGTGTTTAATCACGGACTCGCCGAGCGTAACCTGGCCGTCTCCGGCAAGAACCACGCTGCCGTTGCGGCGGATGGATAAAACTGTTGTGGAGCGAATCAGGCGTTTCGTAGACATGGGCACAATCATCGATTATAGCAGCGGAGGAAGTTGCGCCGGCCAAGCGTAGAGGAGTGTCCGCTCCACACAAGCGGTTACGCCGCACTCAGCCGATTCACTAACTGCCGCTTCACATCCGGCCACTCGGCAGCCATCATCGAATAGCGCACGGAGTCGCGGGGGATGAAGTCGGCGGCCATGCGGTGGGCGCGAAGAATGCCTTCGAACTTTGCGCCGATACGCTCGAGGGCGGCGCGAGAACGCTGGTTGCGGGCGTCGGTGTGAAAGCAGACGCGAAGCGCCTGCCAGTTTTCGAAGGCGTGGGTGAGCATGAGCAACTTGGCCTCGGTGTTAGCGCCGGTGCGAATCGCGGATCGCGCGAACCACGTGTAGCCGATCTCGCAGGCGTCGGGATGGGCGCGGCCGTGCCGCGCGTGACCCGGTGGCCACGACCAGCGCTCGATATTCCAGAAGCGCGTGGAGCCGATGACGCTCGCATCGTTTAGTTTGACGATTGCGAAAGGGACGGCGGTGCCGGCATCGCGCCACGCGAGCGCAGTGTTGATATATGCAGTGGCTTCGAGTTTGCCTTGCGGGACTGGACTCCATTGGTAGAGGGACACGTCGTCTGCAGATGAGGCCGCGAGGCCGTTCGTGTGATGGCGGTCGAGAGGTTCGAGGCGGACATACCTGCCGGAAAGCGTGGGGAACTCTGATTCCATAGCTCCAAGTATGCGACGAAGCAGATGCGGCCGCCAACTCCGCAGAACTCCGAGCACAAGAATTATAAGAAAATATCTCTTGACGTGAGTATTAAATCACGTTACTATTAACTCACGTAATACACATGAGGAGAAACACAATGAAATTGGAAGACTTGATACTCGAAGTTGAGCAACACGTAGACGTCAAAGCCACGCCGGAAAAGGCATTTGCGGCGGTCTTGCATCGCCTGGGCAAAGGCAACACCAATCTCGAAAACCAGTCTCTGCAATTACAGCTCGAGGAAAAGCCGGGCGGACGATGGTTCCGGGATCGAGGAAACGGGGTTGGGCACCTGTGGGGATTCGTGCAGGTGATCAAAGCACCAACGCTGTTGGAGCTGAGTGGGCCGATGTTCATGTCATATCCGGCGACGAATCATATAGAAATGAAGGTTGAAGCGGTGTCGGGAGGCAGCCGGGTTTCTTTACGGCATCGCGCCATTGGCATGATCGACCCGGAGCATCGTAAGAATGTCGGCAAGGGCTGGGGTCACATGCTCGACGGCGTAAAGAAGGACTGCGAGTAAAGCGTGGGAGAAATCGCTGGCCGTGCGGACGAACTCGACGGAGTATGGAAGGCGCTCTCGGATGCGACCCGGCGCGCGATTCTGGATTTCCTGCGGGATCGTTCGCGCACCACCACAGAAATCGTGGAAGAGTTTCCGCACCTGAGCCGCTTCGGAGTGATGAAACATTTAGAAGTATTGCGCCAGGCGCAACTGGTGCAGACGCGCGAGGCCGGTCGGCAAAGATTCAATTCGCTGAACGTGGTGCCGATTCGCCAGATTTATGAACGGTGGGTAGGTCCGTTTCAGGAGCTTTGGACGGGCGAGTTGCTCCGGATCAAGGATATTGCGGAATCAAGCGAACCGAAAGCAAAGAAAAGTTTGCGCACCGTCAAAAAACATTAAACCGTTGAGCGGCGGTTCGCACCAAAAAAAGCGGGAAAGAGATTAAAGAAAATAATAAATAGGAGAATTGTTATGACTACTCTAGCGACAAGCACGGGAATCCAAGATCACGAGGTGGTTTCACCAAAAGAATGGCTCGCCAGCCGAAAAGATTTGCTGCAACAAGAAAAAGAGTTCACCCGGTTGCGCGACGAGATAAGCCGTAAGCGCCGCGAACTTCCCTGGGAGAAAGTGGAGAAAAACTATGTGTTCGATGGGCCGACCGGCAAGGTGACGCTGGCTGATCTTTTCGGGGGCAAAAGCCAGTTAATTATCTATCACTTCATGTTCGGTCCCGGTTGGGAGGCAGGCTGCCCCAGTTGCTCTTACCTGGCTGATCATTTCGGCGGAAGTCTGGTGCATCTCGCGAATCGTGACGTCACGCTGGCGGTCATTTCGCACGCGCCCATCGCCGAGATCGCCGCCTTCAGGAAGCGCATGGGCTGGCAGTTCCCGTGGGTGTCATCGTTCGGCAACGACTTCAACCATGATTATCACGTGTCGTTCACCAAAGAGGAAATGGCGAAAGGCAAGGTCGAATACAACTACGAGATGACGGAATTCCCCAGCGAAGAAGCGCCGGGATTGAGCGTGTTCTATAAAAACGAGAACGGCGAGATCTTCCACACCTATTCTTCCTACGCGCGCGGGCTCGATATCTTGGTAGGCGCCTACAACTTTCTCGATTTCGCGCCGAAAGGGCGCGACGAGGATGGATTGGCCTTCAGCATGTCTTGGGTCCGGCATCACGATCGATATACGGAAGGGTACGTTGTCGATCCCAAGGCGCAGTATGTGGCTCCGAAGGGCTCGGGCAGTTCCTGCTGCGAGGAGACAATTCGTGAGATCGCACTCTTGCTGTGAGACTGAACCCAGTCGCGGTTCTCGTTGGATGGTGGGTGAGGCGCGGCCCGCGGGCAGCGGTCTGCGCCCCGCCTCGCTGGCGCGGTGCTGTGTCAAAGTCACCACAGGAGGAATTGTTCCCGCCGTTGCTCTTGTGCTGTTGCCGAAGTGTCCAGCATGCTTGGCCGCGTACTTGGCGGTTGGAAGCGGAATTGGAATCTCGCTATCGACCGAAATTTATGTGCGCATGGCGCTGGTAGTTCTCTGCACGGGATCGCTCGTATCTTTCGCAGCAAGCTGGGGACGGCGATTTATCAAGCGCCTTGCGTCAGCACGCGACCCAAAATGTCCTCCGCCCAAAATCTTGTCAAGCCCTCCGCGACCCTTCATCGAGCTCAACCCATTCAAAACACTACGCAAATATTTCTCCAAAAATGTCACAGTGACCCATGTCAATGTGATATAATGATTATATAAACTAAAACTTTAGGTTAACCAAGGCGCAGCCCACAAGCTGCGCCTTTTTGCGTCTGGAGACAACGATCAAGCCCTATGCATCCCTGGGAAAAATTCAAAAACTTCAAGGAGCGCGGAGAGTGGGTCGAACTCCGCTTCATGGCCTCCGCCGCCGAGCGCGGCTTCCACGTCGTCAAGCCCTGGGGAGACACGCGCCCCTACGACATCGGCATCGAGCAGGGCCCCAACTTCCTGCGCGTACAGGTCAAGTCCACCACCTGCCGCACCGGCACCGGATACTTCTGCCAGTTCAAGCCCCACTACCTCAAAAAGCAGGA
>JBAPQU010000267.1:0-1977 GCA_049280795.1 Candidatus Sulfotelmatobacter sp.
ACTGACGGCAAACGACGAAGAACACAAAAGCTGAAGTAGCTTTTCAGGAGCCAGCCTGAGATAACCGCGAAGGTGTGGTTGCATCTTCGTGCAAATTGAGCAATCGGATGCAAATACTTCTGGACACCACAGTTCTGATTGACGCCTTACGGCTGCACCGCGGGCGGCGGCAGTGGTTAGCCGGGCTGGTCCGTGCAGGACACACCTTGGGAACTTCCACGCTTAATCTAGCCGAAGTTTATGCTGGCATGCGTCCTCAAGAGGAAGCGCGAACCAAGGCTTTTCTGAATGCGCTGCAATGCCACGAAATCACAGCCAGCTTGGCCGAAAAGGCGGGAAAGCTCAAGAGCCACTGGGCGCGGCAGGGGCGCACCCTCACGCTGGCCGATATGCTGGTTGCAGCGGTAGCGCTGCAGCAAGATTGTCCGCTCGCTACCGATAACCGCAAAGACTTCCCCATGCAAGAGTTGCAGCTGTATGAGATGCCGGAGGGATAGAGCGCGCGGGCTAGTCTGAACAGTGTGCTCCCGCAGGGGCTGAAGCCCGTATGCTTAGGGGCCCTAAACGGCACGACTGAAGTCGTGCCCTTCCCAAACCATTCATGAGATAGCTTCGGGTAGCGCAAGCGAGTTTGTCAGGCTACCCACGAACGCTCCGTCTTTTATTTTTTCGACCTGCGCGGTGAGCCAGCGGTTGGGGGTGTGGCGTCCCTTCAGATAGAGCTTCTGATAGTTGTCGCTGAGGGCTTCGGTGAATTCTCCATCGGGACCGCTGTGGGCTTCGTTGAGGGTGATCGCTTCGATGGAACGGCCGATGAAGGATTGCATGAAGGCGGATTTTTTTTCGGCGGCCAGGTCGCGCAGGATGCGGTTGTGTTCGCGGGCGACGTGGATCGGAATTTGATTTGGCATAGCGGCAGCGGGCGTGCCGGGGCGCGCGGAGTAGGTGAAGACGTGCAGGTAGGTGAAGGGCAGGTCTGCGATGAGGCGGCGCGTGGCTTCGAATTCGGCATCGGTTTCGCCGGGGAATCCGGCCATGACGTCGGCACCGATGGCGGCGGTGGGCATGGCGGCGCGGATCTTTTCAATCTTCTCGCGATAGTGCCAGGGGCGATATTTGCGGTGCATGCGGCGCAGCACGGCGTCGCTGCCCGATTGCAAAGGCACGTGCGCGTGTTTGGCGATGCGGGGAGATGAGGCGACGAGGGAGATGAGATCGTCGCTCCAATCCATGGGCTCGACAGAGGAGATGCGGAGTTTTTCCAGTTGCGTCTCTGACAGGATGATTCGAATTAGACCTTCGAAACTTTTTGGGTCCATGGTTCGTTTTGGCGGGCGAGGGCGCCCGCCCCACCCTCGATCGCGTCCCCAGCGGCCTAGATTGATGCCGCTGATTACTACTTCGCGGTAGCCTGCGGCTACCAGGGTGTTCACTTCGCGAATGATTTGGAGTAGCGGCAACGAACGGCTGTGGCCGCGGACGCTGGGGATCACACAAAAGGAACAGCGGTTGTCGCATCCGTCCTGAACTTTTAGGTTGGGACGAGTGCGGGCATTTTCTGTGGGATCGCTGGCCTCGAAGACGGGTGCGGCGAGCAGTTCGGTGTGGGCGAAGATGTCGGAGACGAAAATCCGGTTCTCAGTTCTCTGTTCTCTGTTCTCAGTCAGAGAGTGGAGGGGCAGGAAGGATTGGTGGGTTCCCCGTTCGTTGGCCTCAGCGGCTAAAGCCGGTTCAAAAACGGCACTTACGGCACGACTGAAGTCGTGCCCTTCCTGGTCATAGTCATGGGCCTGGTCGTTGGGATTGGCGCTATCGCGCGTGACACTACCTACTGCGATTTCGGCGAGTTGATGTTTGTGGGAGTTGCCGATCACTGCGCTGACGCCGGGTAGCGCGGCGATTTCTTCGGGTGCGCGCTGGGCGTAGCATCCGGTGACGATAATTTTTGCGAGCGGGTTTTGGCGCTGGACGCGGCGG
>JBAPQU010000268.1:0-17406 GCA_049280795.1 Candidatus Sulfotelmatobacter sp.
ATTACAACTGAGGAAGGACCAGCAAGCCGTAATCGCCACGATCCTCTGCGACTCCGGCGACAAGTATCTCAGCGAAAGATTCTGGACGGAATAGATCTCACCACAGAGGCACAGAGACACAGAGAAATACGAGAGAAGAATAATAATCAACGCTCACAACGGGCTTCAGAGCATAGTCCAGGCTCTTTAAGAATTTTGATTTGCGATCTTGGTTTTCTCTGTGCCTCTGTGTCTCTGTGGTGAATGGTTTTCTATGTTAAGACTCGCACCCAAGGACTACGCTGCCCTCCGCCACCACGGCGAAGAGACATACCCGCACGAGTGCTGCGGAGTCCTCCTCGGCCGCGTGGACGACAACGGCATTCGCATCGTGACCTCAACCGCCCGCTGCGGCAACACCCGCACCGATTCACCACAGAACCGCTACAACATCGATCCCCGGGAACTGGTGCGCATTCAGCGCGAAGGCCGCGAGCGTGGCGAGGACATCGTCGGTTTCTACCACTCTCACCCCGACCATACCGCCCGCTGGTCGCAAACCGATCTAGCCGAAGCGCACTGGTTCGGCTGCTCCTATGTCATCACCGCCGTGGAAAAAGGAAAAGCGGCGATCACAAATTCGTTCGAACTAGCCGGCGCGGACGAAGGTGACAAGCAGCTCCTAGACGAAAAAATAGAAATAAGCTAACCGGACCTAGCCACAGCACTGCAAACAAATCCCGCACCAGAAGCTGAGTTTCCCCGTTTTTCACAAGGCAGAAAAGTTCTTTCCCAACCACAGCCGCGCTTCCCACAATACATGCATTCGCCAAAACCCTCATCCAGCAAACCTTCTGCGCGAATCTGTTTCACGCTCTGCACCAATTCCGGTCACCCGCCTGTGGAGAGCATGCACTCGCCTGAAAACACGCCAGTTACAAATGCAAACTTTTCATTGACTGTAAAAATAAAAAGCGTAGAACCATAATCGTTCTTTGACAGCTTCTAGAGTTTTTCCGGTTGGTGCCGCGTCCGGGACTCAAGCAAAGTCACCCTCATCACGAAAGTGACCAGGGAGGGCGAGCAAGGGTCTATAGCAAAGCGCTGGTCGAGGAGAACAAGAAGAAACGTCGAAGGCAGGATAGAGTTCCGAGGCGTTGGGTAGGTTTTTCCGGTTGGCGGTGAGCCCGGAGCCCGAGCGAAGATCGCACGCAGCACCCCGCAAGGGAAGCCGCGTAGCAGGTCAAGCAAGGGTCTAAAAGCGAGCTACTGGCCGAGACGAATGGACCCAACACCACCTCGGAACTCTTAATTTTTTGTTTCCTGATTTTCCTCCCCAATTTGTCCCCGAAACCTATCCTTGTAGTCTTTACAGCTCCTAATGATATTTGTAAGCATTGAATACGATGCGAATAAGATGTAATATCGACGCATGCTTAATGTAGCCGAGGATATCCACTCTTTTACGACGTTTAAGCGCAATTCGTCCGACCTGATGAAGCAGCTGAAAAAGACAGGGCGACCCCTTGTGCTTACCATCAACGGGAAAGCCGAAGTTGTGCTGCTTGATCCGATCATTTACCAGCAAGTGGCCGAACACCTCGATGTGATTGCCAGAATTCGCCGTGGTCTGGCCCAAGCCAGGAAAGGCGAGGGACAGACGGTGGACGAAGTATTCGATGAACTGGAAAGAGAACGCTGAGCTCTACCTCACGTTATCGCGTCATGGTCACGCCGGAAGCCAAGGCTGATCTTCGGAACATATATCGTTACATTCGGGACCATGCTCCGCGAGCCGCTACTCAGTGGAGTGTTGACGCACGCGCGAGCATCAAGACGCTCTCCCACTTTCCCGACCGCTGCCCCCTCGCGCCTGAAAGCATCCACTTCGACGTGCCGATCCGTCAGATGTTGCTGGGCGCCGGCAATCGCGGAACCTATCGAGTTCTGTTTGTAATCGTGGATAAGTCAGTGCGTGTGATCCACGTTCGTCACGGATCCATGCTTCCCGCCGGAACGGAAGAATTCGGGGAAGAGTAAATCGAAGGTTCTGGCGGACCTAAGCTGTGATCTGAACCAGCGGGCTTCTTTGAAAGACCTGCCGAAAGGAATCGAGAATCGCCCTGCAGCTTGCACGATCGGGAATTGGTGAAGCGACCCTGTGGGGATACTCGTCGTAAGTCCGGCCGTCGAGCAGTCTGCCGTTTTTCGCCTTCCTCACACCACCCCACTGCTTGAAGAAAAAAGGAACGCGGTAGTCGTGACAAAGATCGCGCACTGAAATCACCCACTCTTCCCGCATCGGGCGAGCACCCGGACCGCTTTCGCCACCGACGATCGCCCAACTGATACCCGATAGATCGAAAGCGCCGAGGCCTTCGAGCAAGGGCTCGATCGAAAGAAAGCGAACACTCGCCGGCGTCTCCTGAAGATCGCGTATTCGCGGCAAGCCGTATTCCCGATCTTCCACGCTCACCCCCCACCAGATGTGCACTTGCTCGGCGGCAAAACGCAAGCGTCCGTTCAAGAGCGCTCGCAATCTTTCTGATCTTTTCGTGAGGACTTGAAACGTGTGCCAGTTCGCCTTGACCATCACTCTGCAAACAGCCTCGATATAATCGTCAGGCACGCCATCCTGAAAAAGATCGCTCATCGAGTTTACGAAAACGAGCTTCGGCGAACGCCAAAGAAATGGCTCAGTCAACTTCTCAGGGACCAGTCGCAAATCGAACCCCTGCTCGTAAGGATGTCCTTTGACTCCGCGGAACCGCTCGGCAAACGTCTCGGCATAACAGTGCTTGCAGCCGGGACTGATCTTCGTGCAGCCGCGCACAGGATTCCAGGTCGCGTCGGTCCATTCGATGTGAGAGCGTTCGCTCATAGGATTTCGGGTTCTAATGCCATTCTTGCAGCGCTGCGCACTTATGCACAGTGCCAGTTAGAAGACCCATCATTGTTAAATCTTATCGCATTATTCGCTTTTTATTCTCTTATTTGTTTTACTAGAAACTACGTCGCCACAGAGCAATTTGCGAGAATCTACCTAGTCCCGGGCCCGAGTTCTGCTTAGGAGCCTACTGCGGTGACGTACCAAGCTGAGTTTGGCGGCGGATGGACACAACGGAAGCTCGACGTACTCAAGAAATATCTCCAAGCGTACACCAAGATCTTCAAGAGGAATCCGCGAGCTCGATTCTATTCCATTAGCTACGTCGATGCTTTCGCGGGTACAGGGACCTTGCGAAGGCCTGCACTCGGCGGACTCGCCAAATTACTTCCAGAACTACAGGAAAACGAAAAGGAATTTCGTAAAGGCAGCGTGAGACGGGCTCTTGAGATCGAGCCCTCTTTTGACAACTACGTTTTTATCGAGAAAGACGTCAAGAAGTGCAAGGAGCTTGAGGCTATATCGACCGATTTCCCCGATCGAAATGTGCAAATAGTCAATGAGGACGCCAATAGTGCTCTGTTGAAATGGTGCAGAAATCTGAATCCGAAGCGCGAGCGTGCGGTCGTATTCCTTGATCCATTCGGCGCATCCGTGAAATGGGAAGTCATCGCTGCCCTGGGGCGAACACGCGCAGTGGACCTTTGGGTGCTATTTCCATACTCTGCCATAAACAGAATGCTTGTGCGCAACCGAAGGCCACCTAAGGCATGGGCAGACCGCCTTACATCTGTCTTCGGCACTGGTGAGTGGAACAACAGATTCTATTCGACTATGGCGTTTCCCTCACTTCTTGATTCACAGAAGGTTGAGTCCGTGCACAAATCCGCGGACCACCGCGTCATTACGGATTTCTTTATAGAGCGACTAGGGAAGGAATCTGTTGCCGTGAGCAATCCCTTCCCAATGCATAACTCAAACGGCTCCCTCCTGTTTCTTCTTTTCTTTGCAGCTGCTAACGAACACAGCGCCAAAACTGGATTGAAAATCGCTAACGATATTATCGGCAAGCTAGACTCTTAGTGGCAGCGCTATTTATCTTTTGTTTCTGTGACATCTAACCTTGCCATCCACAGCCCTAACCGCTGATGATGATCACGGACGCAGTGCCGAAAAGCAATTTGCAACAGGCGAGCGCAAGCTAAATGCTTTGTTTCACGGATTTTGATATCTAAATCCTTTGGGCCTTGGATTTTGCGGGAATTTCGTGCTAACCCGATGATTCCAATATATCGACGGGGGAGGGGGAGGGGCACCCCGACTTTGGAAACGTAGCCCTGGAAATCAGCACCATGTGGACGGAGTAGGTGCTGCCCTGAGGTGCATAGCTTCACAGCGGAATATTCCCATGCTTCTTAGGCGGATTCTTATCCCGCTTGTTCTCCAGCATGGCCAGTGCCTGGATCAACTTCTTCCGCGTCTCCCTCGGCTGGATGATGGCATCGACAAACCCGCGATCGGCGGCGACATAGGGGCTGGCAAAGCGGTCGCGGAATTCTTCGATCTTGCTCTGCCGCAATTCCTGCCGCTCTTGCGGATTTGCCGCACTATCGAGTTCGCGCTTGTATACAATATCGACTGCGCCTTCCGGCCCCATCACCGCAATCTCCGCCGTCGGCCACGCATAGTTCACATCGGTGCGGATGTGCTTCGACGCCATCACGCAATACGCGCCGCCGTAGGCTTTGCGCGTGATCACCGTCACCTTCGGCACCGTGGCTTCGGCGAAGGCGAAGAGCAGCTTCGCGCCGTGCTTGATGATGCCGCCGTATTCCTGCGCGGTGCCGGGAAGAAATCCCGGCACATCTTCAAACGTCACCAGCGGAATGTTGAAGCAGTCGCAAAAGCGGACGAAGCGCGCGCCCTTCACCGACGCATTGATATCGAGCGTGCCCGCCAGCATCGCCGGATTGTTGGCAACGATTCCCACCGAACGTCCGTCCAGCCGCGCGAATCCGACGACCATATTTTTCGCAAAGTGCTCCTGCACTTCGAAAAAGTATCCGTCATCGACCACGGCATGGATTACATCCTTCATGTCATAAGGCAGATTCGATTGCGCAGGCACAATCTTGTCGAGCCCCGCATCGGCGCGATCAATCGGATCCGTGCAAGGTTTTCGCGGAGGATCGTCCAAATTATTCGACGGCACAAAACTCAACAGCTCGCGCACCATCGACAAACACTCGGCATCGTCGTGCGCCAGAAAATGCGCCACGCCCGAAGTTTCATTGTGCGTCATCGCGCCGCCCAGCTGCTCTTTGCTGACTTCTTCATGCGTCACCGTCTTAATCACGTCCGGTCCGGTGATGAACATGTAGGAAGTTTTATCGACCATGAGAACGAAGTCCGTAATCGCCGGCGAATATACCGCACCACCCGCGCACGGCCCCATGATCGCGGAAATCTGCGGCACCACGCCGCTGTACAACGTGTTGCGCAGAAAAATGTCGGCATAGCCTGCCAGCGACGCCACGCCTTCCTGAATGCGAGCCCCACCGGAATCGTTCAACCCAATCACCGGCGCGCCCATCTTCGCGGCCAAGTCCATGATCTTGACGATCTTTCCCGCATTCGTCTCCGAAAGCGATCCGCCAAAAACAGTAAAATCCTGCGCGAAGACGTACACCAGCCGGCCCTCGATGCGGCCATAGCCGGTGACAAAACCGTCGCCGTAGAACTTCTGCTCGGCCATACCGAAGTCGTTGCAGCGGTGCGTCACCAGCTTGTCGGTCTCTTCGAAAGTGCCGTCGTCGAGCAGGAACTCGATGCGCTCCCGCGCCGACATTTTGCCTTCCTTATGCTGGCGCTCGCGCCGCTTCTCGCCTCCGCCTTCTTCGGCAAGCCGATTGCGCTTTTTCAGTTCTGCAATTTTTTCTTCAAGATTCATGGCGGAAGGATTATAGCGGGTACGCGAGTAGGCAGGTTCGCGCGCGATCAGCGCTTCTTTACAAACGCGGGCTACGCCAGCTGGACAACCGGGCGGCTGTCCCCTGTGGAATTATTCCAAATCCGAGCCCAGAATCTGGTAGCGATATTTCTTTCCATCCCAGAATATGACCGACGAGGTGCTCTCACCCTCGCCTTTCTCTTCCATGTAAATCCCCAGCACGGTTCTCTTTTTCAGCACCAGCTTTTTGACGGTGAGGTTCTTGAAAGGCAGATTGATCAGCAGGAACTTGGCCTTCGGTTTGTCGGAATGCCACGCGTCGGCACCCACTCCGTGAACGATCAGCAGCGAGATTCCTTTACGCTCCGGTTCATCCGAAGCGAAGGTCGAAGTGACCTTGACCTGGCCGAAGCCCAGAAAGCTGTTGTACGGATCGGCCACGAGAAAACCGAACTCCGCCTGATCGGCCAACGGATTCTTGCAGCGGGCTACAACAATCAGATCATCTACGCCGTCGCCATCCAGATCGCCCACAAATTGCGGAGGCCCGGGCAGCAGCGAACAGTTATCTCCAAATTCCTTGTGCACGTAGGCATCGGTCACGGCGGGCACGGGAGACTTGGCAGGCGCGGGCGGCGGAGGCGGTTGCTTCTTATCGTGAGCAAACACAAAAGATGCAGCAGAGATCACCAGAAAAACCAGCAAAGCGCGGGGGCGGAGAACTTGGGAGAGCGACATAATCCCTACTCTAGTACCGTTTTTCCCACGAGGGTATAGACACTGATGGTGACAGGTACCTAAAGTAACCTCTATTTGCGGAAGTGTTCCCACCCCTGAGGCCGAAGTTCGCTCCTAACGTCGTCCTGGTTTCGCAGAAAAATCTTGCGTCCGCGCGTGATATGCCCAATGTTCGTGATGGGAACCCCCGCGATGCGCGTTGGAATCCGCGTGAAGGCAGGAGCTGTAAACAACAGTTCGTAGTCCTCCCCGCCGTGCAGTGCAAATTGCAAGTCAACTTGCCGCGAGGGCTTGCCCATGCTGGCTCGGGGAATGAGTTCCTGTTGCAGTTCCGCACCCACTCCGCTTTCTTCGCAGATATGAGCCAGATCGGTGGAAAGGCCGTCGCTGGTGTCGATCATCGCCGAGATCAGGCCTCTTTCCCGAAGAATGCGACCCAGTTTGATTCGCGGCTCCGGAAAAAAATGGCGCGGATATCCCCGCGGATTGAGTTTTGGCGTTGATTTCTTCCGCATGTCCTTTTGCATCTCCCATATCGCGGCCGCCGAACCACCCAGCTCTCCGCTCACATAAATGCGGTCACCCGCCCGCGTCCCAGAGCGCAACACAGCCTTCCCCTTCGGCAGGGCGCCAACTACAACGATATCTGCCAGAATTCCGTTGGGCGATTCCGCAGTGTCACCACCCGCCAGAGTCACACCATATCGCTCCGCCAGGCCAAGCAATCCGTGGGCGAAGCGGTCCACCCAGCCCTGCGGCAAGTCTCGCGGCAGTGCCATCGAAAGAAATACTGCTACCGGCTCTCCGCCCATTGCAGCAATATCGCTCAGTCCCCGCGCCAAACACCGGTGCCCAACCGATTCCGGCGGATGCCACTCCCGGCGGAAATGAATCCCCTCCAGCGAGAAGTCGGTCGTAACCAGTGCGTCGGGCTGCTGGCCTCGGCGCGGCAGAAACCGCAACACGGCGCAGTCATCTCCAATGCCCGTCTGAACGGCGCGGTTCGTCCCCGTCTTCGTCTTTGCCATGCGGCGAATTTGGGCGATCAGGGCTTTTTCGGAATTCACCACGGAACCACTATAAGCGACGACCTCCTACCAATGCTGGCCCAGGGCTTCCCGGTATCGGCAAATCGGTAATAGACCCCATGGTCAATACAGCGTGGTGCCCATCCGCTCCGGTAACTTCCACTCCGGGTACTTCCGATTACCGCGCCTTAAGTAACTTCTAAGGCCCCGCCGGGTCGTTGACAGGGGGAACCCAGTTTGCTACCTTTTACCAGTCATTCACAAACCTTACTTGCTGAAGTGCAGTTGAACGAGCTAAGTTCCGCGTCTCGTTAGAATTGCAGACGAGATGTTTTTCGGCTTAGTTCCCGGTTTTTTAGTAAATACCGGTTCAGGCAGATAACAGGCACGTTACGTCACTCTCAGACGGGAAACGCAGCCCGAAAAAGGTCAGGTTGACCGAACGGGCCTTCTGAGCATCAGAACTTTGCCCGGAAATCCGGCCCTGATCCTTACAAGCGTCAAGAAGGAAGGCATTTGCGAAAGCGTTTTTACATCCTTTTCGTGGCTCGGGGCGACGACGGCCAGTTACGTAAGATCTCGATTCCCGTCCATTATCTTTATGTATTCGTAGTCGGCGCGGCCATCGGATTCCTGAGCCTCACCGGCATCGCCAGTTCCTATGCGCGCATGCTGCTCAAGGTTTCCCACTACAACGAATTGCGCACCGAAAAAGAACAGCTCAAGGATCGTTATTCCCGGCTGGAAGAAGTCGCAAAAGAGCGGGATGTACAAGTCGCTTCTTTGGGTTCGATCGCCAGTGAAGTATCGGCTCTATATGGATTGAAATCGCAGCCCACGCTGGTCACAGCTTCGCAGCAGCAAATTCAGGATGCCGACGTCACTTCTTCCCTCGACCAGCTTGTCGCTCTGCGCACCTCCGCCCTTACCGGCGCGGCCTCAGTCGGCATCAGCCTGGGACTGACGCGCAACGCCACCACCGCCGACTGGTACCGTGCTAACTCGGCTCCTAACCTTTGGCCTGTCGAAGGCCAGGTCACCGCAAGTTTCGGAGAGCGCATTGATCCCTTCAACGGGGAAGGCGCATTTCACGGCGGCGTGGATATTGGCAGCACCTACGGCCACGCCATCATCGCCCCCGCCGACGGTGTGATCACCTTCGCAGATTTTCTGGGCGGATATGGCAAGCTCATCATGATGGATCATGGCCACGGCATCTCCACCCGCTACGGCCATCTTTCCGGCTTCGCCGTCACTCCCGGACAGCGCGTTCACCGTGGTGACACCATTGGCTACGTCGGCCTCAGCGGACGTTCCACCGGCCCTCATCTTCACTACGAAGTTCGCATCAACGACACTCCGGTCAACCCCTACAAATATCTGCGCATGACCGTAGCCCACAGCGGCGGCTTCGACACCGGCAGCTAAGAAGCAGTTGCCAGTACCCAGTTTTGCCAGCATTGCACACGGCTCTCTCTTGCGCTCCCGCCTTGCACTTCGATACATCGCTGGTCTAAGTTCTTTGTGAGCACGAAACGCCGTGTGTCGCGACCCGTGTTCACTGGCAGCTGGCGACAGACAACCGGCAACTGAACTAAAATGATCAGCTTCTTCCACTCAGTGCGCGAGGATGTTGCCGCGGTCTTTGAGTCTGACCCCGCCGCCCGCTCCTACGCTGAAGTTCTAATCTTGTATCCGGGTCTGCATGCCGTGTGGGCGCATCAGCTGAGCCACTGGTTGTGGCGTCACGGCCTGCGCTTCCTGGCAAGATTCAATTCCCAACTTGCGCGCCTGCTAACCGGAATCGAGATTCACCCCGGCGCAGAGCTCGGTCGCCGCCTCTTCATCGACCACGGCATTGGCACCGTAATCGGCGAGACCGCCATCGTCGGCGACGACGTTACGCTCTATCAGGGTGTGACTCTAGGTGGAACCGGCAAGGAAAAAGGCAAGCGCCACCCCACGATCGGTAACAATGTATCAATCGGCTCCGGCGCCAAGCTGCTGGGCAACATCACCATCGGAGATAACTGCCGCGTGGGCGCAGGTTCCGTCGTGCTCCGCAACGTGCCAGCCAATTCCACAATTGTCGGCGTCCCCGGACACATCGTTCTGCGCGATGGTAAACGCGTTGTCATCACCGACCCCAAAGACATCCGCGACCCGCTCTCCGACATCATCATCAAGCTGGCCACGGAATTGCATGAACTGCGCGAGAAGTTCCAGCAGCACACACACGAAACTTTGGGAGCCGAACCTACCCTTAGGATGGACGAGGAAACATCAACTCCAAACATCTCTCCCCAGGACTTGTTTCAGGACGACTACCAGATTTGAAGAGCAGTACCCAGTACCTAATTGCCGGTTGCCAGAAAAAGCAAGCGTCGAGCCGAAGCCAGCGAAGCGCAGCCCATACAAGAAATCAGGGCATAGAATAGGGGAACATGGCCTACCTAGCGTTCTGGCTCATCTTGGTCGGCGGCAAAGCGGCCTTCATGTATGGGGTTTGGAGACTTGCAAAAGCCCAAGGGAGATCGCCTTGGCCCCCACTCATTGCAAGCATATTCTGCGCCAGCATCGTATTCCTTGCACTCTTCATCAAAGGACGCGCGGAACACCTTACAAGTCCACAAAATTCAAACTGATACATTACCGACTACTCGCCTCGTACTTTTACTGGCGGCTGGCAACTGGCTACTGCCTTAGCCCCATCCAGCTCTCCGACACCACTAACGAATTCCCCGGATTGTGCGGGTCGTACTTCACCGAAGTAGGCAGGCCCAGCCGGCAGGAGTGCAGGTTGATCCACTGGCGCAGATAGGTGACGTCCTGCGAGCACTCATACGACACTCCCGCCACGTCATATTTGTAGATCAGCAAGACGGCCGCGTGGTGACCGCTGCTGACCGGCAATTCCTGCACATCGATCACGGTCCCATCCGTGATGCGTCCGATGCCGTCGAGCAGGGTGCGGCGTTCGCGTTCCAGTTCCACCGGACCCTTGGGCTTGCGCCGCAACAGCGCAAAAGCTCCCACGGTGACCGCGCAGCCTGCAGCGACCAATGAATAGAGACGAAGTGAATCCATACTGAAGAGAAGCGAGTAGCAGCCGGGAGCCGCGAACCGCGTTTCGTTTATCAGGATATGACCGGGACCACCCTGTGGGGAAGTACGTGTGAGGTTACCGAGGTGCCATGCGCTGTGGAAATCGGAGATGCGACTCGAGTGTGAGTCTAATTGTCATCCTGAGGCGGGCGCTTTTGCCCGCCGAAGGATCTGGGCGAGCCGCGCGACTTTATGGAGCCTGCCCTGAGAGAGCGCCAGCGACTGAAGGGCGCGTTTGGCTCGCTTCCTTACTTCTGGCTGCAAACAAACTCCCGCGCGATCCCGCCGAAATCCCCCTCCGAAGCCTGCCCGAACTGATCGTCGTGCCGGGTCTTCTTGCTCACCACAAGCTTTCCGCCGCGATCGCGGGAATATAACCACTCCGAATTCGCTACTACGCTTGGCGCCGCGCTGGCGCAATTAAATCGGACCCGCGCCCGCAGTTCCACGAACGGACCGCCCTGCGGCAACTTGGTAGGTTCTTTATATTCCACCCGAATCCAGGCGCTGCGCAGCCCATTCTTCGGGGCCGAGACGGCACTCACCAAAACCGCATCGCCGCCGACGGTCGCGCCCGCCTGCTGCCAGTCCCCTGCAGCCAGCGCCACCACTCCCACCAGTAGGACCGGGGCCAGCACCACGGTAACAATGATAAACAACCCCTTTTTCATTGGGGATGGAGTTACACCCATAAGCACGCCGCACACACTTTGGGCCAAAAACCGCTTTCTGTCAACTGCGGTGGCTCGACACTGCGGTGGCTCGACGCCCACTCCGAACCAAGCCTCATATTTTCCCCTGTGTAACCCTGTGCCCCCTGTGTTTAAGGTTTTAAGCTGGCAGGCAGCAGCGAATCGTCTACTATGGAGGCCAAGAAGGATCAGCCATGGAAATCCTGACCCACACGACCATGCAATCGGTAATCGGCCCGCTCTTTCTAGCCGCCTCATCCAAAGGATTAGTAGCCCTGGAGTTCGACGCCCGACTGCCCGGCCAGCAATCGATTCGCCCCAACCCGCGCGATCTTCGCAAGGAGAAAGAGCAGAAGGGCTTCACCTTCCAAGATTCCCCGCACCAGATGCAGCCTTACGTGACCGAATTGGAAGAATATTTCGCCGGCAAGCGTCGTGAATTCACCTTCCCGCTCGACCTTCGCGGCACCGATTTCCAGCGAGCCTGCTGGCACGCCCTGCTCACGATTCCCTATGGCGAAACGCGCACCTATGCCGACATCGCCCGCGCCGTCGGCAATCCCAACGCCTTTCGCGCCGCAGGCATGGCGAACAACCGCAACCCGGTCGCGATCGTCGTTCCTTGCCATCGCGTAATCGCCTCCGACGGCACACTCTGCGGCTACGGCGGCGGCCTGGATGTGAAGCGCAAGCTGCTCGAACTAGAAGGCGCGCTGAGCGGCACCTTGGCCGCATAGGAATTGTTGATTTCTGATTGTTGATTGCTGATTGAAAACCCTGAACTTCGTGGACTTCAATCGGCAATCACAACCGACGATCAGCATCAGCAATCAGAAATCTTCCTTTGACCACTCAACCCAAATCCACGACGCTCCAAAAGGCCAGCCTCTTCTACCTCGTCTTCGTAATGTTCTCGTACACCACCGGCGGCCCGTTCGGCCTCGAAGATATGGTCACGACCTCCGGCCCTGGCATGACGCTGATCTGCCTGCTGGTGCTGCCATTCTTCTGGTGTATCCCAGTCTCGCTGGTGTCGGCCGAACTCACCACCGCCATGCCCGTTGAAGGCGGCTTCTACCGCTGGACCCGCGCCGCCTTCGGCGACTTCTGGGGATTCCTCGCCGGATGGTGGAACTGGTCCGCGTCATTCCTTCTCGGCGGGGCCTACGCTGTTCTTTTCACCGATTATCTCGTCTACTACTTTCCCGGAATCACAGGATGGAAACATTATCTGGTCTCGGTTGCGCTGATTGCGGTGATTACGTGGATCAACGTCCGCGGCATTCAAATGGTTGGAAAGGTCGCGACCGCGCTCGAACTTTTCATCTTTATTCCCGTGGCGACGATGATCGTCATCGCCTTCCTGCACTGGCATCACAATCCATTCGTCCCGTTGATTCCGCCGCACCAGCCGACGTTCAAAATCTTCGGCGTGGGATTGGCTCTGGGTCTATGGCTGTATTCCGGATACGAACAGCTTTCAACCGTAGCCGAGGAAGTAGAAAACCCGCAACGCGCTTACCCACGGGCGCTGGCGCTGGTGGTACCGCTATCGATTGCGGCCTACTTTCTGCCCACGCTGGCCGGACTAGCCTCAGCTGGTCATTGGGAACAGTGGCACACAGGCTATTTCTCAGACGCAGCAAAAATCATTGGCGGAACTTTATTCGGCTACCCATGGCTGGGCACCTGGATGACACTGGCAGCAATGGTCGGCAACATCGCGCTGCTCAATAGTACGGTCCTCACCACCACGCGCATGCCCTTTGCCATGGCCGAAGACGGATACCTTCCCGCCGCACTCACGCGCAAGCATTCGCGGTACGGCACGCCGTGGCTGGCGATTGTTCTGTCAGCAATTATTTATGCGCTGCTGGCTTGGCAAAGCCTGGGTCAACTCATCTCGGTCTACATCTGGCTGCGCTCGGCCACGACGGTGCTAACGGTGTTATCAGCCTGGAAGCTACGCCACACCCAACCGGAGATGCCGCGAACATTCCTGATCCCCGGCGGGCGTACAGGATTGTTCTACGTGGTGGCCGCACCGGTGGTGATGGCATTGGTAGCGCTCTTAGGCAGCGACCACTTCGCCGTGATCGGCGGCGCGATTGCGATGGTACTGGGCCCGGCAGTTTATTTTGTTGTGCGCCGTCGTTCCTAAGCAGCCTTGCGAAATGAACAATCGCCCAGGCTGCCGCATATTTAGCATTGCAGTTGGGTCCGTATGGATATACAATTGTAATGTATATCAAGGAGCATGGCCATGCGGGTCGCAAAGTGGGGAAATAGTTTGGCCATTCGGCTGCCGGCAACGGTAGTCAAATCGCTAGAACTGAAAGAGGGCGATGACATTGAGATTCAGATTGCCGGCCGCAAGAACTTTCAGGTTAAGAAAGATCAGAGCCGTGAGCAAGCTTTGGCGGCCCTGCGGAAATTGAGCCGGCCGTTCCCCAAAGGATTTGTCTTCAACCGCGAAGAGGCGCATGAACGGTAAGGCTTTCTTCGATACCAACGTCCTGGTCTATGCCATCGTAGAAAACGATCGCCGCAAGCAACGTGCTCGCGAATTGCTTGCCGTTGGAGGCACAATCAGCGTGCAGGTATTTAATGAATTTGTTTCTGTTGTGCGCCGCAAGGTGAAAATGCCTTGGGATGATATGAGAGCAACATTGCAATGGATTCTCCTCCTCTGTCCCGAAGCGATCACGGTCACCATCAAAACGCATGAGAAAGCCGTCGGAATTGCGGAGAGATACGGCTACAGAATCTATGACTCGCTTATTGTTGCTTCGGCATTAGAGGCGAAATGCGAATTGCTCTATTCGGAGGACTTGCGAGACGGTCAGGTTATCGAGAGGCAACTGACGATTCGAAACCCGTTCAGGGCTCCAGATTAGCCGCCTTGGTCATTTATTTCCGAATAGCCAGCCGAACAGCACCACAACCAACATCATGAGAATGACGACGATAACGCCGCAGCCGACAAGTTGGATCGAATCAATTATCTGTCGTCTTCCCCGTAGCGGCGATTTTTCGCCCCTTTCACGCATGACTTCTTCGGTCAACGCTACGATGGTCGGATAGCTCCTTTCGCCTGCCCATCCAACGGAATTGCCCAGGCTAAGAGGGTTATCGGGATCAGCCTCATAGTTGAACGTTTGCTCAATAAGCCTTTTTGCCTTAGTTAGAAACTCCTCCGGGACAAGAGCCTCCGGATCACAGTGGCTAAGAAGTATTTGCTTCTCAGCTTCGTTTAAGGGAGTTCCGGCCCTCTCTGCCTCGGCGACGATCAGTGCCAGCATATGCGCAGCCGGATCACGTCCATCAGCAAAAGGGTTTTTGCGAATCCAACTCATTGTCCTCAGCTCACCCAATCCAGAACCTTGTACCACACCCCGGCGAACGGCAGAAACCAAGGCCTGCCGTTGTACAAACCCAGCGGCGCGCCGGGAAACGGAATGCCGACAAACGGATTCTCCGGCTTATACCCCGCAATCAGCTCTGCCATCCTTTGCCCTTGATACGTTGCCATGGCAACGCCATGTCCCGCATAGCCGACGGAGTAGTACATGCCATCGATCTGTCCGGCGTGAGGCATGATGTCGAAAGCGAAATCCAGCGTCCCACCCCATACGTATTCGACTTTGGCGTCGCGCAGTTGCGGATAGACGTCAATCATGCCGCGGCGCAGGATTTCGGCGCTGCGGCGGATAGTCTGATCGGTCTCAGGAAAAAACGCGGCGCGGCCACCGAACAACATGCGGCGATCTGGCGTGAGGCGGTAATAGTAGAGATAGTTTTTCGAGTCGTAGATCATGCGATTGCGCGGGCTGAGTTCGTGGGCCAGTGCTTCAGGAAGGATTTGGGTTGTAATAATGAACGACCCGATCGGAATGATTTTCCTCTGCAGCGCGGGAGTCGCTTTGCTAGTATAGCCGCTGGTCGCGACGAAGACATCGCGCGCCCACAGCGCCCCGCGCGAGGTAGTAACCTTCCATCCCGATTCACCCTGGTTCGTTTCGCGTTGCAAGCCTTCCACCCGCGTGTGCTCAAAGATCTCCGCGCCAGCCTTCATTGCCGCACTACCGAGGCCGGCGACATAACGCGCAGGATTCACGCCCGCGCTTACTTCATCGACCATGCCACCGTAATAAATTCTCGAACCGATTTCGGCGCTCAATTCATTTTTCTGCACAACGCGCAGTTGATGATTGAACTCACGCGCGATCACCTCCGCCTGGCGCGCATAGTCGTCGAAATGCTTCTGCTTGCACGCCACCTCGAGATGGCCGCATCGCGAGAAGTCGCAATCGATGCCTTCCTCGAGAACAATCTGCTCCACACAATCGATGGTCGCAAGCGACGCGTCATACATACGCTTCGTCAGTTCGCGTCCATACATGGAAATGAGTTGGTTCACTCCCAGCTTCATACCGGTCAGCACCATGCCTCCGTTGCGGGAACTCGCTCCCCAGCCGATAGTTTCGGATTCGAGCACCGCCGCTTTCGCACCGCGTTTCGCCAGAGTTCGTGCCGCCGAGAGTCCGGTGAATCCCGCTCCAATCACGGCGACATCCACGCGATCCGGTAGCGGGAGGACTTCTGCCTTCGGAAAATCCGCAGTCGTGAGCCAGTAATTAAGTTCTTGCGGCGCCATGTTTGCCTTTATGGTGGAAATTTTTTTCCCGAGTCAGGGGTTCGCCGATAAACTCGTGCGGCGAATCACATCATGCCCAACGATGAACGACCGAGCATTCTAGCGCACACGCCAAGCCAGTCCTCCACCCTGCAAGAGTCAACCGGCAATTGCCGGGTCAGCCAAGCGCTCCAGATGGACATGTACTGTCGAGTATCCCGGCTAATTCGCGTGCGGAACAGCATTCCACCTCGGTAACTTGCCGCGGTTACTGCGGCTGCCTACTCTGGAGTAGTATGCCCTTGCGCTGCCTCTTATTCTCGTCCAATGAGGAGATGGTCCAGCCCATCTGGCAAGTCCTCACCGACCTCGGGATCGAGGGAGAGTACTGCCGGAACGCGGTGGATGCGGTCGAGAGGGTTACGACCCAACTGTTTCAGATCGTGATCACTGACTGGGAAGACCAGCCGGAAGCGGCGTTCCTGCTGAAGACCGCGCGCGATTTGAAGGCCGCGCAGCGCCCCCTGACTCTAGCCATCGTAAGCGACGATGCCCGCCTGCCGGAGGCATTGCAAGCCGGAGCCAATTCAGTTCTGGTCAAACCGATTCGTGTGGACCAAGTGCGGGATACGATGAGCACGGCGTGTGAACTGCTGCGCTCAAAGATGCTGCCTTCAGCGGCGCCAGCCGCGTTGCCAGCTTCCCAACCTGCGGCCCCGGCGCCGATTGCCTTGGCTGCCGCAGCCTCAACAGGCGCGGGTTCTGCTCCGGTCTCGACGAACCAGATTTCGACAACCCCAATCTCGACAACCCAGGTGCCGGAGAAAACTTTCCGCGCGGGAGAATTCCTGCAATGGTCAACCTCCGCACCCGGCACGCAGTTCGATACCGAATGCGACGTTCAGAAATCCCTCGACCACGCCGCTGCGTCTGAGGTCGACGCGTTGACGGAGCTCGAGCCCATGGCGTCCGCAGTTCAGGCTGCGCCGACGGAGCCAGCCGAGCCGACGAAGCCACCGGAGCCGCTTACCGGCTGGGCATCCCTGCAAGCGCGACTGACGAAAAATGCGCCACCGCCAGTGGAGGACGCTCCGCCCGCGAACGAACTGCTTGCCTACGGGGAAACGCCCACCTTTGGCGTTCCGGCATCGAGCCCGCCTGCGGATATGGGCAAACACACCGCAAAGAACGAGCTGCATTCGGAGGCCGAAGCCGCGCTCTTCTCCTACATGGAGGGAGAAACGAAAGAGAGCCCGAAAACCGCACAGACGCCGAGCTCAAACCGCGGCAGGCTCGTTCTGGTGGCTGTAGTGGCGATCGCGTGCGTGGTGTTAGCTACGGTGCCGCGCACCAGACAAAGCTTGCAAGTGCTCGACCGCAACGGCCTGCGC
>JBAPQU010000269.1:0-8952 GCA_049280795.1 Candidatus Sulfotelmatobacter sp.
CCCGAGCGAACCCAGGTTCACACCAAGCAGCGGAACGTCGATCGCAGCCGTGGCTCGCGCTGCGGAGAGCAAAGTGCCATCACCGCCCAGCACCACCACCAAATCCAAAACGCGCGCGGACATCTCAGATCGCTGAACTTCCTCCTGACCATTCGAATACTTGGCAGTCTCCGGGTCGACGATCACTTTGTAACCGTGACTCTGAAGCCAGGTCAGCAACTCCGGAACCGTGCGCGCAACCTCCGGCCGGGTTGGGCGGGAGATGATGGCTGCGACTTTCTTTTGAGAAGATAAGGGCGAGGTCGGCATGTCAGGCGATAAAGACCGATTGTACAGAATTCGAGCGAAAAACTTTGGCTATCAGAACCGCAATAAGAATTAAAACATCCCCCACAAAAGAAATTCGCGATTCCCTTCCGCACCCAGGATGGGCGAATCGATGACCTCGGTGCGCGCACAGCCGAGGTCAAGCAAAGCTTTCTTTACCTTCTCAACCGTATCAAGTTGCACGGCTTCGTCGCGCACAATGCCGCCCTTACCAATGAATTCCCTGCCAGCCTCAAATTGAGGTTTCACCAGGACGATCACCTGCCGCCCGATCCGCTCCTCACCACGCGGAAACGCAGCGCTGACCACGGCAGGAAGAACCAATGTCGCGGAAATAAATGCGACGTCGATCACTATGACGTCCGCCATTTCGCCGATGACTTCGCCGGTCAAATAACGAGCGTTGACTTTCTCGAGCAACCGAACTCGTGGATCCTGTCGCAGTTTGAAATCCATTTGTCCATAACCGGTGTCGATTGCAATCACGCACGCCGCACGATGCTGCAACAAACAATCGGTGAAACCTCCAGTAGAAGCGCCCACATCGAGACAAACTTTGCCCGTAACATCGATACGCCAGTGTTCGAGCGCGCGCTCAAGTTTGAGACCGCCGCGGCTGACATATTTCAAGTCTTCGCCAAGGAGCCGGATCACAGCATCTTCTGGGACCTGGGCTCCAGCCTTGTCGAGCTTCTGCTCGTCGACCAACACTTTCCCTGCGAGAATCAGCGCCTGCGCGCGCTCCCGTGATGCTGCCAGCCGGCGATCGACGAGAAGTTTGTCGAGTCTGAGTTTCAAGATTAGCTCATCACAAAATTTTCAGTTTGCGATGCGAATTCCTTGGTTATAGCGCCACTAAAGTGCCAGCCCTCGCTCCGGTGCAAAGTGCTGAACCATCTCTCGCTGAATCACTTACGAAGATAGAGTCGCGATTTTCCACAGTATTTTCCACGGTTGTGTTGAAAACTTTTTTCATTGGCTTAGCGCTGCACGTTGAGAACGCAAGGTTAGAAAAAGAAAAGCCGCCCACAAATGGGCGGCTCAATCTGCTTCTCGCAACCTGTTCAACTAGCCGGCCACTTCTTCCAGCAACTTCTCATCAATGTCGAAGTTGGAGTGCACGTTCTGAACATCATCCTGATCTTCTAGCGCCTCCATCAACCGGATCATGGTGTTGGCAGCCTGACCTTCGAGCTTGATGTAGTTCTGAGGAATCATCGCCACGCTCGACGATGCTGGCGCGATCCCAGCCTTCTTTACCGCTTCGAGCACAGCCTCATACGCGGAAGGCTCGGTCAGGATTTCCCAGTTCTCGCCATCATCGTTGAGATCCTCGCCACCGGCCTCGAGAACGATGTTCATCAGGTCGTCCTCTTTCGCCGCGGTCTTCGGAATGACGATGTCGCCTTTCTTGTGGAACATCCAGGAAACGGCTCCCGCCTCGGCCATGTTGCCGCCGTTCTTGCCGAAGCAGTGGCGGATTTCGCTGACGGTACGGTTGCGGTTGTCGGTGTTGATGTCGAGCAGAACCGCCACGCCGCCCGGACCGTAGCCCTCAAGCGAAAACTCTTCGTAGGTAGCGCCGGGCAGCTCTCCGGTGCCGCGCTGAATCGCCCGCTTGATATTATCGGCAGGCATATTCTCTGCCTTGGCGGCAACAATAGCGCCACGCAGCCGCGGATTCGAATCAGGATCGCCTCCGCCGTTTTTCGCAGCGATACTGATTTCCTTAATAAGACGGGTGAAAATCTTGCCGCGCTTGGCATCGAGCGCGCCCTTTTTGTGCTTGATTGTGGCCCATTTTGAGTGGCCGGACATGGCTATACCTCGATCCGATAATTTCGTTTAATCGCGGGATTCGCCCGTAGAAAGATCACAGACTGCCTCGTAAATTTGCAGGCGAAGAAAAATTATAACATGACCCGATTCCTGGCGGCAGTTTCTCGTCCGCGCAACCGCACTACGAGAAGCGGCGAATCCCCCGAACGGGCAGGCCCAGTGGCCCGATTCGGTTATTGACGCCAATGGAGACGTACCCCTACCATGCCAGCGGGCGCCCCTGCATATGGCTGAACGGGTCATAGGCCACTATCGAGTCCTGGGAAAAATCGGCGCCGGAGCCATGGGCGAGGTTTTCCGCGCTCGAGACGAAAGGCTCGGGCGCGACGTCGCCCTCAAGCTGATCCGCCCTGCGTCCAGCTCCAACCCCGATCATCTCCGCCGTTTCGAATTGGAAGCTCGCGCTGCGGCCGCTCTCAATCATCCCAACATCGTTGCCATCTATGACGTCGGTCAAGATGACCGATCCCCCTACATCGTTTGCGAATTGCTCGAGGGCCAAACCCTTCGTAAGCGCCTGGCAGAAGGAGGACTGCCACTCCGCCCGGCCGTGGATTACGCGCTGCAAATCACGCAAGGCCTCATCGCGGCTCACGACCGCCGCATCGTTCATCGCGATCTAAAACCGGAAAACCTGTTTGTTACAACCGATGGCCGGGTGAAGATTCTCGACTTCGGAGTGGCCAAGTTGCAAGCTGCTCCCGGAGACTCCGACCGCGCCGTGGAGGAATTGACCACCGTAACCAAGAGTGGTGCGGTGATCGGCACCGTCGCTTATATGTCTCCCGAGCAACTGCGCGGTAAGACGGTAGACCATCGTAGCGACATCTTCAGCATGGGCTCCATTCTTTACGAAATGCTGGCCGGACAACGGCCTTTTCGCGGCGAGACCGAAGTCGATACGATTACTGCGGTCCTCCGAGAAGATCCTCCCGAGATTCATCTGGAGGAGACAGGCATCCCTGTACCGTTCCGGCAGGTCATCCGCCATTGTCTGGAGAAAGAGCCGGAGAAGCGATTTCAGTCGGCGCGCGATCTGGCATTCGCCTTGGAAACCCTTTCGGACGCTTCCGGAGGTCGGATATCGCGCTTAGGGAAACCAAAGTTGCAGACCAAAACCCTGCCTTGGGCCTTAGCGGGTGCGTTTCTGATCGTGATGCTCCTGCTGGCTGGCAAACTTGTGCTGCAAAAAACCACGGCTCCCGTTTATCACCGCCTGACTTTTGACGAAGGCACGATCTATGCGGCGCGTTTTTCCCCCGACTTCCGCTCGGTTGTCTACGGAGCCGCATGGAACGGCAAGCCACTGCAGTTGTTCACCACCATCGGGAACTCGACTCAGCCGCTGAATGTTACAGATGCGAACTTGTTGGCGATTTCCAAAACCGGTGAGCTCGCGCTGGTGCTTCATGGCGCGCATATGTCGCATCTTAAAATTGAACACGGTACGCTGGCGCGTGCGCCTCTCGCTAGCGGTTCTCCCAGAGAGGTTCTGGAAGACGTTACCTGGGCGGATTGGGGAGCCAACGGCGAGCTGGCGGTGGTTCATCACGCCAAAGGCCGCGATCGGATTGAGTACCCGATCGGCCGCGTTCTATACCAAAGTACAGGGTGGATTAGCCATATCCGGCTTTCTCCCCACGAAGATAAAGTTGCATTTATCGACCATCCCTCGCTATGGGATGATCGCGGGTCCGTCTACATAATGGATATCGTGGGAGGTCATAAGACGCCACCCCGCGAGTGGGACTCCGTGGATGGCCTGGCTTGGAGCACAGATGGAAAGGAAGTCTGGTTTTCGGCCGCCGAAAATGGCTACACCCGTGCCCTACGAGCTGTAAATGATAAGGGAGTCATCAGAACCGTTCTCACAATTCCTGCGGGAATCACCCTGCAGGACATAGCGCCGGATGGCCGAGTGCTTGTGAGCCTGGACGCCGAACGTCTTGTCATGGCAACTTCAGCGCAGAAAGCCCAAGCAGTCGATATTTCCTCGCATGATTGGGATATTGCGAAAGATATCTCGCGCGACGGCCAATCCGTGCTGTTCGAGGATGCCAGCGAGGCGGCACCTACCGACTATTCGGTGGCTATTCGGAAGATTGACGGTACTCCGCCCGTTGAACTGGGAGAAGGAAGCGCAGGCGGACTTTCCCCGGACGGCAAATGGGCGATCTCCATTATTCCCGGCAGCCCGGGACGCGTGATGCTGCTTCCCATCGGCCCGGGTCAACCGCGCATTATCCCGGTCAGTGGGCTCGAGCGCATCGAAAACGGTAACTCTCGCTTCCTCGCAGATGGAAAACCATCACGCTCAATGGCAACCAACCCGGCCATGGAGTACGGTGCTATCTGGTAAGCGTTGACGATGGAAAATTAATTCCGATCACGCCCGAAGGAATTACCGGCGGTCTGGTTTCGCCGGACGGTAAATACATGCTGCGGGCGAACGGCGCCGGCGAAGTCGCGGTCTACCCGATCGGCGGAGGGGCTCCACGTCTTATACCAAATCTTGCGCCTGGTTTTATTCCCGTCCAATGGTCGGAGGATGAAGCATCGGTTTATGGTTATCGTCCGGGTCAGGTTCCCACGGATGTGTACCAGGTCAACTTAGTTACCGGCCAACAAACGGTCATCCAGGAATTGCAGCCCGCGACGCTCAAGGGCGTGGTTTCAATCGCTCCTGTGGTCGTAAGCCGCGATGGTTCGCGGTTTGCATATAGCTACTATCAGGTCCTCTCCATGCTGTACGTGATTTCCGGCCTGCACTAAGGAATGCTGCGCACCGGCTAATCCAACGGCCCTGAAAAGTCTAACGGCACATAATGGAAGAAAATGGAGGTCGAAGTATGCCCGGTCGCGAGAACATCGCGGTAATGGGGCACACTTGTCCCCCGGTACGCTAAGCCGTCCCCCAGGGCCTGATATACCGTGACGGTGCTCTCGCTAGTATCAAGGTGGATTGGCCACGAAGTTTCCAACTCTGGCTCAGGAGAAAAATCCAGACACAAGGTAACGCTGAATTCGCATTGCTGCCGATCCGTGTGCTTCTTCAGGTCGGCGCCGCCCAGATAAGACGCCAGATAAACATAAGAAGGCTTGATGGCTTCTCCAGCGACAGCGCTAATCGCTTGCACAATCTGGTGATGGAAGAAACGCGCTACTTTTTCGTTATGAGCTACATATCTGCGGGAACTCTGTTCGTCGCCAAGCTTGATTGCTCCGCGACGGATGGAATATCGGTAGTAGCGGCGCAGAGCGGCAAGATTGAACGGGTGAATCAAGTTGCCCAGCGGTACGTATCCTTTCTCCCGAAACATCTGAGAGCGTTTCTTGGCAGTTTCACCACATGCCACCAGCCGCTGCTCGGCATACTCCGTCGGCGTAAGGATGCCTGCTTCCGCCAACAAGAACAGTTCTTTTCTCGAAAGTGAATCGGGTGCCGCTTCGCCCGCCCGAAGGCGCGAAACCGCCGCTTCCAACCGGGGCCCCAGCCAGAACGGACTGAACGATCCGGTGGCTGGATCACGTACCCAAGCCACTGTACTCTGCAAGTGAAAACCTTCCACCAAATCGCGGTGCGATTCCAGTTCTTCCGGCACGCGCCCAGCGGCCAGGATCGTACATTGCGGGTTAAAGAATAGCGGCTGAGAAGGGAAACGTTTTCGATATTGTGGATCCGAAACACGCCGTGGAATCAGGTGTAACGGCAACTCGTTGAGCAGACAATGAAATTTCCCGGGAGATAGCGTCGCGGTATATGTCTGCCGCGACGCCGCCCCCATAAGGCTTGTCATCCAGTCAAGCCATTCGGTATCTCTTACCTGTGAAGCCATCCGTTTAGAGTGAAGCGGCTATCGGCGAACACCCGTGATGGGCACCCTACCGAGGTTATCTCGTGCAGCACTGAGCACGGGAAAAACACGATTTGATTCTGCTGCGGCCCGATCGTCTGATAACCGCCGGCGCTGAAAGACCGCTCATCTTTCCGGCGCGGGTCGTGGAGACGCAATTCTCCCCCATCGAACCCGCGCGGTTCGCGATGGAAAAAATAGACAAAGGTCAGGCGACGAGACGAGACCCTTTCTTGTGCGTTATCGCAGTGCGCGTGGAAGAAGTCTCCATCATTGCTGGCTGTGATTTGCACCTCCGCATGAGTTACCGGAAACTCTTCCATCCCAAGTTGATCGAGCACCACCGGCAGGACGCCACGAATCCGATCCAGGATGATCTCCTCGTGCGGTCCCATATCCATCAGCACTCTTGAACGGCGATGGTCATAGTTGCTTACCCCCAACTCACCTTTGGGAGAGATCACTTCGCTGCCACGGAAGTCTGCCTCGTGTTGAAGTGTGTATTGGATCAGTTCGTCCAGCTCTTGTGGAGCGAGGAATTCGTCTAATACGACACACTGCGCCTGAGCGATCGAAGAATCGTCAAGAATCGCGACGCCGGAGTTCGCGTCTTGCCTGGCGCCTCGATAAACAGGCATATTTGACCGCACGGCATGGCCCGGTGGCTGCGGACCACCTGGAGGTTGCGGACCTTGTTCGGGTCCTTCCGGCGGGGAATCATACGCCCGATAGGTACGGATGCCCGGCGGCTGCGGTCCACCCGGGGGCTGCGGCCCTCGGTTCGGATCATCGTCTCCGGGGGGATTGTGCGCCGTACTCTCGTGTGTACTCTCGGACGTCGCGCTGTGCGCCACGATCCTTTCAACGATGCTGCTCCCCAATAACGAAAATGCGCGTAGGGATACCGTCTCCCCCACGGAACGCGCGATAACCGCAGTCACTGCGGATTGAACCTCTGTATTGCCATTAGAAGCGGCCCTGGCATTTTGCAGGAGGCTCGTCAGCAACTCGCGCTCCCGGGGACTTAGTATCCGGTCGTCCTGCACCAAGGTTTCAGAGAAAGCATCCAGAATTCGGTTTGTCGTCATTGAACACACTCCTTCCCTGTCGTTACTCGGGTGCTTAAATTCCTATGGGGCGAAATGGGGAAGCGCTATCGCGGAGACAGTAGCAGGAAATTGCTCAATTATCAAACGGATTTTTGTGCGCGCCGAATCGCGGTTGAGTTCCTGAGTTGAAAAGCTTACCTGCCGGCCATCGCGCCGACCATCGAATGAAAAACTTTCACCCCATCCGTGCACCCAAGTGCGGGCTCCGCGGAGCGTTCAGGGTGGGGCATCATGCCAACGACGTTCCCGCCAGCACTGCAGATGCCCGCAATATTGTCCATGGAACCATTGGGATTGGCTGCCGGCAAAATCTCACCCGAGGGTGTGGAATATCGAAACACGATACGATTGTCGCGCCGCAACTCATCCAACGTTTCCTGATCGCAGAAATAGTTCCCTTCCATATGGCCGATCGGGATGGTCAATACTTCTCCCTGCAGACACGCGTTGGTAAAGGGGGTCGCAGCATTTTCCACTCGCACCTGCACCGGCTTACAAACATATTTCAATCCGGTGTTGCGCATGAGAGCTCCGGGCAAAAGCCCGGACTCGCACAGAATCTGAAAACCGTTGCAGATGCCCAGCACCAGCCCTCCGCCATCGGCGAAACGGCGCACCGATTCCATCACCGGAGAAAACTTCGCAATCGCACCGGTTCGCAGATAGTCCCCAAAAGCGAAGCCCCCAGGCACAATAATGGCATCGCAATTCTCAAGATCGTGCGATTCGTGCCACAAGAATGTCACCGGTTGCTTGGCGACCTGTTGGATAGTCCAGTAGGCATCGTGGTCACAGTTAGAGCCGGGGAAAATAATGACTCCAAATTTCATCGCCTGTCCTTGGGTTGGATTCGAGGTCAGTTTAACACGTGGGTTTTTGCTGGCTGAAGATGAAATGCAACCGGATTGCCCGATTGAACCTTTTCCGCAAACTCCGGTTCTTTAGTGAACCGCGGCATCCGGCGTCGTAGGAAGTGAATTTGGCACGGCCGGATTCGAAGAAGCCGGAGTCAATGGCGCCGGAATCGTAGGTAGTATCTGCGGGAGAGACTCAGGCGATCCGGTCAAAGGCGGCCCCGGGATTGGCTCAGGCTGCGTAATCATGGCGTCAGGCAGCGGCGGAGGTGGAACCCCTTTGGCTCTCACAATCGCCCAGTGCCACTCCTGGTCAGGAAAAAGAGCGAAATTCAACTGCGTGCGAAATAACGCCGTCGCAGCTGGCGCCGCAGAACCCTTCACCCGCAATAGGACGGTAACGTCTGGCTGTTTTTGTGACGAGTCCGGCAATTGCTGCGCAGACCCGCCCGCTACTGCGGGAACAATTCGAGCCGGCCCGTAGTAAGAAACAGTGTCGGCTGGGTCGGGGCGTCTGACGATGGTGAGCCCAATCACCACTTCGCGCAAGTCCCACGCGGTACCATTGTGCATCGCAACCTGCAACGAATCTCCGTCGATCGTGGCCGGACCGTCGAGCTTGGCCAGTTCGCTGCGCGGCAACTCGTCCAGCATCACCGGATCGCTAAGCAATGCACTGGTTTTAGAGCTGAAAGAAAGACTGCAGGTGACGTCCGGAGCAGAAACCTGTAAATTTTTCCCCGCCGGATCGAGCGAGAACACGAGCGAACCGCCGGCCGCGTGCTTGCTTTCGGCCTCGTCCATCACTTTCGAAAGATTATCGTTATCAATGATTGTCTCGGAAGGAGCCGCGTTCTTGCGAAAACTACGGGCAACATCTCCCAGAGGCATTTCATCCGTCCCGTCTTGCGCATAGACGCAAGGCGGCAAAGCCAGCAGGAGCAATCCCGCAACGAGCATGGCCAACTT
>JBAPQU010000270.1:0-7007 GCA_049280795.1 Candidatus Sulfotelmatobacter sp.
ACCGATTGGTACGACCGCTACCAGCATCTCCTCGAAGTGTCGGAAGATTTTGGTGGCATCCCCATCGACGAATCGGACCAGGATGACGAAGGCTAGCCGTGCGCTGGGAACTGGCTGCTGAAGATCCCGCGCGGGTGGAAAACCTGGCCGCTGCACTCCGCGATTTACGCGCTCTTCATTTCAACCGCCCGGCATCGAACGGCGCAAGCAGCGCGCCAATACATACGCTGGCACGCCTGCTAATCCGCCGCGGCATAACCGACGCCGAATCCGCCGCCCGCTTTCTTCTTCCATCCGTTACTCACCTTCACGCACCCGAGCAAATGAAAGATCTGCGCGCCGCTGTCGACCGCATCGATGCCGCCATCGAACGCAAGGATCCGATGCTCATCTACGGCGACTATGACGTCGATGGCACCATGGCCGTCATCATTTTGAAAACCGCCATCGAACTCTGCGGCGGCACTGCCGACTTTCATGTCCCGCACCGCATTCGCGAAGGCTACGACATGCGCGACGATGTAATCGAGCGCGCCGCCGCTGCCGGCATTCGCCTCATCATCAGCGTAGACATGGGCATCCGCGCCTTCGCCCCCGCGGAAACCGCGCAGCGCCTGGGCGTCGATCTCATCGTTACCGACCATCACCTGCCCGGTCCCGACGGCGTACCCAACGCGCATGCAGTAGTCAATCCCAATCAGTCTGGATGCAACTATCCCTACAAACAACTCTGCGGTGCCGGCGTCGCCTTCAAAGTCGCGCAAGCATTAATGCAGCGCCGCCTCCCCGAAAAAGATCAGTCGCGCCTTCTGCTCTCGTTCATGAAAGTTGTCGCCATCGCAACCATCGCCGATTCCGTTCCGCTCACCGGCGAGAATCGCGTCTTTGCCAAGCTCGGCCTTGATGCTTTACGAAGTGCCGTCAATCCCGGTCTCAAGGCCCTGCTCGAAGTAGCACAAGTTTCCAACAAGCGCCCGCCAACTTCCACAGAAGTAGCTTTCCGCATCGCGCCCCGCATCAACGCCGCCGGGCGCATGGACATTGCCCGCGACGTGATCGAACTCTTCAGCGTGAAAGATGCCGACCGCGCCCGCCTGCTCGCCGGCAAACTCGACCGCCTCAACGCCGAGCGCCAGGAAGAAGAGCGCCGCATTCTGCGCTCCATCGACGAACGCATCACCGGCGATCCCGCACTGTGCGAAGCCTATTGCATCGTGGTCGATGGTGAAGGCTGGCATCGCGGCGTAATCGGCATTGCCGCCACGCGCATCGTCGAGCGCTACAACCGCCCCGCCCTTGTCATCTCGCGCGAAGGCGAGGAAGCTTTCGGCTCCGGCCGTTCCATTCGCCCCTTTCACCTGCTCGAGGCCGTCGAATCCTCCCACAATCTTTTTACCCGCTACGGCGGACACTCCCACGCCTGCGGCTTCGCTATGCCCTCGGCAAACGTCGCTCAACTGCGTGCCGAACTGGACACCTTCGCCCGCACCCGCCTCATCCCGGCCGATTTTGATCCCGTACTAGACGTGGAAGCAGAATTGGACTTCGATGACATCACGCCCGCGCTCTTTCAGGTCCTGCGTCTTCTGGAACCCTACGGAGCAAGCAATCACGAACCGGCATTCAGCGCCCGCGCCGTCCGCCTAATCGCTCCACCAAAGATTCTGAAAGATAAACACATCAAGCTGAAACTCAGAGCGCGAGAAGAAATCAGTGTCACCGCAGTTCAACCGAGAACTGAGAACCGAGAACTGAGATCTGGTTCCCTCGACGCCCTCGGTTGGCGCATGGCCGAACGCCTGCAGCAATCGCCACTGCTCGCCGGGGACGCCATCGACATCGCCTTTACCATAGGCCACAATGACCACCCCGATTTCGGCGGCCTGGAACTGACCCTGCGCGATTTCAACCCTCTCAGGCTGCCAGCCATGCTTTGTAAGGACTAAAGGATCTGCGCCCGGTTTCGGCGGCTTCACTTCCACCACGGTGGGGAAGTCGTCTCTCCGCTGGGAGAAAGCTTAAATAGCCAATTCAATCCTGGTTACTGCGGTAGACCGACTTTGCGCACCAATTCAGCAAACCGCGGATCAGAACGCAGAGGGTCGAGTTGGAAGTAAGTGTTCAAACCGATCAGCAGCCAATCGTGTTCCTGATAAGCGATGTTGAGCCAATGGAAAGCCTGATCTTTGTCTCCCAGCTCGGCGTAGAACCGAGCAATGAACAACGCAGAGGAGTAGCCAGTCTCACGTCGTGCTTGCAGGACGTCAATGCCTTTGGTGAGAGCGCCTCTCCAACCTGCTGAATGGGATCCTTGTTCCATAGCGGCAACGAGTTGAGACATGTCCCGGTCGCCGGAGAGTTGGCCATAGGCTTTCCATTCTTCAATCACCTGTGGGTACATGCGCTTCCCCCAATAGGCATAGGCCAAGCAATCGTGCGCCATCGCGAATGCCGGGTTCTCATTAGCCATCTTCCGGCAAATCGCGAGCGCTTCGTCGTACTGTCGCGCCGAAACACGAACACTTGCGGACACCCTGCGGATGACAGGCGACAGTGGATCGAGCTCATGAGCAAAATTGACTTCCGCAAGCGCTTCCTGTTCTCTGCCGCCAATCATCCCAATATCGTCCGCGTACCACTGATGCGCCGTGGCATCGTTGGGGTCGAGTTCGAAAGACTTCCTGAACTCAGCCTCTCCCCCGGCAAAATCCCAGTCGTACTGCATCTCGTTGCTGCCCAGAACCGCATGAGGGTGAGCCAGGGTCGCGTCCAACTCCAGCGCCTTGCGGGCGGCGCGGTTCGATTTCGGATAGTCTTCGCTCGGATTGCCCCCAAAGTCCGGCAGGACTGAATAGACGTCGGCCAGACCCGAATATGCCAAAGCGTAGCCTGGGTCTTTCGTGATGGCTTGATCGAAATAGGAGATCGCTCTCCCCAGTTCGCTAGCCGTCCGGTTGCTCCAGGCGTATCGCCCTTTCAAATACAGCTCATAGGCCTCTGGATTCTGCGTGCCTTGCCTCGTGACCTGCTGCTTTTCTAAACTGCTGAGATTTGAACGCAACCTTACCGCGATATCTCCTGCGATTTGCTTCTGCAGCAAGATGATATCCGCGCTTTTGCCACTGTATTCATGCTCCCAGATTTCAGTGTTGTCCCGAACATCGATAATCTCAGCGTTTACATCGATGCTATCCCCCCGCGCCGTCACTTGCCCCATCACCAGCGCCGACACACCCAGCTCATTGCCCGCTTTTTGCGCATCCACATTTTTCCCTTTGTAGCGGAAGACCGAGCTGCGGGACTTCTCCTTGAGCAGGGGTACATGTGCCAGATTGCCAATCAACGATTCCGTGATGCCGTCGCTGAGATAGTCGCTGTTGGCATCGCCATTGCCATTCGTGAAAGGGAGTACAGCGATGGAATCGGCGTCGGGGTGGCGATGAAGCAGCGCCAGACTCAAAATCCCCAGGGCGAAGGCGGCTGTTACCATCACCCCGGTGATCATCCAACGATGCCCGGTCGAAGACCCGACGGAGGCCGTCTCTGCCTTGGGATTCTGTCCCGCTGTGATCGGGAGCCCCGCGCTTTCGGTTCCGGCATCGGGTCGCTCTAGTCGAGGCGCAGCGGTTCCCGCGCTCGGGGAAGCGTCCAGCCATGCGGCCAGTTCTACTTCGTAGGCGTATACCCGGCCCTTGGTTCCGGGCAGCCGGCGGACCGGCAGACCGAGTTCTTTCTCCCAACGATTGACGGTACGCTCGTCGCGGTCAAAAAAGGAGGCAATCTCCTTCCATGAATCCAAGCGCTTGCCAGTGGTTGTTGGGTCGCTAGCAGCCATTGTCGGGAAATGCCGGGTTGTGTCGGGTAACGCCTCTTGCCGCAGGGAAAGTCGCGCCTCAGTATATGCAAGCGGGATGAGCTTTGCCACCCCACTTTCGGGCGGGATCGGCCCTCCGGTCGTGCGGGAATCGGGTATTCCGTAAGAACTTCAGAGTCAAAATTTTAAGGAGAATTGTGATGCGTATCAGCATCCTGAAATTGTCCCGCATGATCGCGGTAATGGTGGCTGCGGTGGTTGTACTTACCCTCGCCGGAGCAGCGGTTCCTGCCCAGGCCCAAACTTTCACCACGCTGTTCGATTTTAACTATACGGATGGCTTGAACCCCAGAGGTCAATTGGTCCAGGCCAGCAACGGGATCCTCTACGGAACCACTGGCGGCGACTTGGTCAATAGTGATGGAACGATCTACGAACTCACTCCAGGCGGTACCCTAACCACAATCACCAACTTCGGCGGCGCGGCTGGTGCCGTTCCTTACGCGGGAGTGATCCAAGCCACGAATAGGAGCCTCTACGGTACGACGCAGGATGGCGGGACCAACGGCGATGGGACGGTCTTCGACATCACCCCAGGCGGGACCATGACCACGCTGCACGAGTTTGACGGGACGGACGGCGCCGAACCTGTTGGCAGACTATTCCAGGCCAGTAGTGGGATCTTCTACGGGACAACCCAGTTCAACGGAGCCGATGGCTTCGGGACGATCTTCACCATGACGGCAAGCGGTACCGTTACGACGCTCCACAGCTTTACTGGGGGCGCGGACGGCGCCAATCCGTACGGCGGGGTAGTGCAGGGCACGGATGGGAACTTCTACGGCACGACGCAGTATGGCGGGAACGGCTACGGAGTGGTCTTCAAAATCACGCCGGCCGGCACGCTGACCACACTCTACAGCTTCCAGTTCAATGACCCGAACGGCGGCCAGCCTCGCGGAGAGTTGGTCCAGGGCGCCAATGGAGATTTTTATGGGACAACCTACAGTTACGGGGCTAACGGAGGGGGCACAGTCTACAAAGTCACTACGGGCGGTGCGCTAACCCTGGTTTATACCTTCTGCTCACAAACCAGTTGTACGGATGGGGGTATGCCCTTCAACGGGCTGATCCAAGGCAGCGATGGGAACTTTTATGGCACAACGGAGGGTGGCGGGATCAACGGCGGCAATGGGACGGTCTTCAAACTCACCCCAGCCGGCACGATCACCAACCTTTACAGCTTTACTGGAGGCGCCGGCGGTAGCTTCCCCGAAGGCGCTTTGGTTCAAGATAGCAATGGGACCCTCTACGGCACCACCGTTAGCGGCGGGACCGGCGGAACGGGCACAGTCTTTAGCCTGTCTACAGGTTTGGGGAAGTTCGTGAGCCTGGCCGAAACCTCTGGTAAGGAGGGCGCTAATATCGGCATCCTCGGTCAAGCCTTCAGCAGCTCATCCGTCGTGAAATTCGATGGTGTCTCAGCGTCGGCCATCACGCGCACGGGCACAACATTCATAACGGCTACTGTGCCGGCCGATGCGCTCACTGGAAAAGTAACGGTCACGACAGGCGCCACCACGCTAACCAGTTCGCAGATCTTTAGGGTCACGCCAACCGTCCCTTCGTTCTCTCCGCCCAGCGGTCCTGTAGGGACGTTGGTCACCATCAATGGCATGGGCCTCACCCAGGCCACGAAGGTGACGTTCAACAAAATCTCCGCCAGCTTTACCGTGGTTTCGGACCTCGAAATCACCGCGACGGTACCCACCGGCGCAACCACGGGAAAGATCGTGGTCACGACCAAGGGCGGCACAGCAACGACTGCGACGAGTTTTACCGTCAATTGACGGTCAATCAGCGGCGTAAGAATCGGCAGAGGGCGGGCGTCGACATTGCGTGATTGTCACCGCCCTTAAGTTTCTACCAAAACGCGCAGAGACTAAGGATGGGTCAACGTTCCGAAGGACCGGTCCTTCGTGTTGCATTGCAAGTAGCGCTCCCGACCTTGGTAGCCCAACTGTGAACCGGGAAACTGAGTCCTGTTCGCCCCCTCAGCTGGCGCATGGCCGAGCGACTGCAGACATCGCCGCTACTCGTCGGAGAAGCAATCGATATTGCCCCACCATCGGCCACAACGATCGGCCGATTTCGGCGGTTTGGAGCTCAGCTTGCGAGACTTCAAGATGTTGACTTCGCAAGCGCTACCGCTCGTCCATTCAGATCAAGAAACTTGGAGCACTGCGGTAAAATGATAACTGTTAGGAGATCGTCGAAGGCTAGCGAATGGATATGGTACCCCTCAGACCCGAACGTAAGGCGCAACTGGACGAGTACGCCCAGCGGCGTGGGCAGGATCCTGCCATCGCACTCGATGAAGCGCTGGCTGCCTATCTGGAATGGGATCGCCAGGATTTCGAGGATGCCATCGAAGGGATCCGCCGAGGCCATAACGACGTGAAAGCCGGACGCACCCGTCCCGCAGTCGACTTCCTTTCCGAGATGCGCCGCAAGCATGGCTTTTCGCGTTGAAATACCGGCGCAAGCCGAAATAGACGCGAACGGTAGTGGCTGAATTTGGGCTTGCATCGCGTGGGGAGTGGAGAGAGAATTGCGTCATGACTACTTTAATTGTTGGTTCTCGTTATTGTACTTTTCTACAATGCCGTGAATTGCAGGATGGATCGTTCGCTGATTTTGGGGTTGTAGTCAATCCCAGAACGCGGTTCAGCACCACTATCGCCAGCGGTGCACGCTATGCCACGCGGCGTGCTGCGTTGCAAGCTGGGGTCGTGGTTGCGAAACGGGTAGGAGCGTACTAAATAAAAAAAAGCCCGGACACCAGTCCGGGCCTCAAATATCGGAATACTCCTGCAGGTCATTCCATAGGAACAATGACTCCGCGCTTCACCACATGTGGTAGTACCCATCCCGGCGAGCCATCTCCAACGAAACTCCAAACAGTTTCTCCAGCCGCTCCACCCGCAGAATTTCATCCTTAGGTCCATCCGCAACCACGTGCCCTCCGCTCATCAAAACGACACGCTGGATCTCTGGAACAATGTCAGCCAGCTCATGCGTCACCAGAACAATTCCAATCCCTGACTTGGCAAGATCGCTCATGGTTTGCCGCAAGCTTTGCTGGGCCGCGAGGTCCAGCGAGTTGCACGGCTCGTCGAACAGCAACGCCCGC
>JBAPQU010000271.1:0-1598 GCA_049280795.1 Candidatus Sulfotelmatobacter sp.
CTCATAACCCAAAGGTCGGTGGTTCAAATCCACCCCCCGCAACCAACCTCGACAATCACTTACGGGCGCTCACCAGAGTTAGGGCCGCGTGGGAATTTGCCCGCCGATCGCCTCGATATTGTGGATCTTGATTTTGCTCTTCGCCAGCGTTCCCTGCACGTGGACTCTTTGGCCGGCAAAGGCCTCGGCTTTGTCCTGATCGTCGAGCTCATAGATCGCCTTCCTGTCGGCGTCGTACAGAACATATTTGGCGCCGAGTTGCACACACTTGATGGCGCAGGTGTTCTTCTCGCGCCCCATGCTCTTCATTTCATCCATCATTTTTTCGTGAGTGCCGTCTTTGGCGCAGATCGAATCCATGATCTCGCCAGAGAATGTCTGCTCGTTATCCTTGTCGGACTGCGCCTTTGGCTTTGCATGCATTAGTGGCGTCTCAAGAAGCAGTGTTAAACAAACGGTAAGAATGATGCCTGACAGTGTTTTCATTTTCCCTCACGTCTACGCGGCGATAGAGTGCCCGCATTTAAATAATTTATTTAATGCGGAGCGCCGCATTGTCACAAAAGAGTCAAAACTTTGTCATTTGCTTGTCGCAACACTTTGCTATTCCAAGAAGTGACAAATTGTTTACACGCATCTGACAAACGGTGCCCCAGCGCTCGGCTAGTGTTTTTGTATCCGAGGAAAACGTCCATGCCCTATTACAGTTTCAAGCGCTGGTTTGGAATCGCCATTCTCATGTGTCTCGTCGCCTGCGGCGAGATTGCGTCTGGCCAAGCTTCATCAAGCGTGAATAACGCGTCCGCATCAGATCTTGGTATTTCTTTTGTGGAAGGTTCCGTGTCGCAAGTCATCGTGGAACGCGATGGAAAGAAATATGTTGTGGATCTCGCTTCCCACAATGTCCGTTTAGCCGACACGGCGAGCCAAGTTGAGCCCCCCAGTTCGCCGCAACCGGTTGCGGCGGCCGCTCAACCGGCAGCCTCTAAGCAGGCAACCGCGCAAACGGGCTCTGCAACCGCATCCGCCAAGAGTAAGGTCTATAAACCTGGGGACGATTTTGTGTTCAATGTCCCGACAGGACGACCGGTCGATCGGCACAGCCTCGTCATAAATTTCACGCACCGCTTTCCGTACGAAGCGGCATTCACCGGACCCGGACGCGGAGATACGCTTTTGGGGCTCGACGACTTCTCTGTTTCGTCGCTCGGTTTGCGGTATGGAGTGACCTCGAAACTCTCGGTGTTCGCCTACCGTGAACCCAGCATCATAGGACGCCCCATCGAACTGATGGCCGCCTACAACTTTCTCGACGAACACGCCGGCAATCCCGTGAACGCAGCCTTCAGGTTCTCCGTGGATGGACAGAATGATTTCTCCAGCAATTTTGCCGACAATTTTGAGCTGATCGTTTCGCGAAGCCTGGGCCGCCGGGCGCAGTTGTATGCTGCGCCTACCTTCACGATTCATCAACGACCCGTGATTGCCAATCCCGGGTCGTTTCTCGGCGATGCCATGCCTAATCAGCCTTGCGGCGCGGCGCTAGCGGCGGGGATTCCCTCTTCGTTCAACGCGCGTCCGTGCGCTGACACGTTTTC
>JBAPQU010000272.1:0-9463 GCA_049280795.1 Candidatus Sulfotelmatobacter sp.
GCCCAGCACGCTGGCGATAATGTTGAACGAAGCTCCGGTGTCGGTGGAGGCCAATGGCGCCTTCGCCGCCGACCGCTGCGCGGGAGTGACGAAGTACTCCTCAAACGCCCGCCCGTTCACCTTGAAATCACCGCTGCCCGGACGCAGATACACGCGCGCAATCGCCCGCTTCCGTCGTCCCGTCCCGTAGTATTGAACTAATTCAGCCATGCTAGCTCTAAGCTCCTAATCTCGTTTGTCACTATCCCGTCACCACTGCGTTGTCATCCTGAGCACAGCCGTTTTTCAGGCGTAGCGAAGGATCTCAATCTTCTCTGACCTTGAAGACCAAAGACGCCTACGCCCGAACTTCCAACTTAAAATCCTGCGGCTTCTGCGCCTCGTGCGGATGCTTATCGCCCTTGTAGACATTAAGCTTCGAGAGCATGTGCGCCGCCAATTTGTTCTTCGGCAGCATGCGCCGCACCGCATCTTCAATAATCTTTTCCGGCTTGCGCGCCAACCGCTTCCGGTAATCTTCGGTACGCAGCCCACCGGGGTAACCCGTGTAGTGGTGATACTGCTTCTGCTCCGACTTCATGCCGGTCGTCTTCACCTTCTCAGCGTTGATCACGATCACATGATCGCCAGTATCGAGAAAGGGCGTGTACTGCGGGTTCTCTTTGCCCATGAGGATGCGCGCCACTTGCGAGGCCATACGCCCCAGCGTCTGACCATCCGCATCCACGACGTACCACTTGCGCACAATTTCCCCGGGTGACGGGAAATAGGTTGACATCGGAATCTCCCAGAATGAAAAAAAATTGCGAAACGCGATTGAAACTTACAAAGAAGACCGCTCTTTGATTCCCCGGCGAGGACGCCAGACCATCAGGCGGGCAACCGCGAGACTTCCCAAAGCTTTAAAGATACCGGAGTGTGCGAGGAATTGTCAACGCAGAGTTAATCGAGGTAGTGTCTCAAATACCGTAGTGTTTAAGACACTGCCTTAAATCTAAGAGTGGTGTCCTGCCCAATCCTAGGTCTTTTTGCTCGATGTCCGCGGACGAAGCTTCTCAAGTCAGGTTCCTGCCGTAGCGCCACACTGTGTTAGCATTCCACCCCATGGCAGCGCCATCAATTACACTCCGACGCGTTGTGGCCCTGGCGCTCATGCTGCTCGCCATCTGCGCGCTCGCCGATGATGAAGCCGGCCAACCCGCACCTCGCTTCCGCGCCAAAACCACGGCTGGCGACCAGTTCAACAACGCGTCGATCAAGGGTAGGGTTGTCCTGTTCGAATTCTGGACCACCTGGTGCAAGTACTGCGAAACCGAAGCATCCCTGGTCGACGACCTCGCCGGGGAGTTCGCCAGCAAAGGCCTTATTGTGCTTGCCGTCGATGTCCTCGAGCCCGATCAGAAAGTGAAGAAATATCTCACCGATCACCCTCGATCCGTTCCGATTGTGCTCACCAAAGATACGAATCTCGCTGCCATATATAACGCCCAGAGCTACCCGATCTACGTGGTCATCGATCGCGACGGCAATATCGCCGGCGAACAACGCGGAGCGGCTGGTGAACGAGGACTACGGCGTTTATTGAAACGGGCAGGAATCGAAGCGAAGCAGGAAGCAGAAGAATAACTAAGAGATCGCGAACAGAGGTCGTGGACCAAGATCAGTTAGGAGCCAGCAGTTAGAAGCTGCCTGTCTCACTCGTACGCCAACGCATCAATCGGATCTTTCTGCGCTGCCTTGAATGCGGGATACAGCGCCCCGGCGATTGCTCCCAGCACTGCTACCAGGATGGCCCGTAAAACCCAATCGGCGCTCACCACCACCTGCACTAGCGGGAAGCGGTGCCGAATGGCCCAGCTCGCGGCGAAGCTGAATCCGATTCCCAGCAGAATGCCGAGGACGGCCAGCAATGTGGTTTCCCGCATGATCACGTTCACGATGTAGAACTTCGACGCGCCCATCGACTTCAGAATTCCGATCTCACGCGTGCGCTCCATCACCGCCGCATACATCGATTGGAAGATCACCAGAAAGCCGATGATTAGGCTCACCCCAATCACCACGCCGATGAATGGACGGAAGCCCGGCAATCTGCTCGGCGTCATCATGCTGAGATATTCCTCGGTCGACTGCACCGAATATTTCTCCATGCCGGGCTGGCTTTTCACTTCTTTCACCACCTCATCGGCATGAGCAGGCTCGTCGAGTTTCACATAAAAGACCGAGGCTTTATCCGTGGCGCCAATTAACCCTTGCAGCGTGGCCAGGGGCAGGAACTTGCGCGCGCCTCGGCCATTCTCCACAATCCCGGCAACTCGAAATTTATTATTCAGCACATCCATCGTGTCGCCCACATTCACATGTTTTTGGCGCGCGATGTAGTCATCGATCAGAATGTCATTGGGCCCCTGGAATGGCCCGCCCTCTACATACTGGAATGGTCCACCTAAAGCCACAAAGCTCGGCAGATCGATTCCGTCAATCACCTCGAGAGAGCCCGAGGTCGAGAGCTGCCAAATCACCGGACTCACGACTTTGACATGCGGCATGCCGCGAATCACGTCGGCGACCTTCACCGGGACGGGCGCTCCGCTGATGCCTGCGAGGTTTGACGAGCCCGGCGGCTGAACAATCACATCCGCGCCTATACCTGCGGTCCGGGTCTTGGAATCATTCATGATGCCATAGCACAAGCCGGCGATCAGCAGAATCAGCGCCACTTCCAGCGCTATCGCAACCATGCTGATCAGAGAGCGGATGGGCCGATGCACCAGATTCGAGACCACCATTTTATTCATCATGCTTGTTCATCAAGGATAGAAATCCAATGGCTACCGGCTGCTTTCCGGCGGCCGTACCGCACTCGATTGGGGTTGCGGCTGGTCCAGATGTACGACGTCCGCTCCCGGCGGCTGCTGCAGCGCAAATTGATCGTCCCTAAGAGTCTTGTTCATTTCCAGCTTCAACATATTCAGGGTAATGTCGTACTCTTCCTGCGGGCGGTAAATTTCGATGCGCGACGGGAAACTGACGTTATCGTATTCCTTGTAGTTTGCATAGCGCGCATCGGTCACCAATTTGCCCTGCTCATCATAGATGTATTGGCGATGCGGCTGTAGATCAGTACGGCTGAAAACAATCTTGCGGGCCAGAATCCCACTGTTATCGCCCTTCTTGCGGATCACGATCAACTCGTAGTCATCCTGGAGAACGCGGTGTCCTTTGGCGTCGTGCAAGATCTCTTCGCCATTTTCCAGGACGGCAATCTCCTGTTCGGGATCAATGGGCCGAATTAATATAGCGTCGTAAATATCCTGGGGACGGATATTTTCCATGGGCTGGTCCGAGTTATGCGATTGCACGTCGTTGCGGCCCACCACAAAGCGGTTCCTCGGCGGAATCCACAGTTTGAAATCCCGCCCGTCGCTGACCATATCGAAAGCCGTCGTGCGCACGATGGGCAATAGACCGATCATGTGCAACATCGCGGGCTTGCGCGCCAGCACGTAGCCGCGAATTTCTTTGTAGTCGGTGACGTGGCCTTTCTTTGCTCCGCCCACGGAAGTGTCGATATCCACAGTCGCCTGCAAAGACTGGATCTTTGCCGCCTGCTGGTTGATCCTGTCGATCAATCCCGATTGAGAAGATTCTTTAAGAGGAGCCTTGGAATAGGTCTCCTCCACCGGCCGCGTGCGGAAAAGGCAGCCCGTACTGGGCAGCAATGCAAACAAAGTTAAAACCCAGAAGGGCGAGCGACGTCTCATGAAGGCTTAAATGATCTCCACAACATTTGAGTATACAGCCCACGGAAAGGGTGCAAAACCAGCGAACCGTCTTAGCGGCGGTAGTACGGAACGATTATCGGACCACTTTTCAAGCCGTCGCGCCGACTGCGGCGGCCTGGGGTGAAAATCTTACTAAAGTCAGCTACGCCCGCCTTCCACCATCATCTAAACTGTCGCTATCGTGCGCAAAATCTTCGGGCTCATCGTCATTGCGGTGTTCGCGTTCGCGGGTTGGTTCGCCTGGGCTCTGCTGACCCCGGTTGAACCTTCAACAGAAACATTTGTGATGCTGCGGCCGGGGTATTCCACTCACCGCATCGCCGCCGAACTGAAGGCCAGCGGAATTATCCGCAGCGAGCGCGCCTTCATTTTGTGGCACCACCTGCACCGAGGCCGATCGCTCAAAGCAGGAGAATACCGCTTCGACCAATCCCGCAATATGATCGACGTGCACAATCGCCTGGCGCGCGGCGACGTTTACTTTCGTACCGTCGTCGTCCCCGAAGGCTTTACCATGTTCGACATTGCTCGCGCTGTGGAAGCCGCCGGGCTAGGGCCTGCAGAAGATTTCCTGAAAGTAGCGCAATCCGATACTGGGCTAATTGCCGATCTCGCTCCCAGCGCAACTTCGCTCGAAGGTTACCTCTTCCCCGAGACCTATCAATTTAGCCGTATGAATACTATGCGGGATATGGCAGCCGCAATGGTGTGCCAGTTCCGTGTCGTGGCCCAACGGATCGGATTGACTGCGGCAACAGAGAGTCAGCCAGCGGAAAACGCTTCCGCAGAATCGGGCAAATCAGGACATATATGCATGGTGGTCACCAGTCTTGAAGCTCGTGACCCAAATGCGGCTCCGACCGAACTCGAACGCACAGTGATCATGGCCTCGATTGTCGAGAAGGAAACAGCCGTCGCCGATGAACGCCCGCTAGTCGCCAGCGTCTACTACAATCGGCTGGAGAAGAGAATCGCGCTCGACGCCGACCCCAGCATCATTTACGCCGAACTCCTGGCCGGAACCTACACTGGCGCGCTGCATCATGACGATATGCGCTTCAACTCACCTTACAACACATATACGCACGCTGGACTTCCGCCCGGTCCCATCGCGAATCCCGGCAAAAGCGCGCTCGAGGCCGCCATGCACCCTGCACAATCGGATTACTACTACTTCGTCGCCGATGCACAGGGCCACCATCGCTTCGCCCGCACTATCGCAGAACACAATACCAATGTAGCCGCCTACCGCCGCGCCATGCGCGGAAAGTAGCGGACAAGACCTGCGGCCGCGCGGTGTACAATCCTTCCTGTTTCAATCATGGCAACTTCCTCCACTCCGGACCAACTGCACCCCCGCACCATCCCGCTCGAAGCGATTCTGGCGGCTCGTCAGCGCGTCTATCAGGCCGCGGTCCGCACGCCGCTGGTCCGCCTGTACTACGATGACGCTCCCGCTGAGATATATCTCAAGCTCGAGTCTTTCCAACCAATCGGCTCGTTCAAAATCCGCGGCGCCTACAACGCCGTCTCCTTATTAAAGCCAGAAGACCGGGCAAGAGGTGTATGGACGATCAGCGCCGGCAATGCGGCGCAGGGCGTGGCCCTGGCGGCCAAGCTTGCCGGAGTCCGCTGCGAAGTCCTGGTCATGGACACCGCGCCAGCCGCGAAGCTCGATGCCATCCGGCGCCTGGGCGCCAGCATCCGCCAGGCGCCGATGGACGAGTGCTGGACCGCAGTCATCGAACGTACACATCCCGCATTTTACGGCGTCTTCGTTCATCCCTTCGACGACGACGACTTCATCGCCGGCAACGCCACCTGCGGCCTGGAAATTCTCGAGGACTTGCCGGACGTGACCGCGATTGTGGCTGGCTTTGGCGGAGGCGGCCTCAGTTGTGGCATCGGCTCCGCCACGGCCGCTCTTAAGCCAGACGTGAAAGTGTTCGCCGCCGAACCGGAGACGGCTGCTCCTCTGCATTTGTCGTTTCTCAAAGGCTCCGCGCAGAAGTTTCCCGAGTGGAAGACCAGCTTTGTCGATGGTTGTGGCGGCAAGACAGTTCTGCCCAGTATGTGGACGCTCGCCAGCCGCTTGCTGGCAGGCTCAATCGTTACCTCGCTCGAAGAAACTCGCCGGGCCATGACGATCGCCGCTGCCCGCAATCACATCATCTGCGAGGGCGCAGCCGCATGCGCGGTCGCCGCCGGGCTCAGCGGCAAAGCCGGCAATGGCAAAATCTGCTGCGTCGTCAGCGGCGGCAACATCGATCTCAGCAAGTTCGCCGAGCTGGTGTCAGCGTAGATTAAGAATTCACCACGGAGACACGGAGTCACAGAGAAGAAATCTTTGATCTGCTCTGATCGCCTGAGTGCAGAACCGAACATTCAAAACAAAACATCTCGCATCTTCAATCCTTGGGTGTTTTGCCCTCTTAAAGGTTTTCTCCGTGCCTCCGTGTCTCCGTGGTAGATTCCCTCCCTACCGAGCCCGCCCCTCCATCCACCCTTGCAGGATCAGCACCGCTGCCATCCGGTCCACCGCCTTCGCCCGCTTGTCAATGGACATTTCCGTCTCCCGCAGCAGCCGGTTCGCTTCCGCCGACGTGAGCCGCTCATCCCACAAGTGCACCGGCAGCCGGAAGCGCTTGCGCAAGTCCTCGGCAAACACCTGCATCTTGTCCGATTGCGTTCCTTCCGCACCACTCATGCGCAGCGGCAGTCCGACCACGATCTCCCGCACTTCATACTCACGGATCACCCGCTCCAGCGCCGCCAGATCCGCCCGCTTGTTGCGACGCTGTAAAGTTTCTAAGCCCTGCGCGGTGATCCCAAGTGGGTCCGACACGGCGATCCCAATTCTCCGCGATCCCACGTCCAACCCCAGAACCCTCTTCGCTGGGTGAACTGTCTTTCCCTCTTTAGCACTCACGGCGCGATTATAAGCGCTGCAGCGCGGTTCTTCCTTCCACGGGCAACCGGCCTCTAACTCATCAAGCTACAATCACTTACAAACTCCAATCCTGCCAATCCCGCCTCCATCCTTGCTTTTCGTCCTATTTCGGGATAACATGTTAACAGTAAGGTAACGTTTTTCCTCACCAGACCCTTGTCTCCTACCCCGGGTGCCTTTTATGAGTGGTACGGACCTGAATTTTCACATCGGCGATAAGGTCGTCTATCCCAACCACGGCGTGGGTGTCATCGAACAAATCAGCAGCCGCTCCATCGGCGCCACCGTGGAAAAGTTCTATCTCCTCAATATCAAGGCCAGCAGTCTCAAGGTCATGGTGCCCTGCAACAATGTGGGCAGCGTGGGCATTCGCCGCGTAGTCCGCAACGGCGAGGTGCAAAAGATCATCGACTTCCTCTCCGTCACCGACGACCTCACCACCGCCGACTGGAAAGACCGCTTCAAGGAAAATTCCGACCGCATGCGCACCGGCTCCCTCCTGGAAGTCGCCGGAGTCCTTAAGAGCCTGATCGCGCTCCACCAGGCCAAGCCTCTATCCTTCCGCGAAAAGAAGATGCTCGAACGCGCCCGCTACCTTCTGGTAAGCGAAGTCGCCATGTCCCGCAACTGCGAAGAGGCCAAAGTCGAAGAACTCCTCAACGACGCCCTCAACAAATGCAACCTCCGCTTCCCCGAAGCGTCAGAATTCCAGGCCTGAGCCTTTCGTAGTAGTCGTCCGATACGCGAGAAACAAAAGAGCCACTCCCATTTGCGAGAGTGGCTTTAGGACCCGAAGAGCTGCAAAGAACGCCTGCGAACTAGTTACCCATCTGCCGAATGCACTCTTCCAGCACATCCAGCGCAACATCCGCTTCTTCCTTGGTCACCACCAGCGGCGGACACAGGCGGATCGAGCTTGGCCCGCAGCCCAAAAACAACAGGCCTTGTTCAAAAGCTCGCTCGATGATCTGATCGCGCTCCGCGGCGGCGTACTCTTTGGTCGTTTTGTCCTTCACGATGTCGACGCCGATCATCAGCCCGCGTCCGCGCACGTCGCCCACCAACTTCAGCTTCGCCGGCCAGCTCGCCATGCGCTTCATCATGTGCGCGCCCACTTCGGCCGTGTGCTCGAGCAGATGTTCTTTCTCGATCACATCCAGCGTAGCCAGCGCGGCCGCAATGCAAACTGGATTGCCGCCGAAAGTTGACGCGTGCGAACCCGGCACCCAGTCCATGATTTCCGAGCGCGTCATCACAATGCCGAGCGGCATGCCCGACGCAATTCCCTTCGCGATGCAAACCATGTCCGGCTCAACCCCGGTGTGCTCGACCGCCCACCACTTGCCCGTGCGGCCGATGCCGCTCTGCACTTCATCCAGCACCAGCAGAATTCCGTGACGATCGCAGATGCGGCGCAGTTCCTGCATGAAGATGGTAGGCGCGACCACATAGCCACCCTCACCCTGCACCGGCTCGACAAAAATCGCAGCCACTTCCTCGGGAGGCAGCGTGGTCTTGAATAGTTTCTCTTCGATAAATCGCGCGCAGCTCAGCGCGAATGCATCCGGATCCTGCGCGGCATCTTTGCGTCCGCGATAAAGATCGGGATACGGCACATGCGTTACGCCCGACATGAGCGGCGAAAAGCGCCGCCGCTGCTGTGGTTTGGAGGCAGTGAGCGACAGCGCTCCCATGGTCCGTCCATGAAACGCACCAAAGAACGCAATGATATTCGGCCTTCTCGTATGGTACCGAGCCAGCTTTAGTGCGCACTCAATCGCCTCCGCGCCCGAGTTGCCGTAATAAATCTTGTGCGGTCCGGGCATGGGTGCGATCTTCGACAGGCGCTCGGCGAGCGTGACCATGCTCTCGTAATAAAAATCCGTGCCCGACATGTGGATAAGTTCACCCGCCTGCTTCTGCATGGCGGCAACCACATCGGGATGGCAGTGGCCGGTCGAGGTGACGGCGATGCCGGCGGAGAAGTCGTAGAACTCGTTGCCATCAACGTCGGTGACGACGATGCCGCGGCCGCTCTTGGCCACCAGCGGATAGGAGCGGGTATAGGACGGCGAAATATATTGCTGGTCGCCCGCCAGCACGCGCTTGGCGTTCGGCCCAGGCAAGGCGGTCTTGATCTTTGGACCCTTAACGGCGGGCCCGATGGCTTTTTCAGGAGCAGTTGCAGTCATAGTCTTCGTGGTCATGGAATCCTCCGTAAGGCAGTGGCCAGCGGTTAGTGGCCAGCGGTCAGTAAATGCGGCCCGAAACACGCGCCTTGGTTAAGGCGGACGTGCGACGAAGCGAATCAGGCGAAGGATTTATTAGTCGCTACCGAAGAGACTGGGACGCAGACGTGAAGGCAGATTCGCTCGATAGCGCCGAGGGCAGACGAGACAGTGCAGCCAGCACTCGGGCAGGTGCGAATTGGGCAGCGACGAATTGGAAAGGTTGCGCAGCATCGCGAACAGTCAACATTACTGACTTAATTATAGCTTGAGCCGATGAACCGCGTAACCCCCTTGGTAATCGGCGATCAGCGCACAGGTACCAGGTTTATTGAATCCCCTCTTCGACATCACTCGTCTGATATGTTTTAGTCTCTCCACTTTTCCACCTCATGTTGAAAACTCAAAGCGCGAGCCGGTTTGCCGTCATTCTCGCATTCGGACTCGTGTATCTGTTTTGGGGCTCGACGTATCTCGCCATCGACATCGCGGTGCAGAGC
>JBAPQU010000273.1:0-5711 GCA_049280795.1 Candidatus Sulfotelmatobacter sp.
GCAGGCCGCCAGCGTTCGCTCGGACGCCGCATGGTGCAGCCGAAGAGCGTGAATCAGCGGTGCTACGTGGAAGCGATCGAGAAGCACGACATGGTGTTCGGCGTCGGACCTGCAGGCACCGGCAAGACGTATCTCGCCGTGGCGATGGCGATTTCTGCGTTACTCGCCAAGCGTGTCAACCGTATTATCCTGGCGCGTCCTGCGGTGGAAGCGGGCGAGCGCCTGGGATTTTTGCCGGGCACGTTGCAGGACAAGATCGATCCCTACCTGCGCCCTCTGTACGACGCGCTCTATGACATGCTCGAGCCCGAAAAGGTCGACCGATACCTGGAGAAAAATGTCATTGAGATTGCGCCCATCGCCTTCATGCGCGGCCGGACGTTGAACGATTCGTTTGTGATTCTCGACGAAGCCCAGAACACGACCTCGGAACAAATGAAAATGTTCGTCACCCGCCTCGGATTCAATTCCAAAGCGGTGATCACCGGGGACATCACGCAGATCGACTTGCCCAATGCGCGCCGCAGCGGACTCCTCGAAGCGATCGATATCCTGAAGCGCGTGGAAGGTTTGACCTTCGTCCACTTCGACGAGTCCGATGTGGTGCGGCATCACCTGGTGCAGCGCATTATCCGCGCCTACGATGAGCACAGGACTCACGTTGCTGAGCAGCAGATGTTGCTGCTGGCGGGCGGGAAAAGCGTGGACACCAAAAGCTCCGAGGCGACTAACTCAAACGACAGGCCCAGAGAAGCTTCGGGAGAATAAAATTGCAGTCCGGGCGAGGAGGGCTGCAACCATGCCCTCCTATTTATTTTGCGTAATGTTTCGTTGCTGAATTGACTAGAAGATCGAGTAGGAAGATTGGCCGGGAGCAGGTTGGTTATTCTCTCAAAAAGAATCGCGGGGCTGAGCCCGTCAACCCTCGAACGCTTTATCTTGCGGGCGCGGCGAGCGGTTCATTTGCGGGGCACGGTGAATGTGTTGGTTACAAACAGTTCCGAGTTGCGGTCTCTGAATCGGCGATTTCGAGGAAAGGACAAGCCCACCGATGTACTGTCGTTTCCATCGCCGCAGGCTGCACGTGGCGAAGTGATGCGCACCGCCGGGGACGTGGCAATTTCCTTCGACATCGCGCGCGAGAACGCGAGAGGGCTGGGGCATTCCGTTTCAGACGAGGTGAAAACTCTGGTGCTGCACGGCATCTTGCATCTGGCGGGCTTCGATCACGAGCGCGATAATGGCGAGATGGCACGTCAGGAGAGCCGGTTGCGGCGTCAATTGAAATTGAATTTAGGCCTGATCGAGCGGGTCGAGCACCGTCCTCGCAGCTTGGCGGACAACGCACGCGGCACTCGCCCACCCAGTGCAAGGCAGAGAACGCTATGAATTGGGCGCTTGCACTCGCGCTATGTCCGCTCCTGGCTTTATTGGCGTTGGCTTCTTACGTCGATCGCGTTTACCAGGAGATGGGCAAATTTCTTTCGCGCGACTTCCAGGACAATATCGACGTCTTCGAGCAAAAGGTTGAGCCCAACCTGCGCGTCGGTCGCGCTCGCGCGTCGCTCTCCATGGCAGTGCTCAAGCAGTTAACCACTGCAACCATCGCCCTGCTTGTGGGCTACGTCGTCTTCGGCGATCAGTTGTGGAGCGTCTACGAAATTCTACAAGCGGCCATCAGCCTGATTCTGATCATCATCGTCTTCAACCAGTTTCTGCCGTTCGTTTTCTTCTCGCGCACCAACGGCGCGTGGCTCATCCGCTGGACGTGGTTGCTGACCGGTCTGATTTACCTGGTGTTGCCTGTCACTATCGTTCTTGGTTTCCTGCAGTCGGTAGCATCGCTCACTCGCCACAATACCAGCGAGGAACCGGAAAGCGCAGCTGAGGCTGTAGATGCGTTGATTGAAGCCGGACAGGAAGAAGGAATTATCCAGGAAGGTGACCGCGACTTGATTCAATCGGTGGTGGAATTCAGCGGCAAGACGGTGCGCGAAGCCATGAAGCCGCGTCCCGATATGTTTGCCGTACCCGTGAAAACGACGGTCGAGCGTCTTATCCAGATGCTCGGCGAGAAGCACTACTCACGCGTTCCGGTTTATGAGGACAGCATCCACAACATCAAAGGCATCGTCTACGCGCAGGACGTGCTGCAGGTGCCGGACAGTGAAGCCTCCACGCGCACGCTCGCAACTCTGATGCGGCGCGACGTATATTTTGTGCCTGAGAGCAAACTGGGCAGCGATCTTCTGCGCGAGATGCAGAAGAACAACATCCGAATGGCAATTGTGGTCGATGAATACGGTGGCGTGGCCGGCCTGGTGACGATCGAAGATCTGGTCGAAGAAATCGTCGGCGAAATTCGGGACGAGCGCGAGAAGCCTGAGATCGTCAGAGAGAACGATCAATCGTTCATAGTCTCCGGAGGGATGGACGTCGATCGCCTCGCTGAACTATTCGGAACCAAACCGGAGGGCAGGGAATCCGCGACTGTCGCGGGTTTGGTGAGCGAACTGGCGGGTCACATTCCTCGGAAAGGCGAAACCGTGAGTGACGACGGTCTGCGCTTTGAGGTTCTGGAATCGACTGACCGCAGGGTCGAACGTGTGAGGATCACCGCAGTGCAGCCGCGGCAGTTGAAACTGATCTGAAGCGGGCTTCGGGCTCCGGCTTTCAGGCTCCAGCCAATCCAACACCCTGATATAGTCGGGATGCGGCACTCGGTTGCTGTCTTTAGGCCTTTGATTTTGCCGAAGCCCGAAAGCTGAAGCCCGAGGCCCGCTCTTATGTCCTTCCGCTCCGGTTTTGTCTGTATCCTCGGCCGTCCTAACGCGGGCAAGTCCACGTTGCTCAATGCTCTTGTGGGCGAAAAGCTCGCGATCATCTCACCCAAGCCGCAGACTACGCGCAACCGAATTCAAGGCGTCATCAATCTGCCCAAAGCCAGAGGTCAGAGCGGCGCGCAGATCGTCCTGATCGATACTCCCGGCGTGCATAAACCGGACAGCTCTCTCGGTCGAAAAATGATGGTCGAAGTCCGCGAAGCATTGGAAGGATGCGATCTCGTACTGCTAATCATGGATGCGACCCGCAAACTCGATCAGCGCGACGAGTTCGCGATCCAGATGCTGAAGCACTCTCCGGCCAAAGTCAGTCTCGTTCTCAACAAAGTTGATCTGTTGCGAGGCGGAAAGAGCAAACTGCTGCCGTTGATCGAGGAATATAAGAAGCTGCACTCATTCCACGACATCATTCCAATTTCCGCATTGAAGCGCGATGGACTTGACATTCTGCTCAAGCAAGTGACGGGGGCTTTACCCGCGGGTCCGCCTTATTTTCCTCCTGATCATGTCACCGATCAACCGGCGCGATTCATGGCTGCGGAAATTATTCGCGAGCGAGTGCTGATGGAAACTGAGGAAGAACTGCCCTACGCAACTACGGTGATCGTTGAGAGCTTCGAAGAAGGTTCCAAACTCACGCGCATTTCCGCCACGATCTACTGTGAGCGCGAAGGCCAGAAAGGTATCCTGATCGGAAAGAAGGGACAGATGCTGAAGCGCATTGGAACTTCCGCGCGCCTGCAGATCGAGCGCATGTTAGGGATGAAGGTCTTTCTCGATCTTTACGTTAAAGTGCAAGCCAACTGGCGCGAATCGCGTGGTTTCGTTGAAGAGCTCGATTGGAGGAGGCAGTTGGAGCATCTTACCGGCGGGCACGTCGAATCTGAAAAAGCGCTGCCCGGAAAACGAAGCGGTGGAGATATTCCATAGAAACTGCGTGCGATCCAGTCCGCGAAGTTTGTCGTTCCGCGGGTTACCAGCTAGAATCAATTCACCACGACCTTGCGTGGCAATCGACGAGTCTAAAATGCCAGCTGCGGATTCTCCCGACCAGCCTCTTCCCGAGAAAGATTTTGATCCCGACAAGCTGAACCTGCTTTTGCGGGTAACCCTTTCTGCCGATCGCAAGGCAGTGGATCCAGTGGTACAAGAAGTGATGACCGTCGTACGTCAGATGAAGGGCGTTGACGGCAAGGAAGATGCGATCGAGCTATCGCTGCAGGAAGCGCTTGCCAATGCCGTAATCCACGGCGCCAAAGAAGATCCTACCAAAACAGTCGAATGCCTGGTGAGTAACGATGACGAACGCGGCGTGCTGATTATAGTGCGGGATCCAGGTACTGGTTTTACGCCCGCTGCCATTCCGAGTTGCACGGTCGGAGAGAACGTCTATTCCAATCACGGACGCGGAATTTTTCTCATCAACCAACTTATGGACAGCGTGGAGTTCAGAAAAAATGGTACTGAAATCCACATGGTGAAACGATAGACCCTGCCTTTGCATTTACTCCTTTGCCGCAATGCCCAACGTTTTCATCTTTCGATAAAGATGGCTCCGCTCCAGCCCCAGCACCTCGGCGGCGCGGGTCACATTGCCGTGGTTCTCGTCGAGTTTCTTGAGAATGAAATCGCGTTCGTAGGCGTCCCGCGCCTGTTGCAGCGTCGAGAACTCCTTCCGCGCGGTACGCCGATGCCCATCCCGATAGACCAGAGGAGGCAGATGTTTGCGGTCAAGCCGGGCCGTCATGGGATTCATGATCACAATCCGCTCGATCACATTGCGCAGTTCGCGTACGTTTCCCGGCCAGGAATAGCGCATCAGGGCCTCGATCGCGTCGTCCGTAATCTCGCGTGGCCGGCGTCCATAGGTCGCCGCCAGGTCTTTCAGGAAATGCCGCGCAAACAGCGGGATGTCCTCTTTCCGGTCGCGCAGTGGCGGCACGAAAAAGGGAATCACGTTCAGCCGGTAAAACAGATCTTCGCGAAAATTTCCTCGCGAGATTTCCTCCTCCAGATCTTTGTTGGTCGAGGCGATGATGCGCGCATCCACCGAGATGGTTTCATCGCCGCCGAGCGGTGCGACGCGCTGCTCCTCGAGCGTGCGCAGAACCTTCGATTGCGTCTTTAAGCTCATGTCGCCCACTTCATCGAGGAACAACGTTCCACCGCTCGCTTTCTGAAACTTGCCTTCTTTGTGGACGGCTGCTCCCGGAAACGATCCCTTGTAATGTCCAAACAATTCGCTCTCAATTAGATCTTCGGGAATCGCCGCGCAGTTGACCTCGACAAAAGTCTCATCCTTGCGCAAGCTTTGCGCATGGATCGCATGGGCCACCAATTCCTTCCCGGTTCCCGACTCGCCGTAGATCAGTACGCGGCCGTTCGTGGGCGCCATCAGCCCGATCTGCTGTCGCAGCGCCTTCATGGGAATGCTGTCGCCAACGATCGCACTCTTGGCGTGGAGTTGCTTCCTCAGGTCGACGTTCTCATGCCGCAGCTTCTTGGATTCGATCGCGTTTTTTACCACGATCAGCGTCCTGTCGATGGAGAGCGGCTTCTCCAGAAAGTCAAACGCTCCGAGCTTGGTGGCCCGCACCGCAGTTTCAATCGTGCCGTGGCCCGAGATCATGATCACTTCAGGCGGGTTGTCCAGTTCGCGGATTCTCTCCAGCGTCTCCAGGCCATCGATACCCGGCAGCCAGATATCGAGCAATACTACTTCGTAGCTGTGCTCACGACGCAGAAGTTTAAGGCATTCTTCTCCGCTCTCGACCGTGGCGGTTTCGTATTCTTCGTCCGTCAGCACTCCCTGCAACGATTCGCGAATGCCGGTTTCGTCGTCGACGATGAGAATTTTATGCATGCTGA
>JBAPQU010000274.1:0-2648 GCA_049280795.1 Candidatus Sulfotelmatobacter sp.
CACCAGAATCCCCGTGACCGCCGCATCGAGCCGATTATTAAAGATCAGCCGCGCCGTCGCGCTGGTCGCTGGACCCGACGCCAGCGCTTGCGCCTGCGATAGAAATCCAACCCGTGGATTGGGATCGAACATCTTGTGCCACGACGCCGTAAACGTCACGGCCACCAGCCACGCCAACGGCACCAGCGTGACCGCCGCATATTTCACGCGATGCATCTTGATGATGATCGTCGTAGCCACGCACAACGCCACCGTCGCCAGCAGTTGATTGGAAATGCCGAACAGCGGCCACAATGAATTAATTCCGCCCAGCGGATCCTTAACTCCCTGCCACAAGAAATATCCCCAGGAGGCAACGATCAGCGCACTGGTCGCGAGAATCGACGGATACCAACTCGTTCGTCCGAGCGGCTTGTAAACATGTCCAAGCGCATCCTGCACCATGAAGCGCGCCACCCGCGTCCCCGCATCAAGAACCGTCAGAATAAACAACGCTTCGAACATAATGGCGAAGTGGTACCACAACGCCATCAGAGTCTCCCCGCCCAAACTGTGCGAGAAAATATGCGCCATGCCCACGGCAAATGCGGGCGCGCCGCCGGTGCGGTTGTAAAGCGTCTGCTCGCCCACAGCATGCGCCAGCGCCTGCATATCCTCAGCAGTCACGGGGAATCCCCAACTCGAAATAGTTGCCGCCGCAGTAGCCGGTGCTTGCCCAACCACACCCGCCGGACTGTTGATGGCGAAATAAACACCAGGCTGCATCACGCACGCCGCGATAATCGCCATAACCGCCACGGCCGACTCGCACATCATCGCGCCATAGCCCACCATGCGCGTCTGAGTCTCGCGCGCAATCAGCTTCGGAGTCGTCCCGCTCGAAATCAAGGCGTGAAATCCGCTGATGGCTCCACAGGCAATCGTGATGAAAGCAAATGGAAATATCTTTCCCGCAAATACCGGACCGGTGCCATCGACAAACCGCGTCAGCGCCGGCATGTGCAGGGTAGGATGCAAAGCAACGATCCCCACTGCCAGCAGCGCAATCGTTCCGAGCTTCACAAACGTGCTGAGATAGTCGCGCGGCGCCAGCAGCAGCCACACCGGCACCGCCGATGCGGCAAACCCGTAAACCATGAGCAGAATCGCCAGTGTGGGCGCACTAAACGTGAACCACCGCGCCAGTTCTGCATTCTGCGAAACATACTGCCCGCCCCAAATCGCTGCCAGCACCAGCACAAAGCCCAGCGCCGACACCTCCAGCACTTTTCCCGGACGAATCCGTCGCAGATAAACGCCCATCAGCAACGCGATCGGCATGGTCATCGCAATCGTGAACGTGCCCCAGGGACTTGCCTTCAGCGCATTCACCACAATCAGTGCCGCCACGCCCAGCAGAATAATCAGAATAGAAATCACCGACACGTAAGCTACAAACCCGCCCACGCGTCCAATTTCATCTTTAGCCATCTCCGTCAGGGATTTGCTGTCGCGCCGTACCGAGAACAAAAGGATTACAAAGTCCTGCACGCATCCCGCAAACACCGCGCCGGCCAGCACCCACATCGTCCCCGGGAGATACCCAAACTGCGCCGCCAGTACCGGCCCTACTAACGGCCCCGGCCCCGCGATTGCGGCAAAGTGATGGCCAAACACCACCCACTTGTTGGTCACCAGAAAATCGCGTCCGTTTTCCAGTCGCTCCGCCGGAGTTGCACGCAAACCATCCAGAGCAAGAATCTTCACAGCAATGAACTTGCTATAAAAACGGTAGCCGAGCGCATAGCAGCAAGCCGCCGCCATCACCAACCAAAGCGCGTTGATCGGCTCGCCACGATGCACGGCGATTACGGCCACTGCCACAGCGCCAAGCAGCGCGACCGTTCCCCAACCCAGGATTGCCAATGTCTTATTCATAACAACAGTGGAGCATTGTGCCGAAGTTTCGGTTGCGAGGCAACCAAACCTTGGACCCAACGCGCGCATTTAATGATAATCTGATCCTTCCCGGCGACTGCTGACCCGCGCCAAGGCTGCCACTTCACCCAGCCCGCGCCCGGGGTGCATCCCACGGAATTTCATCGGAACTCATAATAGGGAGCGGAACCATGAAGATTGGAATGTTGACTGGCGGAGGGGATTGCCCCGGTCTGAATGCCGTAATTCGGGCTGTAGTTCGTAAAGGCATCTTCACTTATGGCGACGAATTCGTCGGCTTCATGGAAGGCTGGCGCGGCGTCATCGAAGACAAGAGCATGCCCCTCAATCTTGACGTAGTCGGCGGCATTCTCCCCCGCGGCGGCACGATCCTGCGCACGTCCCGGACCAATCCTTCGAAGCGCCCCGACGGCATTGACCGTTGCCTGGCATCACTCGAGAAAAATAAAATTGAGGCCCTCGTCGCGATCGGCGGCGACGACACCCTCTCCGTCGCGCAAAAGCTGCACGAGCGCGGCGCGAAAGTCGTTGGCGTTCCCAAGACCATCGACAATGATCTCGGCGGCACCGATTACACTTTCGGATTTGACACCGCCTGCAACATCGTCTGCGAGGCTCTCGATCGCGTGCATACAACGGCCGAAGCCCACAACCGCGTGATGGTAGTAGAAGTCATGGGCCGCGACGCGGGCTGGATCGCGCTTTACAGC
>JBAPQU010000275.1:0-4464 GCA_049280795.1 Candidatus Sulfotelmatobacter sp.
CCCTTTCAGGAGATTGATGTCTATGCAAAGGAGTCGGGCTATGTGAAGAAACTTTATGTCGATTACGGCACGCGCGTGAAAGCCGATCAGGTGCTGGCCGTTCTGGAGATTCCAGAGTTAGAAGAACAAATTCAGGGAGACCAGGCCGAGATTAAGAATGCTACGAATCAGGTGAGCCGCGCGGAGAATGAACTGAAACGCGACGACGCGCAATATCAGGCTCTGCACCTGCAGTACACGCGGTTGAATGGCGTCTTCCAAACGCAACCCGGCATCGTGGCGCAGCAGGAAGTCGACGACGCTCAGGGCAAGGACCTGGCGGCATCTTCTCAAGTGGACGCCGGCAAATCTTCTCTGGAAGCCACACAGAGCCAACTTGCGGTAGCGCGCGCAAAACTAGCTCACGATCAAACACTTTTCGACTACGCGAAAATCACCGCGCCGTTCGCGGGAGTGATTACCGAGCGCTACGCGAACCTCGGTACGCTGGTGCAGGCCGGAACAGGTTCGAGCACGCAGGCGATGCCCATCGTCCGGCTATCGCAGGACGATCTGTTCCGATTAGTGATTCCAGTTCCGGAGTCTTACGTGCAATACATCCGGGTTGGCGATCATGTGGACGTTCGCGTCCCATCGCTGAACCGGACTTTTCCCGGGAAGGTGGCTCGGTTTTCCGTAGATGTACGCGAAGACACGCGGACCATGCACACCGAAGTAGATGTGCCGAATCCGCAGCGAGTTCTGCTGCCCGGCCTCTATGCCGATGCCGAGCTTGTTCTTGACCGCAAAGTCGACGTTCCGACGGTACCGGTGCAGGCTTTGAATCACGAAGGCGATAAGACGACCGTCTTCGTTGTGAATCAGGACGGGACAATCGAGGACCGAGCGGTACATCTGGGATTGCAGACGGCCAGCGATGCCGAAATTACTTCCGGCCTGAATCAAGGCGAACAGATCGTGGTGAGCGATCGCAGCAGCCTGAAGGCCGGAGAGAAAGTTCATCCCCAGCAAGTGGCCGTTATGCAATACCACGAGGAGAGCACGCAGTAGAAACTGCATCGCGAGCGGCCTACGAGCGGCGAATGCAAGCGGACAAATTCTATGCCGGGATTTTCAATTCGTAATCCGTACTTCATCATCGTGATCTGTCTCGCGTTGCTGGTGATCGGCGTGACGAGCCTGTCGCGGATGCCGGTCGATCTGTTTCCGCCGATTAATTTGCCCGAAGTTGTGGTCGCCACTGTCTACTCAGGCATGCCGCCCGAGGATATCGAGACTGATATTACCGACCCTCTTGAGCGCTTCTTCACTCTGGCTTCCGGCGTGGACCACATGGAGTCGCGGTCTCTGTTGGGCGTCAGCATCATCCGCGTATATTTCCAACCCGGCACCAGCGCCGATGCCGACGTCAGCGAACTCTCCAACCTGGCTCTGGCGGACTTGAAGCGCCTGCCGCCAGGAACCTTGCCTCCGGTGGTTCTTAAGTTCGACGCCTCCAGTTTGCCTGTAGCGTTGGTCACGGTTAAGGGCGAGGGACTCAACGAAACTCAGCTTCACGATTACGCGCAGTTCCAGATTCGCAATCAGATTGCAGTCGTGCCGGGCGCGGAAATTCCTGGTGTGTTCGGCGGAATCTATCGCCAGATCATGGTCTACGTCGATCCCTACAAACTCGCATCTCGACAGTTGAGCGTGATGGATGTGGTCGGCGCGGTCAACGATTCCAATCTAATCCTGCCCGCCGGCGACGTGAAGATGGGACCGTACGATTATTTTGTTTACTCCAACAGCCTCGTCGACAGCATGAAGCAGTTGGGAGAAGTCCCGCTCAAAGTAAAAGGCCACTCCTGGGTCACGGTAAACGATGTGGGAAAAGCGGAGGACGCGCACGGGATCCAATCCAACATCGTGCGCATCGACGGGCAGCGCTCTGCCTACATTCCCATCATGAAGCAAGGCGGCGATACCAACACAATCGCCGTGGTGGATGGGGTCCGCGAGCTCATCAAACATCTCTACGACATTCCGCAGCAGATGAAGACCAGCATCGTTTTCGATCAATCGGTGTTTGTGAAGGAAGCGATCAATACCGTATTGCACGAAGGCTTTCTGGGTTTGATTCTTACCAGCCTCATGATTTTGATTTTTCTGGGAAGCTTCCGCGCGACATCGGCAGTGCTACTTTCCATTCCTTTGTCAGCGCTGGCAGCGTTTGTTGTGCTGGCCATGATGGGTGGGACGATCAACACAATGATCCTCGGCGGAATGGCGCTGGCGTTTTCGCGCGTGATCGATAACTCCGTCATTTCCCTTGAGAACATCTATCGCCATCTGGAGATGGGAGCTGCACCCATGATCGCCGCCGAAGTCGGCGGATCCGAAGTGAGCCTTGCCGTGTTGGCCGCCACGCTCGTAGATGTCGTCGATTTCTTTCCCGTCATCTTCCTCTATGGCGTAGCGAAGTTTCTTTTTTCGGCTTTGGCGCTCGCGTTCTGTTTGTCGCTGTTGGCTTCGTTTGTAGTCGCAATGACCGTAATTCCGCTGTTCTGCTCGCGTTTTTTGAAAGCGGTGCACCACTCTCCCACACGTGGGAAAAAGGAAAACGAGTATGACCTTGAGCCCACGTCGACGGCGAGCCCGTCCTGGATAGATCGGTTCAATGCCCGCTTTAACCGGGAGTTTAATAAAATTCTCGATTTCTACGAGCACTGGGTGCGGCGGGCGCTGCAGCGTCCTGGACTTACAGTCGCATTGTTAAGTGGTCTATTCGTGCTGAGTCTGGCGATTTATCCGCTACTGGGATTGGCGTTTTTTCCGAAGACCGATGCCGGGCAGTTCACCATCAACCTGAAAGTGCCAACCGGCACCCGCATTGAGATGACGAATCAATACGTGGCAAAGGTGGAAGACCTGATCCGGAAACAGATCGACCCGAAGGACTTCAAACGAATTGTCTCCAACATTGGAGTAGTCCCGGATTTCTCCTCGCTCTACACCACCAACTCCGGTCCTTATACGGCGACAGTGCAAGTGGCTTTGAACGAGCCGCACCGGCTTAGCAGTTTCGAATACATGAACCGGGTGCAGAAGGCGATGGCCAGCCAGTTTCCGGATATCAGAACATTTTTTTCGAGCGGCTCGATGGTGGATGCCATTCTGAATACCGGAATGCCGGCGCCGATCGATGTGCAAGTGAGCAGCCCCGACCTCGATCAGATCTATAGCATCGCGCAGAATCTGGCGAATCGTTTCCGCGAAGTCCATGGCGTGGGCCAAATCTATATCCCGCAAGATATGAACTACCCGGCGCTACGCCTCGACGTGGATCGGGTACACGCCGGCGAGTTGGGGCTCACTCAAAAAGATGTGGTCGATAACGTCATAACCGCGCTCAACTCCAATTACATGATCGCGCCCAATTATTGGGTCGACCGCAAAAGCGGCAACGACTATTACCTCACCGTGCAGTATTTCGAGCACGGCGACGCCGCCATTCATAACATGGCCGACCTGGGACAGATCCCCCTGCGCGATCCCTCCAACGGTGTTGATATCAGTTGCGGCCCCAACGCTGGCCCACCGCAACCCGGCATGGCTCGCACCGCATGGGCTTGCGCCGGCCAGGGCCGGCCCACTACCGTCCTCAAAAGCGTTGTGGATGTGAAACAAATTTTGACGCCGACGGAAGTGGATCATTATCAGATTCAGCGCGCAGTTGATATCTACGTCACTCCGGCCGCGGAAGACCTGGGACGCGTGACCAGCGCGGTTCGAGATATTCTCGCCAAAGAAAAAATTCCCGGCAACGTTCGCGTGAACCTGCGCGGCATGGTACAGGGCATGGAAGCCTCGTTCAAGAGCTTCGCCTTGGGATTTCTGATTTCGTTTGTTCTGCTCTTTCTGATTCTGACGGCGCAGTTCAAATCGTTCATCGATCCTTTCCTGATCATGCTTGCGATCCCGATGGGATTCATCGGCGTACTGATAATTCTGCCGCTCACTCACAGCACGTTAAATGTAATGTCGCTGATGGGAATACTGATGCTGGTCGGCATCGCGGATTCGAACAGCATTCTGATCGTGGATTTCGCTCACAATCTTGAGCGGCAGGGATTGTCGCCGGCTGATGCGGTCATCACGGCTTGCCGGGTACGCCTGCGGCCGATCCTGATGACTTCGCTGGCCACGATTATTGGCATGATTCCCATGGCTCTGAAACTGGGCACCGGAGCCGAGCAATACACACCGATGGCCCGCGCCATCATCGGCGGCCTCACTTCGTCAGTGATCTTAACTATCTTTATCGTGCCAGCGGCTTATTTGCTCGTGTATGGCAAGCGTGGTGCAAAGGCCACGGCTAACGCGGCGCCGGAGACAGCGCAATGAAAAGCATATTGCCGGTCTGTCTGGCGTTGGCGATGCCGGTATGCGCGATCGCACAAGCCGGCGCGGGTTCGGAGAATT
>JBAPQU010000276.1:0-25190 GCA_049280795.1 Candidatus Sulfotelmatobacter sp.
GCATCTTAATGCGTGGAAAGCTCTGCCTTGGGAGGCGGTCGCCGATATCGATGCGGGATATGAACGGCTTTCCGCGTGGATCGAGCCGAAGGGAATGTTTCGTCCGCCATACGGGAAGATGACGCTACCCACGTATTGGTCGCTTCGTCGACGAGGAGCTCCGGTATGGTGGTGGACGATCGATTCCGGAGATAGCCACGCTACTCTACCCAGCGCGAAACAAGTAACGAACCGGCTGCTCAGTGAGGGCGGCGGCATTGTTCTGATGCATGATCTCGCCCGGACTAAACCACGAGATGAATTTGTTCTCGAATTGACTGCAACACTTTTGGACGTCGCACAGCGCGAATCTTTCCAGATCAAGCCGTTGAGGGAGCTATGCCAGTAACCGAACCAGTGGCGCAAACGCGCAAACCCGATAAAGTGTTGGCCGTGTGCTCCAGCGGAGGGCACTGGGTGCAACTCCGGCGCGTAATCCCGGCATTTGCCGGCGCCGATATTGTTTATGTTACGGTGCTGAAATCGTATCGTTCACAGGTTCCTGAAAATAAGTTTTATACGGTGAACGACGCCACGCGCTGGAACAGGCTGGCATGGATTATGCTAGGCGCAAAGCTGGTATGGATCATGGCCAAGGAGAGGCCGGCGGTCGTCATATCGACCGGTGCTGCGCCGGGATTTTTCGCGTTGATGATCGGGCGCTGGTTCGGGGCGAGAACGATCTGGATCGATAGCATTGCGAATGTCGAGGAAGTCTCCATGTCCGGATCGCGCGTCGGCCGTTACGCCGACCTCTGGCTGACGCAATGGCCGCATCTGGCACGGAGCGGCGGCCCTCATTACGCAGGGTCAGTTCTATGATTTTTGCCACTGTAGGATCACAAGAACCGTTTGACCGCCTGATCCGGGCCGTCGATGAATGGGCTGAGGCGCGCGGCCGTACTGACGTTCTGGCGCAGATTGGCGGCTCGACGTTTCAGCCCCGGCACGTCCAGTTCACGAAATTCATGGACCCGGCGGAATTCGGCAAAGTGATGCGTGAGGCCAGCCTGGTCGTGGCTCACGCGGGGATGGGATCGATTATCTCTTCGCTCGAACTGGGGAAACCGATTGTCGTGATGCCGCGACGAGGAGATTTGCATGAGACGCGCAATGATCACCAGGTGGCAACGGCAGAGCGGTTTGGCGCGCAAGGCAGAATCATCGTCGCGAACGACGAACTGGAATTGCCGCAGAAGCTCGATCTGGCCCTTCGCGTAGGGGAGACCGGGCGCATTGACACGCAGGCGTCGCCACGCCTCATCGCAACCCTGCGGACATTTCTGCAGGGCGGTCCGTGCCAACTGGATTCTGGAGCTGCGAACGAGGACGAAGTTCGGGAAGCGAAGCTCTCTGCTCACGATCAATTTCGTGAGCGGGCGGCAGCGATCGAGAGTGAAGAAAGCCTGGCCGGGCTGGAGACCATGCATGAGTAACCAGGGCCGGATGGCGGCTGACGATCCACTCTCGTGGGCCGAGCGCATCGCGAATAAGCTGCGCAGCCTGTGGATGGTGCGGACTTATCCATTCGCCTCCGTGGGAGACCGCTTCTACGTGCACCACTCGGTGGAAATCCAGCGATCCAGGGCCGGCTTCATTCGCATCGGCAATTCGGTGACGATGGGCCGGGACGTCTGGATCAATATTCCGGAGACGCCCGAGTCCGATGAACCGGTCATTATTCTGGAAGACGGCTGCAAGATTGGACGCCGTTGCGTGATTTCAGCCGGCAACCGGATTCACATCGAGCGCAATGCCGTTTTTGCTCCTTCCGTTCTGATCATGGATCACGACCATGCTTTCGAAGATGTGAACGTTCCGATCGGCGATCAGGGAATCACGAAAGGCGGAACGATTCGTATCGAAGAAGGGTGCTGGATCGGTTTTGGAGCCGCCATTCTTTGCGGCAAGAAAGAACTCGTCATCGGAAGGAATTCTGTGATCGGTGCAAACTCTCTGGTGACCCGAAGCGTGCCACCGTATTCCGTGGTTACCGGCAATCCTGCCAGGGTCGTGAAGAGCTACGATCCCACCCGCGGAGAGTGGGTGCTGGGATCGGCGAGCGCCAGCTTGGCACTGCAAGCAAGAGAAAGATAACCTGTGGCACAGATTCGTAAACTAATCTAACTGAGGACAAACGAACACAATGCAGACAACGGACATCGAGCTTGAAATTCGCACTTTTCTGGTGGATAACTTCCTTTTGGGCCGCAAGGAAAAACTCCGAGACGACGAACCGCTTCTGGGAAATGTAGTGGATTCAACCGGGGTGGTTGAGCTGGTGGTTTTCCTGCAAGAGCGCTTCGATATCAGCGTGGAAGATGACGAAGTGATTGCTGAAAATCTCGGCTCCGTAAGAAACGCTGTTGCCTTTATCGAAAAAAAGCTCGCCCACAAGAAGTAATGGCTTGGTCCTGGCGGCTCCCAAGTTATGTGATTGATTGTAATACACTTACTAGCCTGTAGACGGTCGGCCGGGGCCTCTAATTCTTGGTGCATTGCGGCAAGTGGACGTGGTATTATTTCTCAAGTTCCTTCCCCTTTCTCCCCTCGAAAGACCACTGGTAGTTTTACTGCCAGCTTCTTAAGATTTCGAAATCGATAGCGAGGTTTTTACAATACCCATGATCAACACTGCCATCATTGGAGCTGGTCCTTACGGACTTTCAATCGCTGCGCACTTCCGAAGCCGCGGCATATCCTTTCGCATTTTTGGCCGCTTGATGGACAGCTGGCAGAAGCACATGCCGAAGGGCATGTGCCTCAAGTCCGATGGTTTCGCCTCAAGTATCTACGATCCTGAGAGCGCTTTTACGCTGCGCACTTATTGCGCGCAGAAGGGGATCGAATATTCGGACACGGGCATTCCGGTGCGCCTCGACACGTTTAGCGCATACGGTGCGGCGTTCAAGGAACGCATGGTACCCGAGCTGGAAGACAAAATGGTCACCAGCGTGGAGCGAGTGCCGGGCGGGTTCCGTTTGGGACTCGACAGTGGGGAAACCTTCACCGCCCAGAAGGTTGTGCTCGCGGTGGGGATCACTCACTTCGAATACGTACCCGAGAATTTGGCAAACCTGCCGGCGGAATTTCTGACGCATAGCTTCCGCCATCACGATCTGGAAGCGTTCCGGGGCCGCAACGTAGTAGTAATCGGTGGAGGTTCTTCGGCGACCGACATGGCGGGGCTGCTCCACGAGGCTGGCGCGGATGTACAACTGGTTTCTCGCCGGACCGAATTGAAGTTCCACGGTGCACCGACGGGCAAGAAGCCATCCCGGTGGCAGAAAATCAAGCGTCCGCAGTCTGGGATTGGTCCCGGCTGGCGGTTGCGCTTCATTGCGGATGCGCCGATGGCATTTTATTATTTGCCTGAGAGTCTACGCCTGGAAGCTGTTCGCAGAGTGCTGGGGCCCTCGGGCGGATGGTTCGCCAAGGCGAAGGTCATCGGAAAAGTTCCACTGTTTCTGGGACAAACGGCGGAGCGCGCCGACATTCGGAACGGCCGCGTGGCGCTCCATCTTCGCGCAGACGACGGCACCGAGCGTGAAGTAGTGACCGAACACGTGATTGCCGCAACCGGTTACAAGGTAGATATGGATCGGCTGAAGTTCGTTAGTCCGGAGATTCGCTCATGCCTCAAGCTGGTCGGAGGCTCACCTGTGCTGTCTTCTGGCTTTGAGTCATCCGTCCCCGGCCTCTATTTTGCGGGGCTCACTGCTGCCAACAGCTTTGGACCGGTAATGCGGTTCGCCTACGGCGCCGGCTTCGCGGCTCGCACTTTGACGCGGGCCGTGAGCAAGGCGCTGGAGCAGGAACCGGCACCGGCTTCGGATCCGGAGCGGCATGAACTTCGCGAAGTGAAAATGCCGCAAGCGCGCGAGAAAGTCGGGGCTGCCTCGGGATCCTAGGGCCAGCATCCATCGCACAAGACTATTCGCACCATATTGTCCGCAGCATATTGTTTCGCACCATGAAGAAAGAGACCATCGCTATTCACGCAGGTTATGACGGTGATCCCACGACCAAGGCCGTGGCGGTGCCGATCTACCAGACAGTCGCCTTCGAGTTTGATAGCGCGGAGCACGGCGCCGCGCTCTTCAACCTGGAAGTACAAGGGAACATCTATACCCGCATCGGCAATCCGACCAACACGGTCCTCGAAAAGCGTGTGGCCGCGCTGGAGGGTGGGGTTGACGGTCTCAGCGTCAGCTCCGGGATGGCCGCGATTGAATACTCCCTCATCAATATTGCGGAGGCGGGGAACAACATCGTTTCTCTGCCGCAGTTGTATGGTGCTACTTACACGCTTTTGGCGCACATCTTTCCGAAGCGGGGAATCACTGGGCGGTTCGCAGCCAGCGATCGTCCCGAGGATGTGGAGAAGTTAATCGACGAGAATACTCGCGCGGTTTACTGCGAGAGCGTGGGCAATCCGGCGGGAAACGTGGCCGACATCGAGGGATTGGCGCGAGTAGCGCACAAGCACGGCGTTCCGTTGGTGGTGGATAACACCGTGGCTACGCCGATTCTGCTGAGGCCCATCGAGTATGGCGCCGATGTGGTGGTGCACTCGATGACCAAGTTCATTGGCGGCGGTGGAACCAGCATCGGCGGAATGATTGTGGATGGCGGCAAATTTCCGTGGCGGAAGTATCCCGACAAGTTTTATATGTTCAACCGGCCGGAGATCGCTTATCACGGCGTGGTTTATGTGGATCATTTTGGGGATTCAGCGTTCGTCGCGCGTTGCCGAACCGTGTGCCAGCGGAACACAGGCGCTACGCTTTCTCCGTTTAACGGATTTTTATTTTTGCAGGGGATTCAGACTCTTGCGCTACGAGTGGAGCGCCACGTGGAAAATGCGCGCAAGGTGGCGGAGTTTTTGCGGGCTCATCCCATGGTCGCGTGGGTGAACTACGTGGGGTTTCCGGATAATCCGCTTTATCCGATGGCTCATCGTTATTTGGGATCGAACTTCTGCTCGCTACTGACCTTTGGAGTGAAAGGTGGTTACGAGGGCGGCAGGAAATGCTTCAACGCTTTCCGTTTGTTCAAGCGCATGGTGAACATGGGCGACGCGAAATCGCTGTCGTGTCATCCCGCCTCGACGACGCACCGCCAACTGACGCCGGAGGAGCAGGCGAAGGTGGGAGTGACGCCGGAGATGATTCGCCTCAGCGTGGGTATTGAGCACATTGACGACATTCTTGAAGATTTAGGCCACGCGCTGGAAAGCGCAAGGGATCAAAGTTTACCCGATCAGGCACGCGTAGCCGTGGGGAAGGTGTGACATGCCGCTGATAATTGACGGCGGGCAAGTACCGCCTCGTTGGGCTCATGAAAAACATTCCCGTCCGGCGGTTTCCGCCAGCGCTTTGCGGACCGAGGGCCTGAACCTCGCGTTCATCAATAACATGCCGGATGCCGCACTGGAGGATACCGAGCTGCAGTTCTTCGAGCTCCTCGACGACGCATCGGGTCACGTTCCGATCTATCTGAAACTTTATTCGCTGACGGGAGTGCCGCGAGGCGAGCGAGGCGAGCAGCATCTGAAGAGTTTTTACCACAGATCTGAAGAGCTCTGGCAGAGCCGGTTCGATGGCGTGATCATCACAGGCACAGAGCCGCGCCAGCCCAACCTGAAGGACGAGCCTTACTGGAAAGCTTTGACGGAGGTGTTCGACTGGGCGGAACGCAACACGGCATCTACCGTGCTTTCCTGCCTGGCGGCGCATGCCGGGGTTCTGCACAGCGACGGCATTGGACGGCACCGCCTACCCGACAAGCAGTTCGGCGTGGTGGAGTCGCGAAAGGCCTGCAATCACGCGCTCCTGCATCGCATTCCCGAGCAGGTACGCTTTCCGCATTCGCGTTGGAATGAAGTACGCGAAGATGAACTGACTTCCGCCGGTTATGTTGTTCTCACCAAGTCGGCACACGCGGGCATCGACGCGTTTGTTAAGAAAAAACGCGAGAGTTTATTTGTGCACTTTCAGGGACATCCGGAGTATGGAGTGCACACGCTGTTCAAAGAGTATCGGCGAGACATCAAGCGGTTCCTGAATCACGAACGGGAAACTTATCCTACGATGCCGGCGGGATATTTTGACGCCGCTGCGGCCGGTCTACTGAATGCATTTCAGAAGAGCGCAATGGCCGACCGCCAGGCGGATGTCATGGCATTCTTCCCCGAACAAGCCGTCATCAGCGGATTGCAGAATGGGTGGCACTCGACCGCGGCCTGCGTCTACCAAAACTGGCTGCAATACTTGTTGGCGAGCCAGGCGAAGACTTCGATGTTTGCTATGACAGCCACCTACGGCAACTCGCTGAAGCGAACTGCGGTCCGATAAACCGCCGATCTCAATTCCGCCTCCGATTACAATTCAAAAAAAGTCAGCGATGAAAAGCAACGCTCGAAACTCGGTGAATGCCCCGGTGCGCATTTGCGATGCGATGGGGCCTTGGGCAGAACGTTCGCCGGAGCATATTGCTCTGGTGGATGCGACCAGCAACTGGACGTATAAGCAACTGGCAGAGGCCGTCTCCGACACTCAGGCGTGGCTGCGCCGCGCCGGGGTACGGCCGGGTGACCGCGTGATGGTAATGGGCGAGAATTGCCGCGCATTTGCGGCAGTTTTGCTGGCGGTTGCCCGTTTGGATGCATGGTGCATTCCTGTAAATCCGCGATTGTCCGCGCGCGAGATTGATGCGATCCGCGAGCACTGCCACGCGCGGCGTGTGATCTACCTCACCTCCGCTTCAACCCATGCTGCAGAGCACGCGAACCGGAGCGGTGCGTTTCTTGAAGAAGTGGGCGATCTGGGATCGGTCGGGGTCGGGCCGCTGAATGAGAGCGCTCAGCCTGAAGCGATCGAGGAGGATACGGGGAATCGCGTCGCCGTTCTGATTTACACCTCTGGCACGACTGGGGTTCCAAAGGGCGTGATGCTGCGCCATCGGAATCTTCTGTTCTCGGCGGGAGGGTCGGCGAAGATTCGGTCGATGAAGCCGGAGGATCGCTTGTGTGGAATTTTGCCGCTGTCGCATATTGTCGGCCTTTCGGTATTGTTGGGTGCGCTGATCAGCGGATCGACGCTTTATCTGGCAGCTCGTTTCGACCCCATGGCTGCGCGGCTGTCCCTGGAAAAAGATGGGATCACGATCATGCTGGGCGTACCTTCCATGTTTTCCCAGTTTTTGCAGTACGCGAAGATCAGAAAACTGGAGTCGTTGAAGTTTTCGGCGCTACGCATTATTTCCTGCTCTGGAGCGCCGCTCCCACCGGCAACTAAGCTGGCGGTTGAAAATCTTCTGGGACTGCCCCTTCACCACGCGTATGGCATTACTGAGTGCGGCCCGACCGTTGCTCAAGTTAGGCCCGAAGCGCCGGTGCGATCGGATACTTCGGTGGGTCCGATTCTGCCGGGGTCGGAGATCAGGCTGGTTGGAGCTGACGGAAAAACGGTTCCCGCGGGAGAAGTCGGCGAATTGTGGGTGCGCAGTCCTGGCGTAATGAAAGGCTATTATCGGGCGCCGGAGGAGACCGCTGCCGCGATCAATGCGGAAGGCTGGTTTAACACGCGCGATCTCGCCCGGCTGGAAGGCGACGATCTTTTTATTGTTGGACGCACGAAGGACTTGATCATACGGTTTGGGTTCAACGTCTATCCAGCGGAAGTCGAGGCCGTACTGAATAGTCATCCCGCGGTCGCACGGTCGGCGATAATCGGCAGGATGGTTGAGAGCGATGAAGAGATCATTGCGTTCGTGCAGCCCTTGCCGGATGCGGCTCTGACTGCACTAGAGCTTGCGGAATATGCGGCCAAGCATCTTGCGGCTTACAAGCGGCCCTCGCACATTTTGTTCCTTGCAGAAATGCCGGTGACTGCTCTGGGAAAGATCATGAAACTGGAGCTCGCAAAAATCGCGGCAGAGCTTCCGCAGCGCGTCGGCACGCGATTTAAAGCGGAACCTCTTATAGGGGAACCTCGATCAGCGACGGACCTTCACACTCAAAACCTCTCCGCAACGCCTTCGCAAACCCCTCCAGCGAAGTAACACGGGTGCCGGGCACTCCCATGCCCTGCGACAAGTGCACCCAGTCGAGATCGGGACGGCCGATTTCGAACATCGCCGAAGCCCGCGGCCCGGGCTTACCCACACCCAAGTAAGAAAACTCACGCTTGAGGACTGCATAGTCGCGGTTCGCGAAAACCACGGTTGTAACGTGGAGACCTTCGCGGGCCATGGTCCACAGCGCTTGAAGTGTGTACATGCCGCTGCCGTCGGCGGAGAGACACAAAACTTTTCGCTGCGGACATGCCACCGCCGCGCCCACAGCCAGCGGCAGCGCGATTCCGATCGAACCTCCCGTGTTACCCAGCCAGTCGTGCGGCGGAGCTCCCTTCGTTGCCGCCATCAGGCCTCGTCCCGAGGTCATCGATTCATCCACCACAATGGAATTCTCAGGGAGGAGTGCGCCTACAACTGCGGCAAGGCCCTGCAGCGTGATGTCGCCGTCGGGCAACGCGGGGCGCTCTGCGCTTTCTACGGTTGTATGAGTTTTGTGTGGCGACAATGCTGACTCGAGTGCATCGAGTGCGCCGATGTAATCTTCGCCGGGAGCGGCCAGCGTGTGGATCTTGCATTCTGGCGACGTGAAGGCGCTGTCCTTTCCCGGATAAGCAAAATATGCGATGGGGGGTTGCGCGCCGATCAGAATGAGCTGGCGAAATTCTTTGAATTGCTCGATGCCCATTTCGAGGACGTATTGGATTCGCTCGACTGGAGCGCTACCCGCGCCGCGTTCGAGGCGCGTGAGCGGGTAGGGTGCGAACAGTTTTGCGTTCGTTGCAGCAGCGATGCGGCCTGCGGTTGCGAGTCCTGTGCCGTAGAGCGCGTTTCCAGCGAGCAAGATGGCGGTGCGCTGGCCTGAGCGAAGCATCGCGGCGGCGGCTTCGACTGTTTTCGTTGCTGGCATCGGAGGTCTAGGTAACGCGGGAAGTGGAGCGACGTTTCCGCCATCGCTCCAGGCAACATCGGCGGGCACGATCAGCGTTGCGATCTGGCCGGGAGCGGTGCGTGCGGCGATGATTGCTTCGATTGCGTCGCGGCCTAGAGTGGATGTGAAAGTGGACGTCCGCAACCATTTGGAATAAGGTCGCGCGATGCCTTCGATATCGGAGGTCAGCGGTGTGTCGTGACGAAGATGGTAGGTGGCGTGTTGGCCTACCAGATTGACGATGGGCACCTGCGCCCGCCTGGCATTGTGCAGATTGGCGAGACCGTTTCCGAGGCCGGGGCCGAGATGCAGGAGGGTGCATGCTGGTTTTTCGGCCATGCGTGCATACCCGTCGGCGGCGCCGGTGACCACGCCTTCGAAGAGACCTAGGACGCAACGCATTTCCGGCCTGTGGTCGAGCGCGGCGACCAGATGAATTTCGGAGGTGCCGGGATTTGCGAAGCAGACTTCAACGCCGGCGCCGAGCAGCGTGCGGATCAGACTTTCTGCACCATTCATAGATTCGGAAATTTTGCCTCTTTCTCACTGTAGTCGATGAGTGAGAGCGGCGACCAGCCCGAAGTTAGGCACGTCCATTCCGTCTATGCGCGGACATCATGTTGAAGATATTCCCGGATGATCGCGACAATCCTCGACGCGGCTTTGCCATCCCAGAGTGGCGGACAGCGGTAGGGTGGTACGGGGTTTTCGAGAATAGATCGAGCGGCGCCGAGAATCCGATCGGGGTCGACGCCTACAACTTGGTTTGTGCCGTGAAGGACGGTCGCAGGCCGCTCCGTGTTTTCCCGTAGGGTAAGGCATGGCACACCGAGAACCGTGGTTTCTTCCTGCACGCCGCCGGAGTCGGTAAACATAATGCGCGCGCAATCATTGAGAGAAAGAAAATCCAGATAACCGAGGGGATCGAGGGGAACAATTCCTGTGTTCTTTGCGCCAGCATCATCGGCCAGATATGAGCGCAAACCAAAACTTTCGATATTTTTTCTAGTTCGTGGATGTATGGGGAAAAAGACAGGTAGTTCGCTAGCAATAGAATTCACCGCGCCGAGAATGTTTTGCAAGGTTTGTGGATTTTCCACGTTCGAGGGGCGGTGCAGCGTGAGAACCCCATAGGGACGCGCGCCAGAACCATTCTGACGAACGCCGAGTTTATTCAGAATCGGCGATTTCCTGGCTAGTTCGCGGTGCTGCAAAAGGCAATCGATCATTACATTCCCGACGAGAAAGATCTGCTCTGCTGGTACACTTTCACTTTTCAGGTTCTCAACACCGCTTTCCTCGCTCACCAGTAGCAGAGTGGAAATCGCATCGGTGAGTTTGCGGTTGATCTCTTCTGGCATCGTCATGTCGAAGCTGCGCAGACCGGCTTCGATGTGGGCTACTTTTATTCCGAGTTTCACGGCAGTCAGCGCTGCGGCGATGGTGGAATTCACATCGCCTACTACGAGCACCATTTGCGGTTTGAAATCGAGCAGAATCGGCTCAATTCGCTTCATGATTTCCGCAGTCTGCACAGCATGGCTGCCGGAACCAACTTGAAGATTGACATTCGGTTTGGGAAGATTCAGATCGGAGAAGAAGTTGCCGGAAAGAAGTTCGTCATAGTGTTGGCCAGAGTGCACCAGGCAGTGTTCAACGTCGGGAAATTGTTTTAGCTCTTCGATTATAGGGGCGATCTTCATGAAGTTCGGCCGCGCCCCAACCACGCTCAGGAGCCTGATCATCGAGGATCTCCGGCTGAGAGGTGTCTAATCTCGGCAGGATGTTGGTCGATACAAAAGTTCGGGAGATCAGGCTGTAGCAAAGAAAGTTTCATCAGGTAGCAGTGTAGAGCAGTTCCAGAAATTCCGGGTGAAGAAGCGAGCTTGTAGGCTAGGCGTGCAGGTATGTTCAAATACATTCATTGAAAGCGCCGGCAGGGTTGAGTCATGATCGCGCCGGAGTTGACGCGCGTTAGAGAAGTACAATTCATAAGGAGAATCGGGATGAAGACCACAATTCTAGGCAGCTGGAAGCTGGTCTCCGCTTCGAGCAAGACATCGGCGGGTGAGCGGGACGACACTCCCTATGGTCCCAACCCCGTGGGTTTTCTCACCTACACGGAGGAAGGCAGAGTAAGCGCCATGATCAGTCACGGAGGGCGAAAGCCGCTCTCCATCGGCGGCGGATCGCTGGAAGAACAAGCTGAGGCGTTTAAGACGTTTCTTGCCTATGCCGGGACGTATACGCTTAATGGCGACAAGGTAACCCATCACGTTGCGGTTTCGTCGATTCAGAACTATGTAGATAGAGATCTCGTGCGCAACGTGAAATTCCAGGGGGATCAAATCGTACTAAGCACTCCACCGACGAAGATGAACGGAAAACTCCAGACCGTTGAGTTGATTTGGCAGCGTCTGGAGGCGACCGGATCGTGAAGGGTTTCTGCGCGTCAGATTGTTTCCATCAAAATCTCCCGTGTTAAGCCCAACATCAATAAGATAGCGGTTTCTGCGCAACTTTAATTTGTGATTTTGCCAACAGGAAAGGTTGTTCATGGTTGACGCTCCGGGCAGAAAAACGGTTTTTAGCGACGAGGTTCTGCAGGACCCGTATCCCACATACGCACGCTTGCACGAAGAAGGTCCGTTGCATTTTGTGGATGTTGGCAGCAAATGGGCGGTGTGGTCGATCTTCAGCTACGCCGAGTGCTCCTCGATTGCGAAAGACCCTCGCTTATCCGCAAAGCGCGCGCAGCAAATGCTATTGCCGCTGCCGATCAGCCGGCAAGCTGAATTCAGCGAACTGGCACGCATGCTGGGCTTGTGGCTGATCTTCATGGACGCGCCGCAACACACGCGGTTGCGCAAACTTCTCAACAAGGGATTTTCGCCGGCGGCGATTGAAGGCTTGCGCCCGCAAGTGGAAGCCATGGTCGATCGCATGCTGAAGCCGCTGGAGCGTGGTTCGGAAGTCGACCTCATGCATGAATTTGCGAATCCGATGCCAGTGCGGATCATTCTGGAGATGCTGGGAATACCACAGGAGCTGCGCGATACGTTCGTAAACTGGTCGCGGGACATCGCCGTGTTTCGAGGCAGTCCGGATCGTACGGTGGAACAGGCGCAGGCGGCGCAAGATGCGCTGGTTGGACTAACGGATTTTTTTCGAAAGACCGTGGCAGAACGGCGGCGCAATAAAGGCAACGATCTGATCAGCCTTCTTATCGACATCGAGGACGAAGGCGAAGTGTTGACCGAAGAAGAGCTGTACGCGCAGTGTATCGCGCTGCTCTTTGCCGGGCATGAGACCACTCGAAATCTTATCGGCAACGGGATGTATACGCTGCTGAAGCATCCGGAAGAAACTGTGGAGTTGCGGGAAAAACCGGAAATCATCCGCACAGCGGTGGAGGAGCTTTTGCGCTTTGAAAGCCCAGTACAATTTACGGCTCGTGTGCTGAAGGAAGATATCGAGGTTTGCGGCCAACGCATCCCGAAGAAGTGGTCGATCCTGTGCATGCTAGGGGCGGCGAATCGCGATCCGAAAAAATTTAAGGATCCGAACCGGTTGGATTTGAAGAGGCTGAACAACGAGCATCTCGCGTTCAGCGCGGGTCCGCATTTTTGTATTGGAGCGCAACTGGCGCGGTTGGAGGGGCAGATTGCGCTATTGAATCTGGTGCAGCGCTTTCCTGATATGAAGATCGCTGGTCCGCGGTCGGAGTGGGCTTCTACATTTGGATTCCGGGGATTGAAGAGTCTTTCAGTAATTTTGTGAGGGCGATGCCGAGTCCCGATTACTCCGCGATGCTGGAAGTGGCGATAGCAGAAGCCCGCAAAGGGCTGGCGGAGGGCGGCATTCCGATTGGGGCTGCAATTTTTGATGAGAGCGGGAAGTTGGTCGGCTCCGGGCACAATCGCCGGGTGCAGAACGGCGATCCCTCATTACACGGCGAGACTGACGCCTTCCGCAATGCGGGACGGCAGCGCAGCTACCGCAACCTCATCATGGTCACCACACTAGCGCCGTGCTGGTATTGCAGCGGGCTGGTACGGCAGTTTGGCTTTGGTACGCTGATTGTGGGTGAGAGCCGCAACTTCCAGGGCGGCATGGATTGGCTGCGGTCGTTAGGAATCAACGTGATCGACCTCGATTCCGCCGAGTGCGCTTCTCTGCTCGCCGAATATATTCGCGCGAACCCCGCGGTGTGGAACGAGGATATTGGGCGGGAGTAGTCAGCCCGCAGCGGCTAAAGCCGTACTGATTCTTCGGGCTTGTGGCATCGCTGAAGCGATGCCCTGATACAAACCATAGCTGAATTAGAAGCTGAGATTTAATGACATCTGAATCTGCCTCGGGCTTCCGATGGTTTTGTTCGTTACGCCCAATCCACTGCCAGTTGTCGGACACACATAGAGAGATCCTGTGAAGTTCGTGTTGCAGGGACTTAATGTCGCTGGCGTACCGACGACGGGAAAGCCATTGAAGTTGATGTTCTGGCTCACATCGTCGATGGGGATATCGAAACTCGCGGTGTTCGTCAGGTTGAAGACATCGAAGGTGTACTTCAAAGAGGCGCGCTCGGTAATCTGGGTCATCTTTACGAGTGAAATATCTGCGCGCCGCTGCCACGACTGGCGGAAGATATTGCGCTGGCCATTGGCGATGAAGTTTGTCTCGTAGGGATCGTTGGCGGGAATCGCGCCGTTCAAGGCGCCTGCACTGAGCAACGGAATGCCAAAACAGTTGGCGTTGAGCGCGGGCGCAGAGCCGGCCCCAGTGTGCCCGGTGAGCGCTTGTTTGGCGGTACAGCCGTTGAGAGGAACGATGGGATTCGTGATGCCGTCATTGTCGCCGTAAAATATGCTACCTACCGCACCTGAGTAATCGACAACACTGTAGGGCTGACCGCTCTGGATAACGGTCAGGCCAGTAATTGCCCATCCATCAGCAAGTTTGCCTTTGAATGAGGAAGCTGAGAAAAACTTTGGAAGTTGATAGGTATAAGTGAAATTCATCACGTGCTTGCGGTCGAAATCCGATAAACCGTAACCGGAGCGCAGATTCAGCGGATTGTTGCCGTTATAAAACAATCCCATGGCGCTTTGCTCGTCGGTCGCGTGAGAGAAGGTGAAGGAGAAACCGACCTGCAAGCCGTGACTCATGCGCTTTTCGACGTGGGCTTGAAGCGCGTTGTAAGCGGAGATGCCAGCGGCGGTGTAAGACTCCGACTCGGAGGAATAGCCGATGTAGGGAACGCGCAGGTCGACGTTTCCGCCTTCAAAGGTTTCCTGATAGGGCTGCGGCGGCTGCCCATTAGCACTCGGCAAATTAATCGGTGTGCAATTGCCAAAAATATTTGGATTACAGGTGGACGGGCCTACCACTGAGTAGCCATAGGTGTAATCCTGCTCGAATGGCGTACCCGGCCGGATGGGCCTGGATGGCGAGGCAATTTGAGCCTGATTGAAAGGCAGAGGAACGATCTCATGGCGGCCTAGATTGCCGACGTAGCCGATTTCGATCGCCAGATCGTTACGCGGCTGCCATTGAATGTCGAGCGTCTGATTCAACGTATAAGGAAGCTTGTTCGCGCGATTGTAATCGGCAAATGCGAATAGCTCCGCGCCACCTGCGATGTCCGTCGCTGTGGGTATGGCAAGATCCGCGGGATTGCCCGAGGGAGGCGCGCCGAGCGTTGCGCCCCAGGGGTTCTCAAATCCACCGGGACAGTTCGTGTAGGGAGTGGCGCAAACCTGCGAATTCACCCACGGCGGAGACTGATTCACGCCGAACGGACCGCCGGCGATAACGCCCGAGGCGAATCCCGGAGAAAGATAAGTAAAGAGTTCGCCGCGATCGTAGTACATACCCCAACCCGCGCGAACGACAACCTTGTCGTTGAACATCTTCGGGCTCCACGCCAAGCCCACGCGCGGCGCGAGACCCCATTGGCGTCCCGTGAGTGTTGAATTGCTGACGCCTTTGGTTGGGAAGAGAGGATTGTTACCGGCGACGATGAAACCGTTCGATTTGATTACGTCGTCGGTCGCGTCATAGTTGTAACTTGCGGGATCAAAATTGAAAAGGCGCCCGTTTTTTTCCGTCAAACCTCCGTGGTAATCGAAGCGCAGGCCTGCGCTAATGCTGAGATTCGAGCGTATCTGGAACTTATCCTGAAGATACCAGCCCGATTCGTGCGAGCGGTAGTAACGGTTGGCGTCGCCCTGCAGGAAGGTTGTCGTAATAAATCCGTTAGCCTGATAGCCGATGGGGGTACCGGTTAGGAAGTCGGCGAAATTCGGGAAGCCGATCATGCCTGTATTGGTTCTGTCGTCGCGCGCGTTGAGTTGCGTATAGGAAAAGCTGCCCCCGAAGGTAAAGGTGTGCTTGCCGCGGGTCCAGACGGCATTGACGGAAGGCATCCAGCGATTCTGGAAGATGCCGGTGAAAGCTCCCTGGGAGGCTGCTGTTGAACCGATGTTTAGTCCGGCGTTGAAAGGTGGGCCGCAGGCCGCAGGGTCCAGATTTGGCGTGCAATTGCCTACGTTGGCCGACGCGTCGTTGCCCAGATCGTCGACGATGGTGATGCCGGGAAAAACGTTAGAGCCAAAGGCGTTGATGCCGACCGATCCAGGAGTGAAGGGCTGGGCGATCGTGCTGTAAGCCTTCTCGCGAATGAAACCGAAAACCTCTGCGACACTCAAGTTCGGCTTGATCGATTGCGTGTTCGTGATGGACACGACCTGGCTCCCGGCGTCCAAGTGCTGGGTGAAACCTTCGACGGAGGAGAGCCCAAACGGCGCAGAAGTGGGGTCGTGCTGGTAATAATACTTTAATGACAAAGTATCTTTTGTGGTGGCCAGGTAATCGAGATCGGTAACGGCCTGATCAGTTATGAAATAGGCCGGCTGCGTTAGAAAAACATTCTCGGGAAAATTTACTGTCGGAAAGGAATTGGGGTTTGCCGATGGGAAAAGATACTGGCCGTTCGGCAACTTCGCGTTTAGCAAGTTGAATGCCACCGGATCGACTTGGCTCGCCGTCAAACAGGGTTCGGGTGCCGGAGGGGGGCCGCATCCGGCTAGCCAATCCTGATTGGCAACGTTCGCGAGTTTGGCCGCACTTCGATCGTCGGTGAGCCCGAAGGGTGCCGCCGTGCGCGAAGTTCCAATTTCCAAATCGGAAGTGTGATTGTGCTGATAGCTGGCAAAACCAAAGAGCTTGTCTTTGATGATGGGCCCGCCGATAGCTCCGCCAACAATGTATTTGTGCAACTGCGGCACTTTTTCGTTGGCGGGAATGTTGCTGTCCTGATTGTAGAAATACGGGGCCGCATTCAGCCAATCGGTTCCGCGATGCGCATAAAGATTGCCGTGAACGTTATTGGTGCCGGACGCGGTACTCATGTCGATGTGGGCGCCGCTCGTAGATCCCTGCTGCGCGTCGTACATCGAAGTGTTCACGCGAAATTCCTGGATCGTTTCCGGTGCAGGCGTGGGCAAAGCTTCGCCAATAGCGAGATAGGGCGAGGCCGAACTCTGAATGACTTCCGCGGTGGTGCTGGAGGCTCCGGCCACACCGGTGTTGTTCACGATGCGCGCCGAAGCTACCTGGCTGGTGCTCTTGCCGTTGAACAGATTGCTGGCATCAACTCCATTCAGAAGGAACGTGTTGCTGGTGTCGCGCTGGCCGTTAGCCCAGATCGGCTGATTTCCGAGACCAGCGTTCGCGCCAGTACCGTTGGGCAACTCCGCATTTACTCCCGGCGAGAGAATTGCCAGGCCTGTAAAACTTCCTGTGGGCAAGGGGACGGAATCGATCTGCTCCTTTTCCAGAATGTAACCGTTGGTAGTGTCTACCGCGTTCATCAAGGGCGCGGCCTCAACCGTGACGACGGTGCCAACCTGTCCGACTTTCAGTCCGACATTGACGGTGGCAGTGCGGTCGGCCTGCACCGTAATGGAAGGAATTTTTTCGCTTTGAAAACCGTCGTGCGTGAAGGTGAGCGTGTACGTGCCGATCGGCAGGTTCACGAAATCGTAGCTGCCGTTCGTGTTGGTCTTCTGGATGCGCGTGAGCTTCGTCTGGTCCCCCACGATGGTCACGGAGGTCTCGGGTAGAACACCGCCGGTTGTATCTGTGACCGTGCCGGTGATGCCGCCAAGCGTCTGTTGCGCTTGAGCGCGGGGTGCAAAGGGAGACAGCATCCACAGGGATAACGCAACGAGGAAAGCGGCAAGACTGATTCTCTTACTCTTCAGGATCAGCCTCTTCAGCCTCAATCTCTTCAGCATCGATGACCTCGTGCAAGTCTGTAAGCAGGATCGCGCAGAAGCGCACGCTGGCGACTAAACCACCAGTGGATCGCTCAAGTAATTTTTCTTGCCAGAGATGGTTTGTTTTGCCCGCCCGCAAAATATCTGGATGACTCTACACGAGTGCTCGGCGGAACGAAAGGGCTCTGTGAACGAAAATTCCTTTGCCGCAGATTAGATATTTTTATCGCCGATTTGATCGAGTCTCGGCCTCATTATTTGGCGGACGGCGCGGCCGCTTTACTCCGTGCGCTAAACACGAACCAGATTAATCCTGCTGACAAGTAGGCTAGATAGACGAAAGGCAGCTTGCCATATGGGCCTTCCGGCACCGGATATAAATTTCCCACCAGTGCGAGCAGCATGGCGAGGCCGGCCAGCCAGGGAATGATCTGGGCCCCAGGACGGAGGACGCCGTGGTCTCGCAGGTAACGCGGCAGCGCAATGCAAACCAGCGCGTAGCCGACGATAAAACCATAGGTCGCCAACGAACCCATCCAGCCGTAAACATCCAGACCGCTTGAACCACGGGCTGCGAGCAGCGCCACGGGGAACAGCGCCGCGATGCCGGTGATGACGACTGCTCGGCTTGGCGTACGGTTCTGCGCGTGAGTATTTCGTAGAGAGCCGTGGGCGAGGCCGTTGTGGGCCATCAGCAGCAAGACTCGCGCCGCGGCCGTGATGCACGCAAGCGTTCCGGCAAAAAGACTCACCAGCACGCCGGTATCGATTATCACTCCCAGTATGGGGACGCCAGCGATGCGGGCCAGCAAGGACATGGGAGCCTGGCTAGCGCCCAAGTCCTGGCCGACGGTGTGGAAGCCCAAAACTTCGGCATAAGCACAGACCGTGAAAAAAGCTCCGGCGAGAACGGCACTTTGTATGACCGCGCGCGGAATCGTCTTCAGCGGATTACGCGCCTCAGACCCGAGCGTGGTCGCGCTCTCGAAGCCGACAAAACTGAACAGAGCCAGTACCAGACCCAACCGAAGGCCGCCGCCGGTCATACCACGGAGGTGAAGTTCATCCCAGTCCCAGTGCCGACCGTGGCGCACAAGCAATATCGTTACCAGAATCACGATTACCGTAACGGACGTGGCTTCGATCCATAGCATAAGGCGCGCGGAGATTTTTACATCGCGATAAGCAATCCATATCGAAAGGCCGGTGACGAGAGTAGCCAGGAAAACGGCGGAGTATTCATGGCCTGTGGCATCGTGCAGAAGCAAGTTGGCGTAGTGGTAGAAGCCGCCGATCACACTGGAACCTGTGGCCACATAGGCAAGCAAAAGACTCCACGCAACGGTTGCGCTGAGCCATGGGGGCAGGGTCATTGAAGCGTAAGTGTAGAGAGAACCCGGCGAAGCGGAAATGCGGGCATAGCGAGCGATGCACAATGCAACCAGCAACACAGCCACGGTTGCCAGCACATACGCGAGCCAGGTGCCATTGCCTGCAAGCGCGCACACGAGCGGAATGGTGGCCGCGGGCGTAGTGGTGGGCGCTATGGTTGAAACGGACTGCGCCAGTGTTTCCATCGGAGACAGAATCTCGCGACGCAAACCATAATCCGCGCTCCGGGAATCCTTTTGTGCAGTCTGTTCCATGCAGCGCCGATATTTCCTCAAGACGGGTGGAGTGGGATTGTACAACACGCACCACACGGACTATGGGGTGGGAATCTGATTTGGGCCGTGTTGTATTATTTTGCGAACGCTTCACCGGCAACGAGGACACATACTACGCCGTAGAAAGCCGTATTTCATGAGATTCGATCAGCAGCTATTACGAAGTCTTCCCAAAGTTCTTTTGCATGAACATTTGGATGGCGTGTTACGTCCGCAAACTGTTATCGAGTTGGCAAAGGATGTTCGATACTCCAGTCTTCCAATGGACGATCCCGATGCGCTTAGCCAGTGGTTCTTTCGCGGGGCGAATCAAGGAAGTCTCGCAAAATATCTGGAGGGCTTCGCGCACACGATTGCTGTAATGCAGACAGAAGACGCGTTGCAGCGCGTGGCCTATGAACAAGCAGAGGACTTGAGCCGGGATGGAATTGTTTATTTTGAAACGCGCTTTGCGCCGGTCTTTCACACGCAAAAAGGATTGACTCACCAGCAGATTGTTTCCGCGGTTCTGAAAGGGCTGGAGCGGGGCCGAAAAGATTTCGGAATTTCATCTGGACTGATCATCTGCGCAATGCGCAACATGAATGTGTCGCTCGAGATGGCGGAGCTTGCCGTCGATTTTCGCGCGCGCGGCGTTGTAGGCTTCGACTTGGCGGGCGAGGAAGGCGGCTACCCTCCGAAGAAGCATGTCGATGCATTTCATTACATCCAGCGCGAAAATTTCAACATTACGATTCATGCCGGCGAAGGCTATGGCAAGGAATCGATCTGGCAGGCGATCCAATATTGCGGGGCGCACCGCATTGGGCACGGGACGCGGCTTATCGAAGATATTGCCGTTGCCGACGGCAAGGCAGTGAAGCTGGGCGACTTGGCGCAATACGTTCTCGATAAACGCATACCGCTCGAAATTTGTCTGCTGAGCAACGTGCACACAGGCGCGACGCCGAGTCTGGCCGAGCATCCGTTCAAAATTCTTTATCAAGAAAAATTTCGCGTCACGCTAAACACGGACAATCGATTGATGAGCCACACTACGATGAGCCAGGAATTTGAAGCGGCTGCAGAGACATTTGGCCTGTCTTTGGATGACTTTGAGAAGATTACGATCAATGCGATGAAGAGCGCGTTCCTGCCATACAGAGAGCGTTGCAATTTTATCTATTCTGCGATCAAGCCTGGATACGCGCGAATCCGCGAATCGGCTGCTGCCGGCAAAAACCTGACGAGTGCGCATAACTAGAGCGATCACATGGACAATCCTTTCATGGCCCGCGCCATTCAGCTTTCCATCGATAACGTACTCTCCGGATGCGGTGGGCCCTTCGGTGCAGTCGTAGTGAAAGACAGCGTCATCATTGCCGAGGGCACAAATCAAGTTACCTCCACGAACGATCCGACTGCGCACGCGGAGATGCTCGCCATTCGCGAAGCTTGCAGAAAACTTGGCGTTTTCGATCTTGGGGGCTGCGAAATTTACACCTCCTGCGAGCCGTGTCCCATGTGTCTGGGCGCAATTTACTGGGCGCGGCTCTCCCGCGTTTATTATGGCAATGCCGATGCCGATGCTGCAAAAGTCGGCTTTGACGATTCGCTGATCTACCGCGAACTCGCGCAACCGCATTCGCAGCGCAGGATTCCGATGATTCAGATAATGCGCGACGAGGCGTCGGCGGCGTTTCGTGCGTGGCAGGAAAAACCCAACAAGATCGAATACTGAATTTGTTCTAGCGTCCAGCAGTTCCAGACGCGGAGGCCGATTGATCGAGCGTTACTTCAAACTCGCCGAGAATCACACCTCAGTAAAACAGGAGATGCTGGGCGGTCTCACTACTTTCGTCACGATGGCCTACATCATCGTGGTGAACCCGCAGATTCTCTCTCAGGCCGGAATGCCGCCAGACGGCGTGGTGTTTGCCACTTGCGCTTCTGCCGCCGTGGCGACGCTGGTGATGGGACTCTATGCCAACTATCCCATCGCGCTGGCGCCGGGAATGTCTTTGAATGCGTACTTCACGTATTCCGTTTGCATCGCCATGCATGTCCCCTGGCGCACGGCGCTGGCGGTGGTTTTTTGTTCGGGCGTTCTTTTCCTTCTGCTTACAGTCACGCGCGTTCGCGAGCAGATCGTTAATGGAATACCGGATTGTCTGAAGCACTCGACGGCTGCGGGCATTGGCATGTTCATTGCGTTTGTTGGGCTGCGCAATGCAAAACTTGTGGTAGCGAATTCGGCGACCTACGTTGGCCTCGGCAGCTTCGCAGACAAGGAAGTGCAGACCGCATGCTTCGGTCTGGTGCTGATGATGATCCTCATGTCGAGGAAGTTTTATGGGGCTATCCTGATCGGCATTTTTGGTACGGCGCTGCTGGGAATTTTGCGTGGCATCACGAGTTGGCCCGCAGCAATTTTCGCGATGCCGCATCCCTCGTCTACTTTCTTGCAGTTGGACTTTCGCGGGGCGAGCCATCTCGGCCTGCTCGAAATCCTGTTTGCATTTCTGTTCGTCGATCTCTTCGATAACGTCGGCACTCTGGTGGGAGTGTGCGAACAAGGCGGCTTCATCAAAGACGGCAAGATTCCCCGGGTAGGCCGGGTTTTGGTTGCGGACGCGATTGGAACCATCGTCGGATCGTTGACGGGAACTTCGACGTTGACGAGTTACATCGAAAGCGCCGCCGGAGTGGCTGCCGGGGCTCGCACCGGACTGAGCAATGTCGCGGTCGCTGCGCTATTTTTGCTGGCTACGTTCTGCTCACCGCTAGCTACGGCAATTCCAGCTTATGCAACGGCTCCGGCGTTGATTCTGGTTGGCGTTCTGATGACGCAGTCGATTGCGCAAATCGACTGGCAGGAATTCAGCGAGGCTGTGCCAGCGTTCATTACCATCTTGGCCACGCCGCTAACTTTCAGCATTGCCACCGGCCTGAGCCTCGGCTTGATATCCTTCACCGTCGTAAAAATTGCGGCGGGCAAGATTCGCGAAGTGAACGCGCTGGTTTGGATCCTCACCGTCCTGTTTATTCTGCGTTATGTTTATCTGGCCGCAGCTTAGCAATCTCTCTTACTTTTAGAACTGCGTTTCAGAACTCGAAGCGTACTCCAAACTGGAAGAAGCGGGGCGTTTCCCCAGTAGCGCCGCCAGAAATCGTGCCGAAGAACGGATTCGCCTGACCCGAACCTCCCACAGCCGAATTCGGCTGCCCAAAGCGCGGATGATTGGTGAAGTTAAACATCTCCGCCCGTACTTCCAGCCGCATACCTTCTCTGGGAACGAATGACTTGTTAAGGTTCAGATCCGCATTGTGAATACCGTCGACGCGTAATCCCGAAAAATAGCGGGGTGCGTTGCCCGGCATCTGATCTCCCGGATCTGCAAAGCAGTTCGCATTGAAGAAGGAATTAACCGGAGGGAGGCCGTTGCTTATCGCGGTCGAATTCGCTTCCCAGTTCAAGGCCACGTCGTGCATGCTAGTCCCACTCTTGAGCTGGGAGCAGGTAACTTCGGGACGCTGGCTGCCGTTGGACAGACGAGCATTGGCCATACCGATGGCCATGGGTTGCCCCGATTGTTGGGTGAGAAGGGTTGAGACCGACCAGCCTCCGATAATGGCATCCGCCACTCGGTTCATATCTCCACCAATCCATTGTTTGCGGCCGACGGGCAGGTCTACAACCACGGCGGCCGCGAGCCGCTGTGGCGCGTCGCTGCCGCCGATGCTGTGCTCTGCCTTCAAATTATCCAGTTGCTGCGGAAGGCCAAGACCGAGCGCTCCCACCCAATTGTTGCGGCCTGCCGAAGAATAGTCGGTTTCCTTCGATATCGTGTAGCTACCCTCGAAGCTAACGTGGTGCGTGGTGCGCTTCTGGAAGCGCATCTGCATCGCGTTGTACCAGGAATTCGCGCTCTCCAGCATCAGGCCCTCGAAGTCGCCGTTGAATTGCGGGTACTTGTTTAACAGAGTCGACAAGGGCAGGGTTGATTGGCCGTAGTTGGAATTAACTTCATTGAAGCAGGGATGGGAAGCGGTCGATACGCAAGGAGTATTGAACATGGAATAAAACGGGTTGCCGACCTGAGTCTGAAAAAAATTGCTGACGCAGCTATCCGTCTGGCAGGTCGAGTCGGTGGGAGTTACAGCCGTCGCAACCTGCCCCACCAACGACGATGGGATGAATGCCCGGTTGTTTGTGCCAGACCAGGGAAGGTGGGTGCTGCGGTTGGAAACGTAATCGACGCCAATCACGATCTGGCTGGGCAGCTCTCGCTGTACTCCCAGATTCCACTGGTAAATGTCGGCGTCCCGCGCCGCAGTCGTGCCAAGATCGTTCGCGTTTTGATAGCCCCAGTTCGCAAACTGGCCGTACTGTTTACCCTGCGGACCGGTAAAGCCGGTGGGAAACGGATTTTCCAGCGTCGCCGATTGAGTGGCAAAATTGTCGTTGGTAAAAAACAAATTGGCGGTTTTGCGGAACGCGGAGCCGGGATACTGGAAATTTGTGGCCGGGCTCATGCCAAAGTAAACGCCGGCTCCGCCGCGCACCACCGTCTTCGAATCAAACGCATAGGCAAAGCCCAGCCTCGGCCCAATGTCGTTGCGGTAGGTCGGAACCGTCCTATTGCTGGAAGTGGCGAACTGGGTCGTGCCGTACAACTCCTGAGTCGTCGGAAGGTTCAGGCCCACGCTCTGCATCGTCGCCTGGGCGCTCATATATCCCTGCTGCTGGGCAGCGGCCGGGAGACTGGTAAGGTTAATCCCCACCCCGGAATCCTGTGTGAAATTGCTGAATTCGAGTTGGTTGTTGCGCGAGGTGTAGGGCGAACTCCACTCGTAGCGCAGGCCCAGATTAACTGTGAGTTTCGAATTTACTTTCCAGTCGTCCTGAATGTAAAACCCCTGCTCCAACGATCGGTTGGCCACCGAGGGAGTGACTAGCAGGTAACTCGACGCGTTGTTGACGTTGTCGCCATAACCAAAAGCCAGGCTGGCAAGTGGGTTGCCTGTCGTGATGTTCTGGATGTTGTTGGGATTGCTGCAGGGTCCACTGCAAACCTGTGTGGTGTCGCTGTTCACCATCGGCGACGTGACGTCATCCGTAAAAGTCAGCAGCCCGGTCGGGTTGTTCGGTTGCCAGAAATTGTTGTAGAAAATTCTCTGTTCCCCGCCAATCTTGATCAGATGCGATCCCTTGGAGATCACCAACTGCGAGGAATAGCTCACCAGCGTATGTCCAAATTTAGTGAAGATGCAGCACTGGTCGTAGAGATTATTCCACGGCAGATTCCCCTGCATCTGAAATGTCGGCATCTCGTCGACCCCGTTGGCCTGCTGGAACACCGGCGGCAATTGCGCAACACCAGCTGCCGCTTGTGCGGCGTTGAAACTGGAGATCGTTGGGATACCCGGTAGCGACAATTCATGCACCCGGTCTACCGCCGCATGGGTAGTCCAAATGATCCGTGGGTTTACGGTCCAGGAGTATTCGAACGACCCGTTTTGCGCCACCGTCACACCATTCGCTATTCCGTCATTATCGTAATTGTCGCCCAAGCTGAGCGGAGTCGTGTAGTTGCTCCAGCTTCGGCTGTAACGGCCGTTGATGCGGTTCTTGTCGTTGATCTGGTGGTCTATTTTGATGTCGAACTGGTAATCCGGCGCCTGCGCTACGGTTGTGAAGTTATAGTTGCCGAATTCGTTCGAGTTGGTAGGCTTCGGATAGAGATTGAGCACAGCCATTCCGATGGGATCCTGTTCGCCCACCGGGATGACCCCTCCGTTCTGCACCGGCGGCCGGCACATCGCGCCGGTTGGCGCCGGCGGCGCACATTGAACGAGAGGCTGCTTCGGGTCGTAAATGGGATTCGTAAGTCCTGAGAAGTTACCCTGCCGCTCCGCCATGGTGGGCACGGTCACGAGTCCGCTCTGCGCGCTCGAACTTCTCACCTTCTCGAAGTCGACAAAAAAGAACGTTTTGTCCTTCTTGATCGGCCCGCCCAGCGAAAAGCCACCCTGGTCACGCTTGCTGTCCGGTTTGGGGTTAGGCGCGGGATTAAAGAAATCCCGAGCGTCGATCCCCGGCCGCTGCAGGAAGTACCAGCCGGTGCCATGAAAGGCGTTGGTTCCGCTCTTCAGCACCATATTCACGACGGTGCCGCCGTTGTTGCCGAACTCCGCCGAGAAGCTGTTGTTCTG
>JBAPQU010000277.1:0-1525 GCA_049280795.1 Candidatus Sulfotelmatobacter sp.
TTTACATTAGCTAGGGCATCGAATGTAGTGACTGAGGCTCAATCCTGTGTATAGATGGGCTTCTGCACAAGTTCCAACCCAAATTTCTGAAGGAGGATTTACCATGACCGTTCTTACCCGTTTCGAGCCCTTCCGCGAATTCGCCACCCTGCAGGACCGCATCAACCGCGTCTTCCGCGATTCCTACGGACGCAGCGAAGGCGACGAGTCGCTCACCACCTCCAGCTTTGCCCCAGCCGTCGACGTCTACGAAGACGAGCACACCGTCACTTTGAAGATCGAGGTTCCGGGCATTGACGAGAAAGATATTGACGTCCGCCTGGAGAACAACACCCTCACCGTGCACGGCGAGCGCAAGATCGAGAAGGAAGAGAAAGAAGAGAACTACCGCCGCGTGGAGCGCCAGTACGGCAGCTTCACCCGCACCTTCACTCTGCCCACCACCGTGGATGCCGAAAAAGTTTCGGCAAACTACGACAAAGGCGTGTTGAAAGTGACTCTGCCCAAGAAGGCCGAAGCCAAGCCCAAGCAGATCAAGGTCAACGTCGGCAGCGCAACAAGCACCGACAAGACCCTGGAAGCCAAGGGTCCTAGCAAAGCCGCGTAATATAGCGCCGGCGTCTCGCCGGCCATCAGTCGATTCGGCGGGAGGTGGCAGAAACTGGCTGCCTCCCGTTTTTTTGATCCGCGCTCTTGGCCCGCTACGGAAGTTTGGTTCACAATACTGGCAGGGCAGACCGTTTATGTTTGGAAAAGCTAGAGAGTTCGTAAAGGATGCAGGTGAATGGGGCATCGCCTCTTGGGCCGCCGCATTGGCAACATTTGCTATTGGCATATGGGAGCACACGCATGACAAGCCTGTTTCTGCATTCATTCTGATTTGTGCGACGGTGCCTCTCTTTTGGATCGGCGGCTATATTGCTTGGACCAAGAAGACACGCGCATTTGAGAACGAACGGTTACTGCACGGCGGCCCGGAGATATCATTCGGATGGGGCGCTATACCGCCCTTAAACACTAGGAAAACACTGTTTATCGAAAACAGCGGCAATATTGACGCGTATGAATTAAAGGTCGACGATATTGGACTAAACAGGACTGCGTGTGCCGCACGATTCCAAGTTATACCGAAATGTCCTCGGAATAGCCGCGAAGCATTGCAATTCGAGCTTGTCGGGAATTCAGTACCGCCCAACCACAAGAATGAGATCGAAATGGTTGTGTACGCGTCTGGAAATGATTTTTCCAAAGACGAAAAAGGACGAGATCTAGTTGACTTCCCAATCAGGGTCATCTTTGAGGAATATGGTGGCGCGAGGTATGAGGCAAATTTTCAATTTCTCGCCGATCCATACCTGGAAAAAGTGAATATTCATCGCGTGAGTCGGAAAAGGATTAACTAGGCCGTAAGACTGGAGTGGAACAAATGCCCATCCGTTGGGACAAATTTACCGTAAAGGCGCAGGAAGCCGTTCAGCGCGCCAACAACCTTGCCTCCGAACACGGCAATCCCGAGCTTCTGCCC
>JBAPQU010000278.1:0-5685 GCA_049280795.1 Candidatus Sulfotelmatobacter sp.
ATCATGACCAAGGTTGAAGCAGTCATCCAGAATTCCAAGCTGGAAGCGGTAAAGAGCGCGTTGCAGGAAATTGGCGTGGAAGGCATGACCGTAATAGAAGTTCGCGGCCATGGCCGGCAGAAAGGCCACACTGAGGTGTACCGTGGCCGCGAATATAGCGTGGATCTCATTCCCAAAACCAAGCTCGAGATGGTTTTGCCCGACGCCTTGGCCGAGAAGGCTGTGCAAGCGATCGTGAGTACGGCGCGGACGGGCAAGATCGGTGACGGAAAGATTTTTCTTACGCGCGTAGACGAAGCCATTCGCATCCGCAACGACGAGCGGGGCGAAGGAGCGCTGTAAGCATTCTGCGATTTATCGGTCATCTCCTTGATCGACTATCTAACGCTCGACTATCTGGCGATCGCCCACGTATCGATCGATCCATCATCATGATGGAATCCTCTTCACTGATCGGTGAACTGCGAAGTATGCTCGCCGAAGAATCGGTGCGGATTGCGCAGGAATTCGCGGCTACCGGAGACGGTCGCGCTGCGGTCGGCCAACGCACGCAGCTCATCGAAAGCATTCTTCAGCGTCTATGGCGAGACCTCGTGTCCGCCGATGAGCATGGTCCGTCGGGTTTTGCGCTAGTAGCAACCGGAGGTTTCGGCTGCGGCTGGCTCTTTCCTTATTCCGATATCGATCTGCTCTTTTTGTACACCGATCGCCGTGGCGAAGAAGCTCACAAGGAAGTCGTGCGGCAGCTTTCGCAAGAGCTGTGGGATTTGAAGCTTAAGCTAAGCCCCGCCTCGCGCACCGTTTCGGAGTGCGATCGCTTCGACCCCAACAATACCGAATTCACCATCTCACTTCTCGATTGCCGTTACCTCGCCGGCGACCGCGAATTGTTCGCGCGCCTTCACGACAAAGTAATCCCCAAGCTGGTGACGCGGGAATCGAAACCGTTGTTGCAAGGGTTGGCTGAGGTCACGCGTGAGCGGCACGGAAAATTCGGCCACACAGTATTTCATTTGGAGCCGAATCTAAAAGAAACGCCCGGCGGTCTACGCGATTACAACGTGGCTTGCTGGCTAGCGCTGATCTCCGCCATGAGCAAATTGGGGGATTGGCCTGACGCCAGTACGCTCCGGGCTCCATTACGCAAGCAACTAGATGCGGCCTTGGAGTTCCTGATGGCGGCGCGATGCTTTCTGCATTTTCGCCACGGCCGCGACGATAACGCTCTGAGCTGGGAGGCGCAGGACGAAGCAGCCGTGCGCAGAATCGGTGCTCCCGATGCGGCGGAACTGACGCCCGCAGATTGGATGCGCATCTACTTTAGCCATGCCCGCGCGGTGCAACGGACCGTACTGCAGTTGCTGGATGAGATTCCGGAGGCGTGGTCCTCTTTGCGCCGCCAATTTCAGGGCCGGCGACCTCGCCCATCGAGTGCCGACTTCTCCGTAGTCGATGGATTGATTTTTCTGCAGCAGTCTTCTTCGTTGCGTGATCCTGAGATGCTGCTGCGGCTCTTTCACTTTATGGCGGTTCACGGGCTAAAGTTGAGCGCGACCACCGAGCACCGAATTGAGCAGGAGCTTCCGGCGTTAGCGGTGACTCCTCCGCGCGGTGCAGAACTCTGGCTCTACCTGCAGGAAACTCTGTTGCAGCCGCATGCCGGCGAAGCGCTGCGCGCCATGCACTCGCTGCGCTTGCTCACGTTGTTGCTGCCAGAACTCAAGCCCATCGATTCTCTCGTGGTGCGCGATTTCTATCACCGTTTCACCGTGGATGAGCACTCGATCCTCGCCATTGAAAGCCTGCATCGTTTAATCCAGTCGAAATCCGAATGGGACCGACGATATGCGGAACTGCTGGGAGAGCTGGAAGATCCCGAACTGCTCTACCTCGCCCTCTTATTGCACGACACGGGCAAGGGCGTGCCAGGCAGCAATCACGTTGTAGCCAGCCTCGAGATTGCAAGCCGCTGTCTCGACCGGCTCGATGTGGAAGTGGAAGAACGCGCCGCAGTTCTATTTCTAATCGCGAATCATCTGGAAATGTCGGCGCAACTGCGGCGCGACATCTTCAATCCGGAAACCGTCGCGGCCTTTGCGGAAAAAGTGGGTACTCCGGAGCGGCTGAAAATGCTCTGCCTGTTCACCTATGCCGACATCAAGGCGGTGAATCCGGAAGCGCTGACGCCGTGGAAGGCGGAGAACATTTGGCAGCTCTACATCGGCGCCGCTAACTATTTGAACCGCAGCGCGGACCAGCGGGTGCACGATGCGAGCGGAGAAAAGTTGGCACGCCTACGCAGCATGGCTCCGGTGATGAGTGCGAAGTTCAAAGATTTCGTAGAAGGATTTCCCCAAAGATATTTGCGCGTTCACTCCGCCGAAGAAATCATGCGGCACCTGGAAATGTCGGAGCAGTTCGGCCACGATCCGGTGCAGGTGGACTTGAAGCGCGGCCGGCATTGGTACGAACTCACGCTGGTCACGAAAGACAGAGCGTCGTTGTTCGCGACGTTGACCGGAGTACTGGCGGCGTGGGGAATGAACATCGTGAAGGCTAACGCCTTTTCGAACCAGGCCGGAACCGTGGTCGACACTCTCTACTTTACTGACCGTTTTCGTACGCTGGAATTGAACCTGTCGGAGTGGCAGCGCTTCAAGCACAGTATCACCGCAGTATTGGCGGGCGAGGCGGACCTTGAGCGGATGCTGCGCGATCGTCAACGAGCGGAGAAGAACGCCAAGGTCAAAGTAACAGTGGAAACCCGAATCGATTTCGACGATGCGGCGTCCTCAACCAGCACTTTGCTGCAAGTGATTGCGCAGGACCGGCCGCGTCTTTTGCACCGCATCAGTTCCGGCCTTTCCCGGCAGCAGTGCAATATTGAAATCGCCTTGATCGATACCGAAGGGCAGATGGCGATTGACGCGTTCTATCTAACGTCGGCGGGAAAGAAGTTGACTGCGGAGCATGAGAAAAAAGTAGAGAAGGCATTACTTGACGAGATGAAGAGTCTCGAACTCGCCTGACCGCTACTCGCTTGAAGTTCTCGCTGCAGCTCATTTTGCCGAAGACAGATTCAGTCCGAGCGCGCGCAAAGTAATTTCGTCCGGAACGCTTCGTCCATCTTTTTTTATAACTATTCCGAAGTTGCCGGAATAATCCCACATCGTCCACCCCATGCCATGCCGCTCCAATGCGGTTCGCACGTCGCGAATCCACGCTTCCCGATCCTGCGATTCCGAATAGTCCCGGTAAACCCCAAACTCGTTGCACACGACCGGAACCCCGCGCTGCCGCGCCCATTCCGCGACCTGCGTAATTTCGGTGTCAATCCGCGATGCATCCCAGTGATCCTGTCCGTAGCGGATCACTGCCAGCCGGTCCACGGCATCCGGCACGCCAGCAGCAACTTTTGCAGCCGATTCCGGCGACGATGGATAATGCAATCCCTTCACCCAATGCCAGAAATACACGCCCCACGTTGCTCCTTGGTGCGTGAAAATGGTCGGCTCATAAAAGTGAAAGGTGTAAATCGCGTTGGTATCGCGCAGAGGCTCCAGAAAAACCAACTCATCATCATTCGACCAGCGGGCTCCGGTCGCAATCATCGTATGTTGCGGAGCGCCTTCGCGAATCGCCGCTGCCAGCTTGGCTTGCACGCCGTACCAGCGGTAGCGATCGGAAAGCTCTGGCTCGTTCAGAATTTCAAAGAAAACCCGCTCTTTATCCCATGTCGAGTAATGCCGCGACAAAGTGTGCCAGAAATCTGAGAATTCCTGCACAAAACTGTCATCCTTTGCGAGTTTCGCTTTGAAGTCGCTGTCAGGATGCAGATCGATCACCACCGCCAGCCCCTGATCCAGAATCATTTTTACCGCAGCGTCGAGATAGCCGATATACTCCGCCGGAATCTCATCCGGTCGATGACTCATCATCATCGGTTGCGGATTTACACTCAGCCGCACATGATCGAATCCCATAAATTTAATCAGAGCGATGTCTTCCGCCGTGGTCCAGCTCTGAAAATGTTCTTTGGTATAGCCGCGCTGATCGTAAACCTGCGCAAACCATCCACTGGTGTTGATGCCACGCCGAAGGTGTGCCAGCCGGGATGCAGGCACGGAGGAACCCGTCTGCGAGAGAGGAGTTGCAGAAGTTTGTGCCGGCAGGGAACTAACGGAGCCGCCGAGAACCAGCAGCAGCGCGAGCATAGGTAATATCCAGGAAGATTTCACCTGCTTACTTTAGCCCAGAATCAGGACCGCCCGAACTGTTTTCTATGCGACCAGAACGATCGCGCCAAAGTTCGGGCAGCCCTCAACCTTTGCATTAACCGTGCTTGATGAACGTGCCATCCTGCAACTCCGAAACCGCCTGCCGGAGTTGTTGCTGCGTGTTCATCACGATCGGGCCATACCATGCGACAGGTTCTTCAATGGGTTTGCCCGATACCAACAGGAAGCGGATGCCCTCGTCTCCCGCCTGGACGGCAATCTCATCGCCGCGGTCGAAAAGCACGAGCGAGTGATTGCCGGCATCATAAACTGGTGGCGCTTCCGGTTTTGCGACCTGCTCGGTCAACACCGCACGTGGCGTCGAAGCATCGCAAAATGTGCCCGATCCAGCAAACACATAAGCGAATGCATTGCGCGTGGTCTCAACCTTCAGCCGCTTCCGCTGGCCCGGAGCCACCGAAATATCAAGGTAATTCGGATCGGCAGCCACACCCTCTACAGGTCCGCGCTTGCCCCAGAATTCGCCACAAATAATGCGTACGCGAGTGCCGTCGTCGTCCGTAACTTCCGGAATCGCGCTGGCCGGAATGTCCTGGTAGCGCGGATTGGTCATCTTCAGCGCCGCGGGCAGGTTCGCCCACAACTGGAAGCCGTGCATGCGGCCATTTGTATCGCCCTTGGGCATCTCCTGGTGCAGGATGCCGCTGCCGGCGGTCATCCACTGCACATCTCCCGCCGTCATCTTTCCCTTGTTGCCAAGGCTGTCGCCGTGCTCCACCGAACCTGCAAGCACGTAGGTAATCGTCTCAATCCCGCGGTGTGGATGCCAGGGAAATCCCGCGAGGTAGTCCTGCGGATTCTCGTTTCGAAAGTCGTCCAGCAGCAGAAAAGGATCGAACTCTTTGGTCTTGCCGAAGCCAAAGGCACGCTGCAACTTTACGCCCGCGCCCTCGATGGTGGGCTGCGTTTGAAGAATCTGTTTCACTGGTCTGAGTGACATAAGGACTTCCTTTCTGCTTTTCGCAGGAGCGTACTCTCACAATACGAATTAGATGCGTTACAACGATATTCGTTGCAACGCCTATTAAAATTAGGATATTAAACGAGTTCAATGCGCGCGGCAGACAGCAGTTCGATCAGCGTCTCCAGGCGCTTCCGCCCCATGTGGCCTAGTTGCCTGCGATGAGCAGCCTCCACCGGTTCGTCAAGACGATCTAGAAGCTTGAGACCCTCCCGCGTAATGCGCGCCATCACCAATCGCCGGTCCGCGGCTTCCCGCCAGCGCGAGATCAGTCCGCGCTTTTCCAGGCGGTCCAGCAGGCGAGTAATATCCGGATCACGCGTAATCATGCGGCGCGCGATCTCGCCGCAGGGAAGTCCGGCAGTCGACCCGCGCAAAATGCGCAGCACATTGTATTGATTCGCCGAGAGACCCTCGGTTTTGAGA
>JBAPQU010000279.1:0-13946 GCA_049280795.1 Candidatus Sulfotelmatobacter sp.
GGCCTTCTTCCATGAGTCCCTCTCCTGAACCAGAAATATAAGGAATTTCTTCGTCGTCTTCCATGTCTTCCATGGGATTCACTCAACTCCGTCAACGATGATAGCAGGGTCGGCAGGGCCGCGTCCGCTGGGCAACTCCGTTGTCTCTCTTTTGAAACTTTCTGAAAAAGCCGGGGTTGTGACATGCTAGCGAGCATTCCAACGTGGCAACTTCCAGCATCCTTCTGGTAGAGGCCTGTACTTTTGATGAGGAGCTTATGCCAACCAAAGCGTTTCGGACTCCAGCAAAACTCATAGCAGTGCTTACACTGTCCCTGGCCCTGGGATCTTGTGGCGGCACATCTCCAGTCATTTGTAACACCGCCCCCGGCAGCAGCGGTGGCACTTGCACGTGCGGCTCGGGAACAGCTGCCTGCCCGGTTAGCCCTGGTCCCGAATTCCTCTACGCCACCAATCTCCGCGGCCAGATTCTGGCCTTCAGCATCGATCGCAACGGCGGAGCGCTTACCATGATCGGCTCCGTACCCGGTCCCGTGTTAAGCCTTGGCATCACAACCGTGAGCAATCAGTTCCTGTATGCCTCCGACACCGACAACGCTCAACTGGATGGCTTTTCCATTAACCAGACAACCGGTGCGCTCACCGCACTCGCGGGATCTCCCTTTTCCACCGGGACTCTCAGTGTTCCGGGCGCCCTGGCGTCGCCTCCGGCGGATCTGGCCTCATCCCCGGGGAGCAGTCTTCTGTACGCCGCCGACGCCGGCGTGATCGATGCGTTTACCATAAGCGCAGCGGGAAAGCCTACGGCGCTCTCAGGACCTCCCTACGTCGCAGAATCCGGTTTCTCTATCGTGGTCGATCCCTCGGGCAGATTCCTCTACGCTTCGGACGACGATCCGCCGGGCGGTATCTTCGCCTTCACGACTGGCTCCACAGGAGCGCTGACTGCGGTACCTGATTCGCCATTTACCATTCCGGGCCAAACTGTTGTCGACAGTTTACCCGTAGGCATTGTCGACACCGGCGCCTATGTTTACTCTGCACTCTCGTTGGCGAACCAGATCGCCGGATTCTCGATTGCAAATGGCACTGGCGCACTCACTTCCGTGCCAGGTTCGACCTTCTCCGCGGGACCGGCTCCCACCAAGCTCGTTGTGGCCGGCAATTTCCTCTATGTGGTCAATTCTTCAAACGGCGGCATTTTGTCAGACGGCTCCATCTCAGGCTACAGCATCGATTCCGCCACAGGCGTGCTGACTCCACTTTCGGGTTCTCCGTTCGCCATTGCGGCCATCTCGCTGGCCACCGATTCTTTTGGCGAATATCTCTACGTTGCCGGGCTCACGGGCATCCAAGGCTTCAGCATCGATTCCACCAGCGGCGCGCTTACTCCGTTGTCCGGTTCGCCCTTTCCTGCGAGCGGGCCCATTCTTCTAACCATTGTCCAGATCCCTCCGCCTTAATTTTTGTTTTGTTTTTCGTAACCTCCGGCGTTCTATGATCCGCCGCAAATCTTCCCCCCATATCGTAGGCCGGTTGTTCCGACCGGTATCCTCAAAATCTCGCAGCCCTCAGCCGGGCCGTTGAGAGGATTGGATGACATATGGGCTACGCAAGTGCTGTATGACCAGCAGGTAATCTACTCCTACAAATCTTTGAGCGACGCTCCGCACGAGGCGGCCACGCCCAGTTTCAAATAGAGTACCCTCCGAATCTCCGTCTTTCTGTTTCTTCGGCTGCAATTTAGAATGTCAAAGCGGCGGTCGAAAACGAGCCTATTATGATGATGCTAAAAGAGACCTATCATTTTTGCGGGAGCCTTATTCTACTTTGCGCCTGACACGCCGTAAATTTGCGCAATCTGCTCTGGGCGCCGGCATCGCAGCGGCGCTCCCGGTGACTCTTTTAACGGGCTGCAGCGTATCGTCGAACGCCGCGCGCACATCAAATTCTGCGATGCCTGCCGACGCACACGCCATGCAATTTGATTCTTCCTCTGAGATTCCATTTCCGAAGAATTTTTTCTGGGGCGCGGCCACGGCAGCTTACCAGATTGAAGGCGCTTGGAAAGAAGATGACAAAGGTGAATCGATCTGGGACCATTTCGCCCGTACTCCTGGCAAAATCAAGAACGGAGACACTGGCGATGTCGCCTGCGACTCCTATCATCGCTGGCCTGAAGACATAGCGCTCCTCCGCGCGATGAACTTGAACAGCTATCGCTTCTCGATTTCATGGCCGCGCATTCAGCCTTCTGGATCTGGAGCTGCGAATTCCAAGGGCCTCGATTATTACAGCCGTTTGGTGGATGCCCTGCTGGAAGCTCGAATCCGGCCCTTTGTCACCCTCTATCACTGGGACTTGCCGCAGGCTTTAGAAGATGCCGGGGGCTGGCCCAATCGCGATACAGCTTCCCGATTCGCCGACTATGTAGAAGAGGTTGCTCGCGCCTTGGGTGACCGCGTCTCCGATTGGATGCTTTTCAACGAACCCGCCGCATTCACTTACAGAGGTTATCTGCAAGGCGAACTTGCTCCCGGGTGCGCCAGCATCTTCGATTTTCTGCGCGCTACTCACACCGTGAACCTGGCGCAGGGTGCGGGTTTCCGGGCGTTGAAGGCGGCTCGCCCCGACGCGCGCGTGGGTACTGCGTTCAGCATGTCAGCCTGCGAGCCGGCATCGAACTCTGAAGAAGACAAACTGGCCGCCGAGCGTGCGCACGCTATTACGAACTTGTGGTTTCTGGAGCCGGCGCTCAATGGCCGCTATCCTGACGCCTTCACATTCCTGCCGGAAACTGCCATGAAGATCAAGTCAGGCGACCTGGAAAAGATGCGGGCGCCGCTCGATTTTATCGGCATCAACCTTTACTACCGCACCATCGCATCGGCGCCGTCCGCGATCGAGCGACTCTCGCATGCGCAACAATGGCTATATCCGGTGAAGATGGCCGGCGGCGAGCAGGGCCCGAAAACCGATATGGGATGGGAAGTTTGGCCGCAGGCGCTGTATGACATGGTCATGCGCATCAGCCGCGACTACAACCATCCTGTAATTGAAATCACCGAGAGCGGTTGCGCCTACAGCGATGGTCCCGACGCGAGCGGCATGATTCGCGACACGCGCCGCATCGAATATCATCGGCAATACCTGCAAGCGCTGGCTCACGCCATCGCCGATGGTGCGGATATGCGCGGCTATCACGCGTGGACTTTAATGGATAACTTTGAATGGGCGGAAGGTTTCAGCCAGCGCTTCGGCCTGGCCTACGTCGATTTCAAAACCCAGCAGCGCACCATGAAAGATTCAGGACGCTGGTACGCCAAGGTTGCCACGGGAAACGCGCTGCCGGCAGTAACCGCTTGACCTTAGTTTGGAAGCTTCAGCCGGTCGCGCTCCTCGGCCAGTTTTCTCTGCAACGCGGGATTCACCAGCGAAACCGGAACGTTCATATCGCCCACTTTGAATTCCGTCGGCTCGAAGGTTGCGTATCCATCCTTCGATCCCATGTGTCCGGAGATGGTAACCCAGACATCTTTGCCCGCGATCTCGGTGAGGAACCGTCCGTGGACCATGTCCCCTTCGTAGGTTACCTGCTGATCTTTAATATTTGGCGCTCCACTGCCCACTTCAGAGTCCGGCGAAAGTGCCCCGGCACCGGCGCTTCCGGCGGCGCTGGCGGCCTGCGCCAGTAAAGCGCTGATTCCATCAGAACTAGAGTGAGCCTCGGCTTTCGGTTGAGGACTGGAAGCAACCGGCTGCTGCTGATTCTGTGATGGCACTGCAGATGACTGATAATTTCCACTGAATGGCGCTGGGGCTTGCTGGGCAGCCGGCCCAGGCTGGTCGATTCTCTGGTCCATCGTCTGTCCAAGCGGCTGTGCATGGTCTACGGCCGCTGCGGGAGCCTGCGGTTGCGCCATCGGAGCCGGCTTTTTCACCACCAGAACAATGGCCACGACCGCAGCCACAAATGTTGCGATACTGATGATGCGGTCGAGCTTGCTCATGAGGGCTCTCGGACGGTCAGCCTGCGAACAGACAGGCCCGAGATCATCTTAATGAGTGCTGGAGCGGGAAATCAGATTGCGGAAGTCACACGCGAAGATGGTACTTCGGTCACATGAGCTTGTTGGAAGATCACTGTATTACTCCAGATTACTCCAGCTTCTTGGTCAGTAACTCATTCACTAACTGAGGATTGGCTTGGCCTTTGGAGGCTTTCATTACCTGGCCAACGAAAAAGCCGATCATGGTCTTCTTGCCGGCGCGGTATTGTTCGAGCTGCCTGGGATTTGCAGCGACGATTTCGTCGATGATTTTTTCCAGCGCGGATGTGTCTGAAGACTGCTGCGGGCGGCCTTCTTCGTCGTAGATCTCGGAGAAATCTTGGTTGCGTTCGAAGCTTAAATCGTAAAGGTCTTTGAGCATCTTGCCGGAGATGGCGCCGCTCTCGACCAGATCGGCAGACATGGCCACGCCTTTCATCGAAATCGGAGACTGCTCGATCTCCGCGCCCCTGGCTTTCAGACGTCCCATCAGCTCGCTCTGGACTAAGTTCGCAACCCGCTTGGGATTTTTGGCCGCCTTCGCTGCCGCTTCAAACTGATCGGCAAGGGATTTCGAAACCGTCAGCACTTGCGCGTCATATTCGGTGATGCCGTATTCCTTCACCAACCTCGCGCGGCGCGCTTCCGGCAGTTCGGGTAAAGTTTTGGTGATCTCGGCTTTCCACTTTTCATCGACCACCAGCGGCAGCAGATCGGGCTCCGGGAAATAACGGTAGTCGTGCGCTTGTTCCTTCGAGCGCATGCTGTAAGTTTTGCCTTCGTGCGAGTTGTAGAGGCGGGTTTCCTGCACAATCTTGCCGCCGGACTCGATCACGTCCACCTGGCGCGCGATCTCGTAGATGAGCGCCTCGCGAATGAAGCGGAACGAATTCACGTTCTTGATTTCAGCTTTTGTACCTAATTCTTTTTGGCCGCGCGGGCGCACGCTAACATTGGCATCGCAGCGCAGTGAGCCCTCCTCCATGTTGCAATCGCTCACGCCGGTGTAGAGGATGATTTCTTTCAGGCGAGTGAGATATTCGTAGGCTTCATCGGGCGTGGCAATATCGGGCTCGCTGACGATTTCGATCAACGGGACGCCGGTACGGTTGAGATCGATCGCGGTTTTTTCATCGGCATCGGGAAAGCCTTCGTGCAGGCTCTTGCCGGCGTCTTCTTCGAGATGTACGCGGGTGATGCCTATCTTCTTGCGACTCGTCAGTTCGATGTATCCATGCTCGGCCAGCGGCTTATCGTACTGCGAAATCTGGTAGCCCTTGGGCAGGTCGGGATAGAAATAATTCTTGCGGGCAAAGATCGAAGTTTCGTTGATGCGGCAATTTAGGGCCATCGCGGCCAGCGTGGCGAATTCCACTGCCTTGCGATTCAGGACCGGCAACGCTCCGGGCATCCCGAGGCAGACCGGGCAGACATTTGTGTTGGGCGCGGCGCCGAATCGCGTGGAGCAGGAACAGAAAATCTTAGACGCCGTCAGAAGCTGAACATGCACTTCGAGGCCGATGACAGGCTCGTAAGTCGCGGAAGCGGCGACGGCGGTGTCTGCGGAGGTCGACATCTTTAGTTGATGATTATAAGACAGTCGAAAAGAGCTTATCTCGTAGCAGAAGACACGGGCAAGGGTGCCCGCGCCGCACGGCCTGTGCCGAGAACCAAGAATCGCCTGCTACTTCTGCATCTGAATTTCGAAGTACATCAACTCGGTGCCTTTGGCGTCGTCGACCCCGGTTACGTAGATATGGGCGCCAGCGAGAGGCGCGTCGATGTCTTCCACGTCGAAAAAGAAAAATCCCGATTGCGTGGTGCGCGGCTCGACGGCCTTGGCGGCAAATTGGGAGGACTCGATCTCGTCCAATTCTTTCTTGCTGACAGCGCCTTTCACCTTTTTGTGCGGGATGGGAAATGGCAGGGGTGTGGCCGGGTTGGTGTTGGCCTTGGGATTGGAGAGGCGGCGAGAAATGTCGTCCGGCGAAATTGGGGTTAGTTTGGCGCGGCCGGCGGTGGTCAGCTCGACCTGCATGTTAGCGATGGAGATGGGCTGGTCGCCGTTGTTGGTGACGATGAAGAAAATGGGCAGGAGTCCGTGCTCGTGAAAATCGATGGTAAATATCTTTGCTTTATCGGGAGCGTCGTAGGGATCGGCGGCGATGGCCACTTTCTCGTCGGGATGATCGTCGTGCGCGGGATAAGTTTTAGCGGGCTGGGCTACGGGCTTGACGAAGTCCTTGGCGGAAAGAGTAGCTGATGACAACATTACGGCGCTGGCCGCTACGAGAATACGGAGGAGCCTCGCTGGCTGCATGGTTCCGATTATAGAGCGTTCGGTTGTCGAGGGTTAGGCAATCCTTGCGGTCTAGCTCCACGACATGGTCTTCAAATCTTAAACACAGGGGCACAGAGGCGCACAGAGGTCTTACAATGGCTGGACTTGATCTCTTCTTTATACAGCTTTTTTTACAGCGTGTTGCTGAGTGTTGGAATGTTGGCGAGCCTGCCCTACTGGCTCTACCAGATGGCGTGCCATGGAAAGTATCGCAAGGGATTTGCGGAGAGGATGGGGCGGGTGCCGGCGCGGCTCTGTTTGCCGGGAGAGCGGGAAGCAGTAATTTGGTTTCACGCCGTTTCAGTGGGCGAAGTGCTGGCGGTTGCCGGTTTGGTGGAGGAACTTCAGAAGCGGTTTTCGCAACATAAAATTTTTATTTCCACAACCACCGATACAGGGCAGGCGCTGGCGCGCAAGCGCTTTGGCGATAGAAATGTGTTTTATTTTCCGATGGATTTCGCGTTTGCGATTCGTCCTTACCTGCGGTCCCTGCGGCCGCAAATGGTTGTGATAGTGGAGACTGAGTTCTGGCCCAATTTTCTGCGGCTGGCGCATGCGAGCGGCGCGTGCATTGCGGTGGTGAATGCCCGAATCTCAGACCGGTCGTGGCCGAGTTACCAGCGATTCCCTAGATTGCTGCGGCGGCTGCTGATGAATGTGGATCTGTTCCTGGCGCAAACCGAGGAGGATGCCGCGCGACTGAAGGATATTGGTGCACCTCCGGAACGTGTGCGCGTTACGGGGAATTTGAAATTCGATATTCCCGCGCCAGCACCGCCAGCGATTGTCGAGAGCTTGCATTCATCGATTACGGGAGACGGCGGGGGACCGGTGTTGGTTTGTGGCAGCACCGTGGATGGAGAGGAGCCGCTGCTGCTCAAGGCATTTGAGAATTTGCGCGTGCAGTATCCGCGGGCGGTGATGATTCTGGCGCCGCGGCATCCCGAACGCTTTGCGGCTGTGGCCGAGCTGCTGGAACAGATGTCGATTCGTTTTTACAGGCGCTCTCTTTGGAATGGAGAGCCTTTGGCCGGCGGAGTGTTTTTGCTGGATACGATCGGAGAGCTCGCGGCTTTATATGCGCTTGCCGACATTGCGTTTGTGGGCGGAAGTCTGGTGCCGCGCGGCGGGCACAACATTATTGAGCCGGCGCAACACGGCGTGGCCACGGTGGTGGGCAATCACACGGAAAATTTTCGCGACATTGTGAGCTTGTTTCAAAGCCGGAATGCCGTGAGAGTTGTTGGTCCAGCGGAGTTGCCGCTGGTGTTGTTGGAATTGCTGGCTAATGATGAGGAGCGCAAGGCGCTGGGCCAGCGCGCCGCCGAAACCCTGCGGTCGCAGATTGGAGCCACGACGCGAACGGCGGACGCACTCGGGGAGTTGATGGCGCGGCCATGAGATTGAATCCGCTATCGGCAATTTACGGCGGCGTGGTGGGAGCGCGCAATGCGTTCTATGACCGTGGGTGGTTGCGTTCGCGGTCGCTGCGGGGATCTGTTATCAGCGTGGGAAATCTTTCAACGGGAGGATCGGGGAAAACTCCATTCGTTATTTTGTTGGGTGAGTTGTTGCGGGCGCGGGGAATTCGCTTTGATGTGCTTTCGCGGGGTTATGGGCGCACGACTCGTGGCGTGCTGCTGGTGGATCCGGGCGGGTTGCCTCGGGATTTCGGCGATGAGCCACTGCTGATTGCAAGACGGCTGCAGGCTCCGGTGGTGGTGGGGGAAGATCGCTACGAGGCGGGATTGTTTGCCGAGGCGCGGTTCGGCTCTCAGATTCACTTGCTCGATGATGGTTTTCAACACCGCGGATTAAAGCGTGATTTCGATATCGTGCTGGTGACACCGGAGGATGCGCGTGATCGATTACTTCCTGGTGGTCGATTGCGAGAGCCTTTGTCTTCGCTGCAGAGAGCCGATGCTGTGGTGCTGGCGAGTGGGGCTTCGGCGGAATCGTTTCCACTGGCGAACAAGACGGTTTGGCGGGTGCGGCGAGGGATTGTTACGCGAGATGTTCCGCCGCGTCCCGTTGTGTTTTGCGGGATTGCACGTCCGCAGAATTTTCTGCTGCAGTTGCGGACTGCGGGGATTGATCCTGTGGCGCAGGCGTTCTTCCGCGATCATCATGCTTACACTGATAAAGACGTGCGCGATTTGTTGCAGCTTCGGCAGCACAGTGAGGCTGGTGGCTTTGTGACCACGGAAAAAGATGCAGTGAACCTAGGCGGATATCTAACTGCACTGGAGCCGTTGGCGGTTGTGCCGGTGAAGATGGAACTTGCGGATGCGGGTAACGCGGTCGATACCATGCTGCGTGTGATTGAGGAGCGACGGCAACGCTCGTGAGAAAATGCCGGAGGCGGCAAGCGGCAAACCAATGACCAAGCATTTGAAAGAAGTCGACCGGCTGCACAAGATTATTGAGAGGTTCCCCAAGGTTACGATTACCGTACTGGGGGATCTGGTGGCCGACGAATTCGTGTTTGGGGAAATCTCGCGTGTGTCGCGCGAGGCGCCGGTGCTCATCCTGAAGCATCGGGAACGCACGGTGGTGCCGGGTGGAGGAGCGAACGCGGTCAACAATCTCGCCGACCTGGGAGTGAACGTGCTGCCGGTGGGCGCTATCGGCGATGACGAGCCGGGGCGGATGCTGTTGAAATTTTTCCGTCACAAGCGCATTCCGGTGAGCGGCGTGCTCAAGGACAAGAGTTACACGACGGTCACAAAGACGCGCATTCTCGCGGGGATGACGCACAATACACGGCAGCAGGTGGTGCGCGTGGATCGAGAGCCGGAGAATCCTCCCAACCGGCACTTGACGCGCGAACTGTTCCTGGCGGCGCGAGAATATCTGCGCGCATCGGATGCGCTGCTGGTTTCGGATTACGGCTATGGATCGGCGAGTCCGGCGATCGTGAGCGCGCTGCGGCAAACTGGACGGCGGAGAGTTGTGCTGGTGCCGATGATCGTGGATTCGCGGTACCGGCTGCTGGAGTATTCCGGCGCGACGGCAGCGACTCCGAATGAGCCCGAGGTGGAGGCCGCGTTGGGCGTTCGCATTGGGCAGGACTGGACGAAGGTGCGGCAGGCTGGAGAACAGGTTATGGGACGGATGAAGCTGCAGTCGTTGGTGATTACGCGGGGGAGGGACGGCATGGTTGCGTTTGATCAGGGACGCGCACCCGTGGATATTCCGATTTTTGGTTCAGACGAAGTGGCCGATGTGACGGGAGCGGGCGACACGGTGATCGCGGCGTTCAGCGCGGCGCTGGCCGCGGGAGCCAGCACCGAAGAGGCAGCGCAGTTGGCCAACTATGCGGGTGGAATTGTCGTGATGAAGCGGGGAACGGCCACGGTTTCACGTGAAGAACTTTTACGCGCCATCGAGCAGTCGCCGCCTTCGATTCGGCCACATTGATCGATCAGACAAATGGAAGAAAAAGATAAAATCATGGACCGCGATGCGCTTCATGCTTACGTGGAGCAGTGGCGGCGCGCTGGTGATCGCATCATTCTGGCCAATGGCAACTTCGATTTGCTCCATGTAGGCCACGTGCGCTATCTGCGTGGCGCGAAGGCGCTGGGCGGCAAGCTGGTGGTGGCTATCAATTCGGACGATTCGGTGCGTGCGCTTAAGGGCGACGGGCGTCCTATCATGCCGGCGGAAGAGCGTGCCGAAATTGTGGCTGCGCTCGGCGATGTGGATGCGGTGGTCATTTTTCCAGAGCTTGATGTGCGCGGGATCATTCACGATATTCGTCCTGACATTCAGGCCAAAGGCACGGACTACACGGCGGAATCTGTTCCCGAGCGCGACACGGTGGCGCAATACGGCGGACGGGTGGAGATCGTCGGCGATGCGAAGGATCACTCCACCAGCGAGATTATTCGCTCGCGGCTGGGGCTGAGGCCGCAGTGAGCGTCGGCCCTGGAAGTCACGATCCGAATCGTATCGATATTGCGCCGGAGACAAAGATCGAACGCTTGCTGATTGTGCGCCTCAGCGCCATGGGGGATGTGCTGCACACGCTGCCCGCGGTTCATGCTCTGCGAATGGCATTCCCGCAGGCATACATTGGGTGGCTGATTGAAGAGCGGTGGGCCGAACTGTTATGCGCGCTGGGAGCACCGCGGCGAGGAGTCCGGTCTGCGCTGCGGCCACTGGTCGACGAAGTGCATACGGCGAATCTGAAGGCGTGGCGTAGGTCTCCGTTTTCGATTTCCACTCTCCAGCGCACGGCCACGGTCTGGAACGACGTGCGTGACGTACACTACGACGCCGCGGTGGATTTGCAGGGAGCGATGCGGTCCGCTGTTCTGGCGCGGTGGTCGGGGGCGCGCGTTGTGTATGGTGCAGCGGAGCCGAGAGAGGCTCCGGCGAGTTTGTGGTACACGCGGAAGGTTGTTGCGCGTGGCGGACATGTGATTGAGCAGAATCTTTCTGTCGCGCAGGCGTTGATCTCGCGTCGGACGGAATTGTTCCCTAGAGAGTTTTCCTGCGATCTGCCTCATGATCCGCAGGCTGAGTTGCGGATTGGACAACGACTGGCGGAAGCCGGAATCGACGAGTTTGCGATTTTGAATCCGGGCGCGGGGTGGGGAGCGAAGCGATGGCCTGCGGAACGGTATGGTGAAGTGGCGCGCGGGTTGGCGGATCGCAGCGTGCGATCGATTTTGAATTACGGGCCGGGTGAAGAGGAGTTGGTGCGGGCAGCCGAGGCAGCGAGCGGGGGAACGGCGCTGGCAATGCGGTGCAGCATCACGGAGTTGATTGCTCTGACGCGGCGGGCGCGGCTGTTTGTTGGCGGAGATACTGGGCCGCTGCATTTGGCGGCGGCTTTGCGAGTTCCGGTTGTCGGGCTCTATGGGCCTACCGATCCGGCGCGCAATGGGCCTTATGGGACGCGCAGTATTGTACTGCGGAGTCCGGAAAGCGTGACGAGTCATGCACGGCGGCCCGGCGCGGATGAGGGATTGTTGGGGATCGGGAGTGAGGCGGTGGTTCGGGCTGCAAGCGAGTTGTTGGATGGCGACCTCAGGGGCTAAAGCCCTCGGTCGTTTGTCGCACTTACGGCGCAGCTAAAGCCGCGCCCTTTCAAAACATGGGTGAGTGGTCACAGATCGCGCGACGCATACGAGTGCCGTTGGGATTTCTTTTCGCCGTGTTTTATTTCTGGCTGGCGCGGCCTTCGTGGCAATCGATGGTGCTGGGTATGATTTTAGTTGTACCGGGGCTTCTGGTTCGGGCTATCGCTTCGGGTCATGTGCGCAAGAATGAGTCGCTGGCCACTTCCGGTCCTTATGCTTATACGCGCAATCCGCTTTACTTGGGATCGTTGGTGATTGGGGTTGGATTCGCAGTGGCGGCGCGGAGTTGGTGGGTAGGGCTCGTGCTTGTGGCGATGTTTTTTGCGATTTATTTACCCGTGATTGGCGATGAAGAGGTGTTTCTGCGGCAGAAATTTTCTGAGTTCGACGAGTATGCGCGGCGGGTGCCGAGGATGTTTCCGCGATTTTCGCCGAGTGACGCCGGCGAAGAGTTGGGGGGATTTTCTTTGGAGTTATACCGGAAGCATCGCGAGTACAACGCGCTGCTGGGAGCGGTGGGCATGATGGCAGCGCTGATTGTGAAGATGACGGTATTTCTCGGAGCTGGGCAGGGATAGAGATGAGTTCCTAGCGACCGAGACAAGGCAATGTTCTTTCTGCATGGGAGAGCTTACTCTTTCGCCCCTTCGGGGCTGGCTATCGCGCACACTTCTAACCCACGGCTTGCGCCGTGGGCTGCATTCTTACGCCGCTTCGCGGCTGACGTAATCATTGATCACTTCTGCGCTAGGAGTTCCCTTGCCCGGCTCAGTTCCGGCCTCGTGGAGTTCGATCCATCGCAGACTTTCAGAAGAAGGGCATAGTATTCGTTGGCGTCGGTTTGTTTGCCGGCGGCTTCAGCGGCGCGGGCGGCGCCGTAGAGACCGTTGAAGCGGTTGGGATTCAGCTTGAGATCGGTTTGATACTCGGTTAGAGATTGTTGCGGACGTTTGGCTTCTAGCAGCATGTCGGCGAGCATCTCACGGGCTGGGATGCCATCTCCTTCGTTGCCTAGCTGGTCATTCTTGTCTGCCAGCCTTCGCAGGCTGGCGATGGCTTCTTCGTCTTTGCCCTCGGAGTGGGCGGCCCATGTGGCGGCTTCGTCGTAATCTTCAAGCGCTATTTCGGCATCGTCAGACTTTTTTTCAGCTACGAGTTGTTTGCGGATAGTCTCGATTTTCTCCAAATCTTTGTGAGCCTGCACGAGGTTTCCGCTGCGAGCCGCGCCGATTGCTCGCGCCCAGTAGGTTACCGCCTGATCGAGAGGCGGAGCGCCGGGGACGACTTGCAACGCTGCCGCGTCCGACCAGTGGCGCAGTTCAAGATCGTACGTCGCCGGAAATACGGAGAGCGCGTTGGTTTGTGGATCGAAATCGTCGCCATACATCGACTTCACCTTCGGCATGGTTTTGACTTCGTCGATTACCTTGGCAGCTTCGGCTTCGCGTCCACTTTGCAGGTAGGCGTAAATCAGGAAATCCATGGCGTGGAACTGGTGGCCTTCGCCGCCCATGTGCATGGCGGCGGTTTTGCGAGTAGCGGCAATGGAAGCGAGGTTGGAGTTGATGTCGTCCTGCCAGAGGCCCACACGGGCGAAGATGTGGGAGGGCATGTGCAATGCGTGCGGAGCAGCAGGGGCTATTTGCGCGTAACGTCGGGCGGCAGGCAAGCCGAGTTGCGCGAGTTGCGGCTTATCGTAGCTATGAATCAAATAGTGCGCGACGCCGGGATGATCGGGCTCGGTGGCGAATAGTTTTTCGAGAATTGCGGCGGCCTGCTTGCGGTTAGCGAAAGTTTCATCGTCGTGCGGTTCGGAGGCAAGCAGAGAGAGCGCGTAGAAAACCGCGGCTTCGTGATCGTCGGGGTAGGTCTCGTAGACCTTCTTCATTGCGGAGGAATAGGCCTGGGCGCGAGCTTCGTGGTCGAGTTTTTTCGAGTTGCTGTAGAAGGCTGCAATCGCCGCGATGTATGCCTTCTCGCGGGGAGTGGTAGGGCCATCAGTGGTTTTCGCTTCGTGAACTTCGTCGAGGCCGCGCTGGATCACCTTTGCGTCGGGGTTGTTCCAGAGCTGGTGCCACAGGCTCATGGCCTCGCCCCAATGGGCCATGGCGCAGTGCGGATCGTCGGCGGCGATGTGCTGGAATTCTTTTTCGGCTTCTTCATACCAGAAAGAGTGCAACAGGGCGACGCCGCGCTGGAAGGACTTCTGCACAGCGGGATCGCAGGAAACCGGAAAGGTTACCGTGCCTAGCTGAGCGGTGGTCAGGTCTTCATGGTGATGGCCCTGGTCGTCGTCGGCTAAGGTGGTGTTGGAGAAGATGGCTAGTACACAGAGGAAGAAAAAGAATGTCCGCACGATACTTTTCATAGGAACCCCACTGAGAAGGGAGTTTATTTGAGCTGAACAGCAGGGTCAAATGGGCGCGGGGGCGGATGCCTCGCTGCGCTCGGTGGACAGCCGAGGCG